>NZ_QHHW01000054.1:0-525597 GCF_003947325.1 Amycolatopsis sp. WAC 01375
GTGTGGACGGCCAGATCCGCGCCCGGCCGGGTTCGCGGGGGGCGGCGGACTGGAACGGGGGGCGGGTGCCCGCCGCGACGTCGAGCAGCAGGGCCGCGTCGGCGACGGTGCGCGCGAGCGGGCCGACCACGGTCAGGCCGTGGAAGAGTTCGCGTTCGGTCGGGACACGGCCGCGCTGCGGTTTGATCCCGACCAGATCGGTCCACGCGGCCGGGATCCGGATCGACCCGGCCCCATCGGAACCCAGCGCGGCGGCGATCACCCCCGACGCGATGGCCGCCGCCGCGCCGCCCGAGGAACCGCCCGGGGTGCGTTCGGTGTCCCACGGGTTGCGGGTCGCGCCGAACGCCGGGCCTTCGGTGAACGGCCACTGGCCGAGTTCCGGGGTGTTGGTCTTCCCGATCAGCACCGCGCCCGCCCGCCGGAGCGCGGCGACGGGCGGGGAGTCCGCCGTCGCGACGGAGAAGTCGCCTTCGCAGCCGAACGCCGTGGGCAGCCCGGTGACGTCGAGGTCGTCCTTGATCGCGGTGGGGACGCCGAGCAGGGGAGCGGTTTCGCCGGCGGCGAGTCTCCGGTCGGCCTCCTCGGCCTCGCGAAGGGCTTCTTCGGCGCGAAGGCATTTGAAGGCGTTGAGAACCGGCTGACTGGCTTCGGCCTTTTCGAGCGCCAAGCGCGTGAGCTCGACTGACGTCGTGACTCCGGCGACGAGCATCGAGGCCTGTTCGGCCAGGCCGGTGAACGCGAGGTCCGAGGCACTTTTTACCGCCGAGGGCCCATCGACGAGGTCCGCCTTCGAGGTGGTCATGGGATCCCCCTGCACGTCTCGTTCGTTCAAACGAACGATACCACCGAGTAGCTTCGATGTGGTTACGTGACTTTCATGAACCTCGATCGCTTCCCCCGCGTCGACCTCGGCGGCTACCCGACGCCGCTGCATCCGGCACCCCGGCTGGGCGAGGCCCTCGGTCTGCCGAACCTGCTGCTCAAGCGGGACGACGTGCATCCACTCGGCGTGGGCGGCAACAAACTGCGCAAACTCGAGTTCCTGCTCGGCGCGGCGATCGAGAGCGGCGTCGACACGGTGATCACCTTCGGCGCGCTTCAGACCAACCATGGCCGCCAGACCGCCGCGGCCTGCGCGAAGCTGGGATTGCGGTGCGAACTCGTGCTCACCGCGAAGGTCCCTCGCGACGGCGACGCGTACGAGCGGTCCGGCAACGTGTCCCTCGACCACCTCTTCGGCGCGAACGTGCACATCTGCCGCGACGGCGAGGAGACCGGAAGGACCTACGAGCGGCTGATCACCGAGGCCGCGGCCGAGGGCCGCGAGGTGGCCACGTTCCCGGTCGGCGGTTCCGACGGCGTCGGGGCGCTCGGCTACGTGGCTGCCGCGCGGGAGATCGCCGGGCAGCTCGCCGAGCTGGGCATCACCAAGGCACGGCTGGTCGCCCCGCACGCCAGCGGCGGGACCTCCGCCGGGCTCATCGTCGGAACGGCGGACCTCGACTGGCTGACACTGGACATCGCTTGCGTCAGCCATCCGGTCGACGAGGCCCTCGACAACCTGGCCGATCTCACCATCGCGGCGTCGGTACTGCTGGGGACCGAGCCGCCGTCACTCGACGGCCTGCATATCGACGACCGCACGATCGGCCCCGGCTACGGCATCCCGACCGACGGGACCTGGGACGCGGTGCGGCTTTTCGGCCGTACGGAAGGGATCGCGCTCGATCCCGTGTACACCGGCAAAGTGGGCGCCGCGCTGATCGACTGGGCCGCCGAAGGCCATTTCGCGGCCGACGAGCACGTTGTCTTCCTGCACACGGGCGGTTTGCCCGGCCTCTACGGTTACGCCCCCGAATTCGCCGACGCGGTGAGCCGCTGACGCGACCTTCAGCATCCCGGCGATCAGGACCACGTGCGCCACCAATGAAACCCGCTGCATGACACCGACCGGCGCGATGTCGGTCAGCGTCTTGAAGAACGGGATGTCGGACAGGCGCACGAAGATGAAACTGAGCCCGAAGACGATCAGCCCTGCCGCGCTGCCCCACGCCAGGCGGCCGACCAGCTTGGCCGCGGGCGTTCCGCGCAGGTTGTCGCGCAGGGTGAATCCGGCGGCGGGCAGGCTGAGGAACGCGATCAGGCACGCGTACAGGTGGATCTCGCCGCTGACCGGATCCGGGAATTCGGGGTAGCTCGCCGGGAAGATCGCGGCCGCCGCCAACCCGAGCGACCACAGCACGAACAGCAGTTTCGTGGTGCGGCTGAGCTGGATCCCGGCCGCGGCCAGCGCGCCGAGCGCGGTGAGCGAGCCGATCGACAGGGAGAGCACGCTGGCACCGAGCATGCCGGTGCCACGGTCGACGTAGGCGTAACTGGACAGCGTGTCGAACACCGGATCGCGTGAGCTGATCAGGTGGAGCACGACCATCGTGAACAGTGCCCAGCCGATGGCCGCGCCAGACGCGATCAGCCAGGGCTTGGTCCTCGATCTCTCCCCAGGGAACGTCATGCGTTCAGCGTGGTCGTGCCGTCGCGGATTTCCGATCCGGGAAGCCCCCGGTTTTACCCTGGGGCTACCCCGAAGTCGACCAGTACCAGTAGCTGGTCATCGTGCCTTTTCGCGCGGGGCCAGCGCTCGCCGTCCGGGTCCTGTTTCTCCGCCGTGCGCACCGCGTCGAGCACGGCGTCCGGACCACGCTGCCTGCTGATGTCGAGCACTTCCGGCCAGTCGAACAGCTCGTACTCGTCGACACCGATCGCGACACCGTCCGTCGCCAGGAGCAGGGCGTCGACCTCCGAGCGCGGCCAGCTGCGGCGTACGGCTTCGGCGGCCGCCTTCGGTTCCGCTTCGGCGACCCAGAAGCCGTCCGGCGCGTTGCGTTTCGCGCGGACGTCGGCGCCTGTACGGAGCTGGCCGCCTTCGCGCAGGGAGACCAGCCTGTCGTCGGTGAGCGCATCGGCACCCGAAGGACCGAAGGCGACGATCGGGCTGTCGGCGAGCACCAGCCCGTCGACGGTGTCGTCCGTCCAACGTGCGATCGCGACCGTGCTCGACGGCGATCGCCCCGGTTCGAGGCCTTCACGACGTGCGACGTCGGCTATCGACTCGGCCAGGAGCACCGCGAGATCCGCCTGGGGTTCCGTGCTCAAAGCCCGCGACAGACTGTGAACGAGCAGGCTCGCGTACCAGCCGCCGGACGGCAGATCCGGCCGCGGCGCGGTCGCCCCGTCGAGCACCACCACGGCGTTACCGAGTACGGCGACATGGTCTTCGGTCGGGCGCGTCGCTCCGTCCGCGCCTACTCCGTCCCTTTCCGCCACTGAGATCTGGGGCATGTCCCCGACCCTAACTGTCAACCGAGGTTGACGTGGGCGTGATGTCAACGTAGGTTGACGTCATGACCGAAGCGACAGATCTGGCCGCGCGAGCCGGTGACCGCGATCCCCGAGTGGGATTGCGCGCCGTCGCCGCCTTGCGCCGGCTGTTGGAACAACTCGAGGCCGTGCAGGTCCGCAGCGCGCGGGTGCACGGCTGGTCCTGGCAGGAGATCGCGGCCGAGCTGGGGGTCAGCAGGCAAGCGGTGCACAAGAAGTACGGGAGGCACTGATGTTCGAACGCTTCACCACCGAAGCCCGCGAAGTCGTCGTCGGAGCCCAGCGCGTCGCGTCGGACGAGGTGTCCGGGAACGTCGACCCACTGCACCTGCTGACGTCCCTCGCCCGGCACACCGGCGTGCTCACCGCACTGGGCTGCCCGGCGGACGAACTCGCCGACGACCTCCGGCGAGTACGCCGCCGGGGTGGGATGAGCGACGCCGACGTCGAAGCACTGAGCGGCTTCGGCATCGACGTCGAGCACGTCGTCGAGCGGGTCGAGCAGACCCACGGCCCCGGCGCGCTGACCGGCGGCCGTCGTACCGGGCGCGGCCATCGGCCGTTCACACCGGAAGCGAAGAAGGTGCTGGAGAAGAGCCTTCGCGAAGCCATCGACGTCGGCAGCAAGCGCATCGAAGGCGAGCATCTCCTGCTCGCGATGACCGCCGTCCCCGGCGTGGCCGCCGACGTCCTCGCGCAGCGGGGTATCGACTACCTCGCCGTCCGGCGCCTGCTGGACCAACGGGAGGCCAGCTAGTGTCACCGGACTCGCGTGATCCGAGGCCGCACACGCGAGTTACGTCTCCAAGCACGCGAGTTACGCCTCTGATCACGCGAGTCACGTCCCTGATCACGCGAGTTACGCCTCCGATCACGGGTGGGTGCGCTCCCGCCAGATGACGTACGGCAGGAACGCCTGCGTCAGCGGTCCGATGGCGAGCGCGTAGAGAACCGTGCCGACGCCCACGGTGCCGCCGAGCAGCCAGCCGGCGGCCAGGACGGTGATCTCGATGAGGGTCCGGACGAGGCGGATCGACTTGCCCGTCCGGGCCGACAGCCCGGTCATCAGACCGTCGCGGGGGCCGGGGCCGAGCCGCGCGCCGACGTAGACCGCGGCGCCGAGACCGTTGAGCACGACACCGGCGACCAGGTTGAGGAGCTGCCAGCCGAGCACGTCCTGGTCGGGCAGGAAGAGCCGCACGAAGTCGACGGTGAGCGAGATGACCACGATGTTGGCGACGGTGCCGATCCCCGGCCGCTGCCGGAGCGGGATCCACAGCAGGAGCACCAGGACCGACGCGATCGCGGTGACCGTGCCGAACGACAGGCCGGTGATCTTCATCAGGCCTTCGTGGAGCACGTCCCACGGGTCGAGGCCGAGTCCTGACCTGGTCAGCATGGCCATGCTGCCGCCGTAGAGGACGAGTCCGGCGACGAGCTGGATCGAGCGGCGGATGGTGTCTTGGGAGATGCCGACGGGTCGGAGATCGAGTTTCAGTGCCACGAGTGCACGATCGGGGGTAAGTGGCTACCTTGACCATGGCCAATCTGGAACAATTGGCCTTATGGAACCGCTGATCCCGCTGACTGGACGCGTTTCGGGTGCGAAATTGGCCGTTTTGCTGGGGAATTGGCGGCAGAGTGGTTCTCGACACGGTGCGGCGGATCTCGCGGCCGCCGTCGAGCTGCTGGTCCTCGACGGCAGGCTCCCGCTCGGCACCAGGCTCCCGGCCGAACGCGAGCTCGCCGACGCGCTGGAGGTCAGCCGCACGCTGATCGGTGCCGCGCTGGACAAACTGCGGGCCGACGATCTGGTCGCCAGCCGTCGTGGAGCCGGTTCCTGGATCGCGTCACCCGGCGGCCGCGGCCGGGACCCGATCCTGCCGACCGGCGAGGACCTCATCGACCTCGCGCAAGCCTGTCCGCCTGCCATCCCCGGCCTGGTGCCCGCCGTGGACGCCGCGCGGAAGGCGCTCGTGGATCACCTCGGCGAGAACGGCTATCACGTACGCGGCCTGCGGATCCTGCGTGAGCGGATCGCTCGGCGCTACACCGAACGCGGGCTGCCGACGAACGCCGATCAGGTGATGGTCACCAACGGCGCGCATCACGCGTTCGTGCAGGTCCTGCGCATGCTGGCCGGTCCCGGCGACCGGGTGCTGGTCGAGCAGCCGACGTACCCGAACTCGCTGGAGGCCATCGGCGCCGCGCACGCCATCCCGGTCCCGGTGCCGCTGGATCCGGTCACCGGCTGGGACATCGTCGGGATCGAGGCCGCGCTGCGGCAATCCGCGCCGAGGCTCGCGTACTTCGTCGCGGACTTCCAGAACCCGACCGGTCTGCGCCTGGACGCCGTCGGCCGGGAGCGGCTCGCGGCCGCGCTGAGCCGTGCGCGGACCCCGGCGATCATCGACGAGACGCTGGTCGAGCTGGACCTCGAAGGCGATCCGGTCGACGGGCCGCCGCCGCTGGGCGCGTTCGCGGGCGATCTCGGCATCACGATCGGCTCCGCGTCCAAGTCGCATTGGGCGGGGCTGCGGCTCGGCTGGATCCGCGCTTCCGAGGACGTCATCGGCAGGCTGATCGCGGCGCGGTTCGCCGTCGACCTGGGGTCGCCGGTCTTCGAGCAGCTCGTCCTCGCCGAACTGCTCGACGACGGCGGGTCCGCGCTGGCGCACCGCCGCCAGGAGACGCTGGCCCTGCGTGACGCGTTGACCGGCGCGCTGAACTGGTACTGCCCGGACTGGACGTTCACCGTGCCGCCCGGCGGGCTTTCGCTGTGGTGCCGTCTGCCGGAGCCGATGAGCACGCGGCTGGCCGTCGCGGCGGCGGGGCACGGGGTGCAGGTGGCGCCGGGCTCGCGGTTCGGTGTCCACGGTGGACTGGAGCGCTGGCTGCGGCTGCCGTACGCGCTTCCGGCCGAGAGGCTTTTCGAGGCCGTACGGCGGCTGGGCGCGGCCGCCGCTTCGGTGGCCGCGACACCCGCGACGGTCGCCCCGGTGGCCGTCCAGGTCACCTGACTCCCCGCAATTCGTCACCTACTTGCGAAGGGTGAAAGCCGCAAGTAGGTGACGAATTGCGGGAAAGGGGCGGAAACGGAAATAGCCGGTGCGCCGGCGGGGCGGCCGATGCTCCAGGGAGGGCATCGGCGCCGCACGACCAGCGCACCGGCTATCCGGCCCGCCCCGAGGTCGAAACCCCGGGACGGGCACCGCGGCGGTTACCCGGCACAGCCCCTCGACGTGCCGGGAACCGCCCGCGGTTCAGGCGGACTTCGAGCTTGGCCGGCTCCTGCTCGGCGCGGTGAGCAGAAGCCCCCGAAGTCCACCCGGTGCTGGTCCCGGCGCCGCAGGGGCAGCGCGGCGCCGGGGCCGGGATCCGAACCGGCCGGGCGCGGTCGGCCGTTCGGAAAGACAAAGGGGTTGCCTGAAAGAGGGGCAGGCGAAAGCGGCTTGTGCCAGAGGAGTCAACGGACGTCGAAAACCGAAGTTGATCTTGGTTTGGACGTACTTCTCCCCGGCGACCCGGTCAGGTCAGTCGGGGGAGGTGGCGGGAAGCGCGGCTTCCCTGCCGGTGCGCTCGCCTTCGTGGTCGCAGCCGGTTCCGAGGAGTTTCAGCTGCGTGGCGGGGATACCGGCGTCGAGCACGGCGAGCGGCCCGCGGCCGCCACCGGTGTTGTCGTGCCCGGGCTGGGCGGTCGTCGTGGGCGCGATCGGGGCCACCGGCGTGTTCGGCATGCCGCCACCGCCGCCCGAGCCGCCGCCATCGGGGGACGCGTGCGTGTCGGACTCGGCGGGCGCGCCCGGAGCGGGCTGGACGTCGGACTTGACCCGGACCGGCAGGGTGACGCGGTGGTTCTGGGCCGCCGTCGCCGGAACGGGCGCCTCGGCGGGAGCGGACGGACTCGGCGCCGGGGTGTTCGGCGCGGGCGTGTTCGCCGTGGCGGTCTTGGCCGGGACGGCGATGCTGACCGAGCCGCTCGCCGACCCACCGGAGCCGCCGCCGAAAACGGGATCGAGCATGTCGCCGGTGCCCGGCAGGATCACCGGGTCACCCCCGCCGCAGCACGGATTCGGCGTGAGGATCGGCGCGACGACCTGGTCGCCGATTCCGCCGACGACCCCGCCGACGGTTTCGACGACGCCGCCGACCGTGTTGGTGACGACGTTCAGCACGCCGCCGATGAGGCCGCCCAGCAAACCGTTGGACGACTTCGCGGTCTTCGCCACAGGCTCCGGAGAAGAGGTCTTCTCGACGGAACTCGCGCTCGAAACGGCCTCTTCCTCGACAGCGGCCTCAGGCTCCTCGTTCACGACGGGAGCAGGCTCGGTTGCCGGGGTTTCGGTGGTCTCAGCGGATTTCGGAATCTCGGTCTCGGTGGAGTCCGAAGTGGACTCAGTGGGCTCCTCGGGAGTAGTCGTTTTCCCGGATCCGGCTTCGTCCGAAGGCTGGACCACGGAGGTCTCCGGCGTCACGGGAGACTTCTCGTCGGCCGAAGCGGGGGCGCTCAGGACGGCGCCGAGGATCCAGCCGGAGAGCGCGAGCCCGCCCGCGAAAAGGATTCGCGCGCCGGTTTTCGGTGCACTGAGGCCGCGACGGCGCACGACTGCCGGACCAGTCACAGCAATCACCACCGTCCGCGCCTGAAGCCCACGTTTTCCGCGTGAGTTCGATCTTGCTTTGGGGTCTCTTCCGGTCAGGTCACAGTTCCCCGGGGCTGCACCAGTTTTAGCACCGGAGGGGAGTGTTTCACTTCAGCCGCCGCCGATCCAGCCCGTTAGGCGGAACGACGCAACCGGCTCCGGTGCCTGGAGTACCGAAGTCGATCACTCTCGGTATGTGACAGGCGGCCATCCGGGGAGGGGTGGAACTACTCAAATCCTCGGTGACCTGATGTTTTCAACCCTCGAGCCGGATCCCTGCTGCGGTGCGTGCCGTCGAAGTCGCGTTCGGTGATCGGCGCGGCGGGCGCAAGCCGCCGGGAGGGGAGAGTCCGGGATGTGGGACGTGAACGCGGTGTCGGCCGTGGTGCTCAAGGCGCTGAAGGCCTACCGCTTGAGCGAAGCCGATGCCAGGGACGTTTGTCAGGACGCCTGGCTGGAACTGCTTCGCGCACCTGGCGCGCTACGTGACGAAGCGAAGCTCAGAGCTTGGCTGACGACCACCGCGCGACGCCGTGCGCTCCGGATGATCACCAGGAACAGGCGCGAAATACCGCGTCCGCTCCCCGATGCGGAGACGACCCCGGAGTCCGAGGTCATCCGGGCGGAACGCGACCGCGCGCTCTGGATGGCGGTCGATCGTCTGCCGGACTCGCATCGACGGCTGATCCGCCTGCTCGCACACCGGCCGGAGCTGTCCTACGCCCAGATCGCCGGGGAACTGGGCATCAGTCCGGCCAGTGTGGGCAGGGTGCGAAGACGGTGTCTCGACCGGCTCAGACGGATGCTCGCAAAAGGCGGCTGGGCGTGAACATCGGACGAGTCACCGGAGTTTGCGCAAACGGGTGACCGCTTCGTCGATGACCTCGTTGCGTTTGCAGAACGCGAAACGCAGCAGGTGTTTCCACTCTTCCGGGTGATCGGTGAACACCTTTACGGGCACGGCCGCCACGCCCACCCGTTCGGGGAGCTCCCAGGCCAGTTCGGCGGCGTCTTCGAAACCGAGCGGGCGGACGTCGACGCAGACGAAATACGTCCCGGCGGTCGGCCGGACCGCGAACCCCGCGTCCGCGAGGCCCGCCGCGAGCCGGTCCCGTTTGTCCTGGAGGCTCGTGCGCAGCTCTTCGGCCCACGGCAGTTCGTGGTCCAGCGCGTGGGCCACGGCCGGCTGGAGCGGGCCGCCCGAGACGAAGGTGATGAACTGCTTCGCCGCTTTCACGGCCGCGACCAGTTCGGGGCTCGCGCAGACCCAGCCGATCTTCCAGCCGGTGCAGTTGAACGTCTTGCCCGCGCTGGAGATCGAGACGGTCCGTTCGCGCATGCCGGGCAGGGTCGCCAGCGGCAGGTGCTCGGCGTCGTCGAAGACCAGGTGCTCGTACACCTCGTCGGTGATCGCGATCAGGTCGTGTGTCACGCAGAGCGCGGCGACGGCTTCCAGTTCGGCGCGCGTGAACACCGTGCCGGTCGGATTGTGCGGTGAGTTGATCAGGATCGCCCTGGTCCGGTCGGTGACCGCGGCGCGCAGGCCCTCGACGTCCAGCGCGAACCGCCCGTCGCGTTCCACCAGGCCGACGACACGCCGCTCCGCGCCCGCCATGGCGACCGCGGCCGCGTACGAGTCGTAGTACGGCTCGATGACGATGACCTCGTCACCCGCCTGGGTCAGCGCGATCAACGACGCCGCGATGGCCTCGGTGGCGCCGGCGGTGACCAGGATCTCCGTGTCGGGGTCGTACGCGGTGCCGTACCGCAGCCGGTGCCGCGCGATCGCCGCGCGCAGCTCGGGACGGCCCGGACCCGGCGGATACTGGTTCGCGCCGCCGAACAGCGCGTTCTTGGCGGCTTCGAGCATTCCGGCCGGCCCGTCGGTGTCGGGAAAACCCTGGCCGAGGTTGACGGCTTCATGGCGGACGGCCAGTGCCGTCATCTCCGCGAAGATGGTCGAGGTGAAGGGCTGGAGGCGGGGTACGAGGACAGGTTCGCGCACGATCAGCCATCCTCACGGACAATGGCGGTGTGGAGCAACTGACGCCCGCCAAGGTGACCCCAGCCGATCCGCCCGGTGGAACCGCCGCTGAGGAGGAAAAGGCGCGCGGCCTGCGCAAGATGAAGATGGTCGCGCTGTCGTTCCTGCTCGGCGCGACGGTGATCTTCCTGCTGACCAGCTGGGCCGAGGCCGCGGGCTGGCCGGGCTGGGTCGGCTACGTCCGCGCGGCCGCCGAAGCCGGGATGGTCGGCGCGCTCGCCGACTGGTTCGCGGTGACGGCGCTGTTCCGGCATCCGCTGCGGATCAAGATCCCGCACACCGCGATCATCCCGAACAAGAAGGACGCGCTGGGCAGCAGCCTCGGTGACTTCGTCGGTTCGAACTTCCTGTCCGAGTCCGTGATCCGCGAGAAGCTGAGCCGGGTCGAGGTCTCGAAGCGGCTCGGCGGCTGGCTTTCGCAGCCCGCCAACGCGGAGCGGGTGACGTCCGAACTGGCCACCGTCGTTCGGGCCGCGGTCAAGGTGCTCCGCGACGAAGACGTCCAGGCGATCATGGAACAGGCCGTGGTCAAGCGGATCGTGGACAAGCCGTGGGGCCCGCCGCTCGGCAAGATCCTGGCCGGCGTGTTCGCCGACGGGGCGCACCACAAGCTGGTGGACCTGATGTGCGACCGCGGCTACGAGTGGGTGCGGGACAACCACTCGACGATGCTGCGCGTGGTCTCGGACCGGGCACCGAGCTGGTCGCCGAAGTTCGTCGACGAGATGCTCGCGGACAAGGTCTACGGCGAGGTGCTGTCCTTCGTCTGGGCGGTGAAGACCGACGTCAACCACCCCATGCGGCTGGCGCTGGACAAGTTCCTCGGCGAATTCGCCCTCGACCTGCAGACCAACCCCGAGGTGATGGCGCGCGCCGAACAGGTCAAATCCCAGATGCTGGGGCATGACGAGGTGCAGAAGCTGATCGGCTCGGCGTGGGCGACGGCGAAGGAGATGCTGCTCAACGCCGCCGAAGATCCGTCGAGCGAGCTGCGGCGCCGGGTGCGCACCGGTCTCGAGGCCCTCGGCGGGCGGCTCGTCTCCGACGACCACATCCGGTCCAAAGTGGACACCTGGGTGGAGGGTGCGGCGGCCTACCTGGTCACCCACTACTCCCAGGAGATCACCACGATCATCACCGACACCGTGGAGCGCTGGGACGCCGAGGAGACCTCGCGCAAGATCGAGCTCCAGGTCGGCCGGGATCTTCAGTTCATCCGGATCAACGGCACGGTGGTCGGCGCGCTCGCCGGACTCGTCATCTACGCGGTCGCGCAGCTGCTCTTCTGAGCGGCGGCGCGTATACCACACTCCGGAACCCTTACCGCGAGTTGTCCACAGGAAGTGGAGTCATCCCCAGGGTTATCCACAGCTTTTCACGTTTTTGGCCTAACGGTGTGCACAACCCCTGGGGGTAACTCGGGGGTGGGTGACACCAGAAGTTGTGGTCGCGGGATGCGCGGCGACACGCGAGCTCCGGTCGGCAGCCCGTAACTCGCGTGCTTGGAGCCGTAACTCGCGTGATCAGAGGCGTAACTCGTCGGATCACGCGAGTTACGCCTCCGATCACGCGAGTTACGGCCTCAAGCACGCGAGTTACGCGCGGCTCACGCCCGCAAGTAGGTGACTACTTGCGGGTCAGGGGCCTCAGGTCGAGACGTCCGCGGTCCGTGCCCGCCAGGCCCGCGCCTTCTCCCGGTTCCCGCAGGCCCGCATCGAGCACCACGTCCTGGACCGGTTGCGCGATTCGTCGTAGAACGCCCACAGGCAGTCGTCCGCCGGGCAGATCTTGAGCCGGATCCAGTCGCCGAGCACGGTCAGCCGGGTCGACGCCGCCAGCGCGGCCTCGGTGACCGTTTCCGCGGCCAGGAGCGGGCCTTCCTGGCCGAGGATGATCTCCGCCGGTGCGCGCAGGCTGAGCCGGGGCAGTCTCGGGTCGCCGATGGCGGCGCGCAGCGCGTCCCGGGTTTCGCGCGCGGCCGCGGGGGTATCCGCTCGCAGCCGGTGATCCCTGGCCCAGCGTTGCCAGGACTCCAGATCGTCCAGGAGGTCGGTGCCGCGTTCGACGTTCACCGTGTTCAGAAACTCGACCACCAGGGACGCGTCGGTGTTCACCTCGCCCAGTGTACGGGCGGCACCTGTTGTCATCGGCTCCGATAACCCGCATACTCAGTTCGCTGGTTACTCGATCATTCAGGAGGCTGAACCATGGGTGCGGTACCGACCTTCGGCGCGGTGGCCCTCGACTGCCCTGATCCGGTCGCGCTGGCGGAGTTCTACCGCGAGCTGCTCGGCTGGAAGCCCGCCGAAGTCGCCGAAGACGGCCATTGGGTGACTCTCCGGAATCCGGAAGGCGGCGCGCGGCTCTCGTTCCAGCGCGTGCCGGACTACCGGCCGCCGGAGTGGCCGTCCGCGGAGAACCCGCAGCAGGCGCACCTCGACCTCGACGTCACGGACATGGAAGCCGCGCACGAGCGCGCGCTGAAGATCGGCGCGAAGCTGCTCGACGACGCCCCGGAGACCTTCCGGGTGTACGCGGATCCGGCCGGACACCCGTTTTGTCTGTGCGCCTGCTGACCTCGGACGCGAAAAATGCGTAATCTCTGATACGTGATTTGTCCGAAGTGCCAGAACGCCATGAAGACCGTCGACAAGAACGGTGTCCACATCGACCAGTGCCAGGGATGCCGCGGCATCTTCCTGGACAGGGGCGAGCTGGAGGCCATCGCCGGTGCCGAGAACTCGTACTACGGCGGGCACCAGCCCCCTCCGCCGTATCAGGGAGGTGGCCACGCGCCCGCGCCGCACTACGGCCGTCCGGACTCCCCGCGCCCGCACCGGGGCGGGTACGCCGACTCGCCGAAGGGGTACCGCGGCGGGTACGCGGACTCGCCCAAGGGACACCGCGGGGGCTACGCGGATTCGCCGCACGGCTACGGCCACAAGCGTCGTAAGGGCGGCTTCCTCGAGGGTCTCTTCGACTGACCGTGGTCCTCGATCTCAAGATCTGCCCGGCCTGCGGTGATCGCGCCGAACGGCCACAAGTCGAGAGCGGGCTGCTGGTGTGCGCGGTGTGCGCGCACCGGTGGCCGTTCCGGCGGCTTCCGCTCTTCGCGCTGACCGGGCCGAGTGGAGCAGGCAAGTCGACGGTCGGGCCGCGGCTGGCGGAACGGCTCGGCGATCTCGCGCTCGTGGTCGAGCAGGACGTGCTGTGGACGGGAGCGCTGCGCGACGACGTCCCCGGCCATCCCGCGTTCCGCTCGACCTGGTTGCGGATGGCGGCGATGCTGCACCAGAACGGCAGGCCGGTCGTGCTCTGCGGCACCGTCGCGCCGCCCGAATTCGAGCGGCTGCCCGAGCGCGTCTTCTTCTCCGACATCCACTACCTGGCGCTCGTCAGCGAGCCCGACGCGCTGCGCAAGCGTTTGCTCGCGCGGCCCGCCTGGCGCGAGTGGGACGAGGAGCGGGTCGAGGAGATGCTGGAATTCAACGAGTGGCTGCAAGCGGAAGCGCCCTCGATGGATCCGCCGGTCGAACTGTTCGACACCACCAGCCTTCCGGTGGACGACGCCGTCGACCACGTCGAGAAGTGGGTGCGTGGCCTGCTTTCAGGGGCGCAACGGCCAGCTGCGGCCATCGGGTGAATCCAGCCAGATCACCTGGTCTTCGCCGTCGAGGCTGAGCCCGAACCGGTCCCGCCCAGGCTCGCCGAGATCGCGCCACTCCTCGTACGCGCTCTCGACGATCTCCCACAGCCGTCGCGGGCCGCCTTCGGCCACTTCGAACTCGCTGCCCTTCTGCCGATGTCGCAGCCATGAGCCGTCCGGGTGAATCAGGGTGGTGCTCTGGCCTTCTCGTGCGGCCGTCACGCCCGGAAGCTGGAGCCCGGCGAAGAACTCGAAGCGGCTGCGGACCTCGGTGATCGCTCCCATCGGCAGCCGCGTCGGCCGCCAAGCGACGTCGCCTTCGAGCGCCTTCGACGGCTTGAAGCGGTGCGCGCGCAGCGGCATGAAGCGGCCGTCGCGGGCGAGCACCCGCCCTTGTCCCGTCGCGCCTTCACCGGCGACGATCCGGACGAGCCCGCCGCCGATCGGCCGGTTCAGCGTGGTGACGATCAGTCCACCGGGCATGGTCTGTTCCAGCCACGCGGGCGGGATCGACGACACCGAGCACGTGCACAGCACCCGGTCGTAGAGCACGCCCGCCGGGAAACCCTCGGCGCCGTCGGCCGCCACGCACGAGGGCGCGAACCCGATCTCCGAGAGCCGCTTACGCGCGGCGTCGACCAGCTCCGGGTCGATGTCCACTGTGTACACCAGTCCGGAACCGAGCCGATGGCACAGCAGGGCGGCGTTGTATCCGGTGCCCGTGCCGATCTCGAGGACGCGGTGCCCGTCGGCGACCCGGAGCTCTTCGAGCATGATCGCCATGATCGACGGCTGGCTGGACGAACTGGTCGGCGTTCCCGGTTGCGCGCCGAGATAGCGCGCCCGTTCCCAGAGCCCGGAGTCGTCGTCGAGCTGGACGACCAGCACGTCGGGGGAGTAGACGCGGCGCAGCCACCCTTCGTCGCCGTGCTCCATCGCGGCCCAGCCGTTCGACGCCGGGACGAAGATCCGCGGCAGGAAGACGTGTCTCGGCACGGAGCGGAACGCGGACATCCAGTGCGCGTCGTGCAGCACGCCCTCGGCGAGCAGATGCTCGACGAGGCGCCGCCGCAGCCGCGTCGCGTTCGACATCCCTCCACGGTAGCGGGGTGAGCACCAACACACCCGATGGTTGCAAGCAGAGTGCTTGCAATAGCTAGCACTCGGGCGTAGCGTTGAACACGTCGCGAGGAGGTGACCGATGTCAGACACCAACCGGGACCAGCCCGCATCGGGCGGGCCGATGGAGAAGGTCGCGGACATCGCTTCCGACATCGGCGAGTACATCCGCCAGCAGCGCAGCAACGCGAAGATCTCCTTGCGGCAGCTGTCGAAACTCGCCGGCGTGTCCAATCCGTACCTGAGCCAGATCGAGCGCGGGGTCCGCAAACCCAGCGCGGAGATCCTGCAGCAGATCGCCAAAGGCCTGCGAATCTCGGCCGAGGCGCTCTACGTGCAAGCGGGAATCCTCGATCTGCCCACGGGCGGCCCGGTCGGCGACGCGATCCGCGCCGACCTCGAGCTGACCGAACGGCAGAAGCAGGTCCTGCTCGACGTCTACGAATCGTTCCGCCGCGAGAACGCCGCCGCGAAGCCAGAACCGGTGGCGACAACCCCAGAACCAGCCACCGAATCCAAGGAGTCAGCATGACCACGGCCACGAAGAACAAGACCGACCGCAAGCACACCGCCCTCGACCAGGTCCGCACCCCGCTGCTGGCCGCCCTCGGCGCCGGCAACCTGGCAGGCCAGGCCGTCGTCGACGCCGTGTCGAAGGCCAAGGAGCGCGTCGTCGAGGGCAGCGAGAGCGCCCGCAAGAACATCGAAGAGCTGCCGCACGACGTCGAGGGCCTCCGCGAGAAGCTGGACCCGGCCGAGCTGCGCAAGGTCATCGACGAGTACACCGAGGCCGCGCTGAAGCTGTACAACAAGCTGGCCGAGTCCGGCGAGCAGGCGTGGGACAAGATCGCCGCGCAGCCGCAGGTCAAGAAGGCCATCGAGCAGCTCGAGGACGCGCTGAGCACCGCGCAGGACCGCGTCGAGGACGCCACCAGCGATGCCCGTGAGCGCATCGACACCGTGCTCGGCAAGGTCACCAAGGGCACCCGCTCGGCGGGCGAGAAGACCGCCCGCAAGGTGACCGAGGTCGCCGGCGAGATCGCCGACGAGGTCGAGGAGATCGGCGACGACCTCGCGCACGAGACTCGCTCGGCTTCGCGCAAGGTCGCCAACAAGACCGCGCCGAAGACCACGGCCCCCGCGCGTCGCACCACCAGCAGCCCGGTCGCCAAGAAGCCGGCCACCGCGCCGAAGACCACCGAGAAGTAAAGATCCGCGTGGACTCCCGGGCCCCTGGCACCGCCTTCGGTGCCAGGGGCCCGGGTCATTCGCCCGGTTTGACGTAAGCTGACTTCGTGTTCGTTGCCACCTGGATCCTCATCGCCATTCATTGGGGCGGCGCACTGACGGGGCTGTTCGCTTTCGTGCATGCGCTGCTGCAGCGCGCGGACGCGTATTCCGCCGCCGATCGCAAGACCAAACCCATCTGGATGCTCATCACCGGCGGGGCCACCGTGGTGCTGACCTTCTTCGAGTTCTACGGCGGCGGCATGATCCTGTGGCTGCCCGCGCTGGTCGCGGTCCTGGTCTACCTCGTGGACGTCCGCCCCAAGCTCATCGAGGTCCAGCGCGGCGGCCGCAACTGGTGATTAGGGTGGCGGTGTGACTGACTGGACCATCGCCGGAACCCTCACCGTCGTCCCCGCCCTCTCCCGCACGGACCTGCTCGCCGAGCCCGTCGCCAAGGCGCTCGCCGCCCTTCCCGATCCGGACGCCGTCGGCGTCGTCGAGATCGACGCGGACCTGGCCGACACCGCCGCCTTCTGCGAGGCGTACGGCTCACCGCTCTCCGCGTCCGCGAACTGTGTCGTCGTCGCCGGCAAACGCGCCGGCGAGGTCCGGTTCGCCGCCGCGATGATCCTCGCGACCACCCGCGCCGACGTGAACGGCGTCATCAAGCGCCGCCTCGACGTCCGCAAGGCCTCCTTTGCCCCGATGGACGAGGCCGTCTCGCTCACCGGCATGGAGTACGGCGGCATCACGCCGGTCGGCCTGCCGGAGGGCTGGCCGATCCTGATCGACCAGCGCGTCGCGGACGAACCCGAACTGGTCATCGGCAGCGGCGTCCGCGGCGGCAAGCTGCTGATCTCGGGCTCGACCCTCGCGTCCCTGCCCGGTGCCGAAGTGATCGACGGTCTCGCGCGTCCCGTCGAGTGAGACTGTCCACTAAGGACTTCTCGCTGGCTTCGGCGTTCGAGGCCGAATTCCTCGAGATCGACGCCGCGTTGCTCGTCGGCCTCGGCGAGAACCGCGCCCGCGTCCTCGCCGCGCTGTCCGACCGCCCTGTCTACGGCGTGAACACCGGGATGGGGCGGCTCGCGGGAGTCGCTTCGCCCGCATCGAGCGCACACCAGCGGAATCTGCTGATCGGCCGGGCCGTCGGCGGTCCGCCGTGGCTCTCGGCCGCCGAAGTGCGGTGGCTTTTGCTGGTGCGCCTGCGGGATCTGCTCGCGCCCGAGGCCGGCGCGAGCCCGGAGCTGGTGACGTTCCTCGTCGACCGGCTGAACGAGGGGTTCACGCCCGCCGTGCCGAGGACGGGCCTGGGCAGCGCCGGTGAGATCATCCCGCTGGCGCATGCCTTCCAGACTTTTCTCGGCGTCGGAACCGTGCTGGTGGACGGCGTCGAGACGCCCGCGTCGGAGGTGCTGGCGGAGCCGTACGAGCCGGGTCTCAAGGAGGGCGCGACCCTCATCCAGGGCTCGCCATTGGCCGAGACTCTCGCGGCGTTCGCGCTGACCGAAGTCCGGCAGGTGGTGGACTTCCAGACGCTGGCCGCCGCGATCGCGATCGACGTCCTCGGTGCGCCGCAAGCGATCTATCGCCCCGCGCTGGCGGGAGACGACCGCGTGCTGGAGTCGGTGCTGTACGAGATCGGTGGTTTGCTCGACGGTTCCACCGTGCGTCCGGAAGTCGTCCAGGCGCCGATCTCCGTGCGCGTCGCGCCGCGGGCGATCGCCCACCTGACGCGGGTGAACGACGAGCTGGGTGCCGTCCTGCGGCGTTCGACGCCGACCGACTCGCCGTCCTTCCTCGACGGCGAATTCGTGTCCACGACGGGATTCCACGCCGTCGAACTCGGGCTGCGAATGGACGCGGTGACGGCGGCGCTCGTGCATCTCGGTGAAGTGAGCGTGCAGCGGACGCACCGGTTGCTCGACGAGCGGTTCAGCGGCCTGTCCGCGCAACTCGCGGTGGAGCCGGGGCCGCAGGCGGGGTTGGTGCCGTTGCACAAACGTGCGGTGGGGGAACTGCACGCGCTACGGCGGCTGGCCACGCCCGCGACGTTGGGTTCCGTCGACACCTCCGGTGGGCAGGAGGACGTGCAGGCGTTCGCCTGGGCGGCGGGGAATCAGCTGCGTGACGCTTGTGCGCGGATGTTCGCCATCACGGCCTGCGAACTGATCACGGGTTCGCAGGCGCGATTCCTGGCATCCGGGGATGGTTCGCCCTGGCTTCGTGTCGCTTACGAGTGGCTGAGCGGGCTGGTTCCACCGGTCGTGGCGGATCGGCCGCTGGGGCCCGAGGTGACCGCGTTGGTCGCCGTGCTGCGGGACTCGTACTTCAACGACCTGACGACCTTGGACTAGGTCCGGGCATCCGCGCGGGACTGGAGCGTCAGCCCGCGCGGAGTCACCCAGCGAGTGACGAGCGCGAAAACGCCCTCGCACACCAAAGCCAGGATGACGACCGCGATGCCGCCCGCCAGGATCTCGCCGTGGCCCGGATCGCCGAGCGCGAAACCGTCCACAATGTACCGTCCGAGCCCGCCGCCGTCGTTGACGATCGCGCCGATCGCGACGGTCGCCACCAGTTGCAGGAACGCGACGCGGGCACCCGCGAGGATGACCGGTGACGCGAGCGGCAACTCCAGGCGCAGCATGATCTGCCACTCGCGGTAACCGGTTCCGCGCGCCGCGTCGACGGTTTCCTGCTCCAGCTGCAGGACGCCCGCGTAGGTGTTCGTGAACAACGGCGGCAGCGCCAAGGCCACCAGCGCGAGCATCAGCGGCCAGAACGTCGTGTCGACCTCCAGCCGGGAAGCCAGGAACCAGAACAGGATCACCAGCCCGAAGCTGGGAATCGCGCGGCCGATGTTCACCGCGCTCGTCGCGAGGAACTGAGCGCGGCGGTAGTGCGCCAGCCACAACGCGGGCGGGATCGTCAACACCGCCGAGATCGCCAGCGCCACCAAGGAGAACTGGAGATGCTCGACCGTCCGGTACGGCACCCCCGCCGGTTCGGTCCAGCTCCAGCGATCTGGTTCGCCCAGCCACTCGATGGCCTGGTCGATGATGCTCATCGCGCCGCCTTCCGCGACCACGGCGCGAGCGCGCGCCCACCGAGCCACAGCAGCAGATCCGCCACCACGGCCAGTACCACGGAAAGCCCGACGCCGACGATGATCGACGTCGGATTCGGTGTCGCGGTCTGGATCCCGTTACGGATGAAGTACCCGAGGCCGCCCTTGCCGAGCATGGAAGTCACCGTCACCAGCCCGATCGTGGTCACCGCCGCGACCCGCAGCCCCGCGATCACCACCGGCAGCGCGAGCGGTAGTTCGACCTGCCACAGCAACCGCGAACGCGTGAAACCCATGCCTATGGCGGCTTCCCGGACTTCCTTGGGCACTTGTTCGACGCCGGTGACGATGTTGCGGATGAGGATCAGCAACGTGTACGTCGCCAAAGGGATGACCGCGGTCGCGAAGGACGTCAGGCCGGTGAAGGGCACCAGTACCGCGAAGGCGCCGAGACTCGGGATGACGTACAACGAACCAGCCACGCTCAGCGCGAAGACGTAGAACCACCGGCGACGCAGCGAAACCACGGAAACACCGATCGACACCACCAGCCCGATGGCGAGCGCCGCCGCGGTCAACGTGATGTGCTCGCCGAGCCGTTCGAAGATCTCGTCGAGATGGCGGTCCACCCACCGCCACTCGAAGAGCGGCCGCCCGCCCTGGGCGGGAACGGGGAACACGGAGGATGCTCGCACCGGCCGACCTTACCCCGATCGGGGCGCCGAATTCCGTTCTCTGGGAGCGGACGGGGCGCAACTCTCAAAACGTGGATTCTGTCGTGACCCGGAGATACTGTCCATTCCTCTGAACGAGTCATAGGAGTGTGCACGTGCGCTGGACACGGAATGTTCGAGTGGGCGCGGTGCTCGCCGCCGCCGTCCTCGGTATGACCGCCTGTGGGGGTGGCGACGACGCGGCGGCCCCGGCCGCGCAGAGCAAGGGCGGGGCGCCGATCGTGGTCGCCTCCTTCAACTTCACCGACAGCGTGATCCTCGCCGAGCTGTACGCGAACGCGCTGGAGGCCAAGGGCTATCCGATCACCCGCAAGCTGAACCTCGCTTCGCGCGAGCTGATCTACCCGGCGCTGAAATCCGGTGAGCTCCAGTTCGTCCCGGAGTACCAGGGTGCCGCCATCAGCACCGGATTCGGCAAAGAAGCCGCGAAGGACGCGAAGGGCGAACACGAGCAGCTCAAGAAGTTGTTCGAGCCCGACGGCATCGCCCTGCTGGAGCAGTCACCGGCGGAGAACAAGAACACCTACATCGTGAAGGCCGATCTCGCCAAGGAGAAGGGGCTGGCGAAGATCAGCGATCTGGCCAAGATCGACAACGTCGTCGTCGCCGGTGCGCCCGAGTGCGCGGAGCGGCTCCCCTGCTTCAAGGGTTTCACCGACGTCTACAAGCTGAAAGCCACCTTCCAGACGGTGCAGGAAGCGGGCCCGCGCGTCGAGCAGCTGCGATCCGGGAAGGTCACCGTCATCCCGGTCGACTCGGTGAGCCCGCTCGTCGGCGACCCGCAGTTCGTGGCGCTGGAGGACGACCTCGCCATCGTGCCGACCGAGAACGTCGTACCCGCGGTGAAGCAGAAGGTCCTCGACGAGCGCGGCGCCGACTTCGCGGCCGCCGTCAACGCCGTGAGCAAGGCCCTCGACACCGAGCAGTTGCGTGAGCTGAACAAGCGCGTCGACGCGGACGGCGAGAAGCCGGGCGACGTCGCGAAGGAGTGGCTGAAGGAGAAGTCCCTCATCTGAGGCTCTTCCTCGCGAGTGCCATGAAAGGTCCTTTCCTCGCAAAATTTGCAAGGAAAGGACCTTTCATGGCGTTCGGGGCAGGGGGCGCCCGCTCCGGCCGCGGACAGCGGTGCAATCGTGGACGCTGTCGTTGCAACACGGGTGAAAGGGAGTGGGATGGGAAAGGTCACGGCCATCGCGGAGCGCACCATCGAGGCGCCGGCGGACAAGGTCAGGGCGCTCGTCGCGGACTACACCGAAACCCGGCCGAAGCTGCTGACGGAGCACTACCGCGACTACGAGGTCACCGAAGGCGGCGTCGGCGCGGGCACGAAGGCGAGCTGGAAGCTTCAGGCGACGTCGAAGCGTGTGCGTGACGTCGCCGCGACGGTGACCGAGCCGTCCGAAGGCACTCTCGTCGAGACCGACGCGAACTCCAGCATGGTCACCACGTGGACCGTTCGCGAGGTGCCGGAGGGCAGTCTCGTCCGCATCGAGACGACCTGGGACGGCGCGGGCGGCATCGGCGGCTTCTTCGAGAAGACCTTCGCGCCCGGCGGGCTCAAGCGGATCTACGAGGGCGTGCTCGGCAAACTCGCCGAGGTCGTGTAGCGCTCGCCACAATCGGAATGGTCGCCCCGGTTAGCTCGTTGTACCCGTCGTGAATACGGGGCGATCGCCCCGCTTGAGGTTCGCAACAGACTTGGAGTTACCCCGTGAACGCAACCGAGATCCGGCTCGCTTCCCGTCCGCACGGTGTCCCGACGCTCGAGAACTTCGAGATCGCCGACGTCGAGATCCCGACCCCGGGCGAGGGGCAGATCCTGGTCCGCAACCAGGTGCTGAGCGTGGATCCGTACATGCGCGGCCGGATGAGCAGCGCGAAGTCCTACGCCGAGCCGTACGAGGTCGGCAAGGTCATGCACGGCGGCGCCGTCGGTGAAGTGCTCGAGTCCACCGTGGACGATTTCAAGCCGGGCGACATCGTGCTGCACGGCCTCGGCTGGCGCTCCCACGCCGTCGTCGCCGCGAAGCACGCGGTGAAGGTCGACCCCGAGGCCGCGCCGGTCAGCGCGTACCTCGGCGTGCTCGGCATGACCGGGCTCACCGCGTACGCCGGACTGCTCGAGGTCGCGGAGTTCAAGGAGGGCGACACCGTCTTCGTGTCCGGCGCGGCGGGCGCGGTCGGTTCCGTCGTCGGCCAGCTGGCGAAGCTGAAGGGCGCGAAGCGGGTCATCGGCAGCGCGGGCACCGACGAGAAGGTCAAGTGGCTGACCGACGAACTGGGCTTCGACGCGGCGTTCAACTACAAGGACGCCCCGGTCGCCGAGCAGCTGCGCGCGGCGGCGCCCGAAGGCATCGACGTGTACTTCGACAACGTCGGCGGCGAGCACCTCGAAGCGGCCATCGACTCGATCAACCTGCACGGCCGGATGGCGATCTGCGGGATGATCTCGGTCTACAACAACACCGAACCGGCCGCCGCGCCGCGCAATCTCGCGTCGATCATCGCGAAGCGGTTCACCATGCGCGGCATGCTGGTCGGCGATCACTTCGCGCTGCAGCCGCAGTTCGTGAAGGAGGTCGCGCCGCTGGTCGCCTCCGGTGGGCTCAAGTACTCGGAGACCATTGTGGACGGTATCCGCAACGCGCCGCAGGCGTTCCTGGACCTGCTGGGCGGGGCGAACACCGGCAAGATGCTGGTCCGCGTCTGACCCGCCCTCACGTGCAATGAAGGGGCCTTTCATAGCAAAATTTGCTATGAAAGGCCCCTTCATTGCACGCGCGGAGGCTCAGTACTGCGTCGTGAGGGCGCCTTCGGTCAGCGCGGCGTCCAGCGCCTCCGCGGTCATGTCCAGCTTCATCTGGTCCCGGAAGATCTGGCCGGCGGTCGGCAGGCTGGACCGCTCCGGCCAGGTTTCCGGCTTCCACAGCGAGGACCGCAGGAAAGCCTTGGCGCAGTGTATGTAGAGCTCTTCGACCTCGACCAGGATCGCCAGCGCGGGCCGTTTCCCCTTGACCACGAGGTCGTCGAAGAACGGCGCGTCCGCGACCAGTTTCGCGCCGCCGTTGATCCGCAGCGTTTCGTTCATCCCCGGGATCAAGAACAGCAGCCCGGCGTGCGGATTTTCGAGGATGTTGGTCTGGCTGTCGAGCAGCTTGTTGCCAGGCCGGTCCGCCAGCACCAGCGTCTTGTCGTCGAGCACCTTCACGGAACCGGCCGGGTCGCCGCGCGGGGAGACGTCACAGGTCCCGTCGGCCGACGCCGTCGCCAGCAGGTAGAACGGCGAGTGTTCGATCAGCGTTCGCGCGTGCTGGTCGAGGAAGGGGATGATCTTCCCCTTGGTGCGCTCGGCCGGGTGGCCGAGGTGTTCACGGAGCGCTTCGCGCGTCTCGATCACTTTGATCTCTGAGGTCCCCATGACCTTAGTGAACCATCAGAAGACGACAGTCCGGTTCCCGTGCACCAGCACGCGGCCCTCGAGATGCCACCGCAGCCCGCGCGCCAGTGTCACCTTCTCGATGTCGCGGCCCTTGCGGACCATGTCCTCGACCGAGTCGCCGTGGTCGACGCGGATGACGTCCTGGTCGACGATCGGGCCCGCGTCGAGGTCGGCGGTGACGTAGTGGCAGGTCGCGCCGATGAGTTTCACCCCGCGCGCGTGGGCCTGGTGGTACGGCCGCGCGCCGACGAACGACGGCAGGAAGCTGTGGTGGATGTTGAGCGCCCGCCCGGCCCACGCCTCGCACAGTTCCGCGGGCAGGACCTGCATGAACCGGGCGAGGACGACGGCGTGCGGGTTGTGTTCGGCGACCAGTTTCCGCACCTCGGCGAAGGCGGACGCCTTGGCCTCCGCGTCGCCGGCGGGGAACGGGACGTGGTGGAACGGGATGCCGTGTGCGCGGGTGATGTCACCCAGTGACGCGTGGTTGCCGATGACGGCGGCGACGTCGACGTCCAGTTCCCCGGAAGCGACCCGGCCGAGGAGGTCGTAGAGGCAGTGCCCGGCCTTGGAGACGAGGATCACCACGCGGCGGCGCTCGCCGGTGTCGCTGACCTGCCAGCTGGACTCGGCCGAAAGCGACGTCGCGACCTCGGCGAAGCGGGTGCGGAGTTCGGTGGCGTCGAACGGGAGCGAGTCGGCGCGGACGACCTGGCGGGTGAAGAACCAGCCGGTGTCCGGGTCCGTGTGGTACGCCGCTTCGACGATCCAACCGCCGTGTTCGGCGAGGAAACCCGAGATCCGGGCGATGATGCCCGTGCGGTCGGGGCAGCCGAAGGAGATCACATAGCGACGTTCAGGGTTCGACACACACACCATTGTCGCTGGTCCCGGCCGCCGCGCGGCGCCGGGTCAGGATGCGCACGCGGACCCGCCGCCCGATCTCGATCGCCGCGACCAGCAGCAGGCCGAGCGCGAAGGAGAGCAGAAGGCCCTTCTCCGGCTCGTCCGCGAAGGCCGCTCCGCCGACGAGACCGATGAGGACGCTGTACACCGCCCAGATGCTCGCGCCGAGGGCGTCGAGCGGGACGAACTTGCCCGGCGGGTACCCGAGGCTGCCGTTGGCGAGCCCGCTCGCGACACGGCCGCCGGGCAGGTAGCGGGCGGCGAGGATCAGCAGGACGGCGTTGCGCCGCACCTGGATCTTCGCCCATTCGTAGCGCCGGATCCCGTCCGGTCCGCGTTGCAGGCGGGCGAGCGCTCGCGGTCCCGCGGCCGCGCCGAGGGTGTAGCCGAGACAGTCGCCCAGCCAGGCGCCGAGCGCGGCGACCAGCGCGAGTAGCGCCAGCTGGGGGAAGTCCGTGCCGATCAGGACGGCGACGGTGATGACCGTGGTCTCGCTCGGCATGAACGGCAGGAGCGCGTCCAACCCGGACACGAGGAACACGATCACCCACAACCAGGGCGATCCGAGCGTGCCCTCGAGCAGCCCGGTGACGTACTCCAGCAGTTCCACGGTTCCATCGTGATCACCGCAGGTCGCTTTGGGGTGACGGAGCGGGGTTCGACCGATGAATTCCTAGTCCGGGGCCACCGACGACCACGGCACGGTGAGTTCACCAAGCCGCCACCGCGACGGCCTGTTCAGCACCGGCCAGCCCCGGGCGGTGAGCAGGTGCACGGCGTGCGCCCAGCGGGCACGGACGCCGAAGTTCTGGTGCGGCGCAGCCGTCGCCCAGCAAATGTCCAGAGTGGACAGTAGTTCGTGGACGCGTTCGCCGGGGACGTTGCGATGGATGAGGATCTTGGGCAGTCGTTCGGCCACTGTGGACGGACGTTCCAGGCTGGCGAGGTGGACGGAAAGGGTCAGGGTGCGTGGCCCGTCGGAGCCGACCGCGACCCAGCTGCTCAGCCGTCCGATCTCGTCGCAGGTGCCTTCGACGAGCAGTCCGCCCGGCGTCATCGCGTCCAGCATCAGCGACCAGGCGCCCGGGACCTCGGCTTCGTCGTACTGCCGCAGCACGTTGAACGCGCGTACCAGCACCGGCCGCGTCCCGGCGAGCTCGAAGCCGCCGCGCCGGAAGTCCAGCCACGGCCGGTCGACGGCGGTTTGCGCGACGGCGACCCGTTCGGCGTCCAGCTCCAGGCCCAGCACCCGGACGTCGCGCCGGACCGTGCGCAGCCACCGCGCCATCTCGACCGTGGTCACCGGTGAGGCGCCGTAGCCGAGGTCCACGACGAGCGGTTCGTCCGCGCGGCGCAGCAGCCGCGTCACCCCGGGGTCGCTCGCGAGCCACCGGTCCACGCGGCGGAGCCGGTTGGGGTTGGTCGTGCCTCGTGTCGGTGCCCCGACCGGCTTCAGCGCCCGGCCAGCCACTTCGCGACGAATTCGGCCTCGCGTTCCAGCAGTTTGGTGACCTGTTCGGCGATCACGCCTTCCAGCTTCCCGCCGACGAACGGGATCCGCACCTTGACCTCGCCGCTGTTGACCAGCGTCGCCTGCTCGCCTTCGCCGGTCAGCGACGTCTTCGCGGTGATCTCGCCCGGCACGCCCGAGACCGACGCCGTCGCGGTGCCGGTGTAGCCGGCTCCGGCGGTCTTCCAGGTCTGCTCGCGCTCGACGACCAGATCGCCCCGGTGCAGCGTCCGCACGGCCGAGGGGAGCTTGTCCGAGCTGATGCCCTGACGCAGCTTGTAGCGCACGCCGTCGTCTGCCGGGACGAACTCCAGCAGCTCCGCGTCGTCGCCGCCGATCTGCTCCAGCCTTGCCCGCAGCGCCGCCTCGCTTGCGACCGCGTCGAACGTGGTCGCGACGTCGGCGGAGAACGTTGAGCGGTGCTCGATACGGGAGGCCATGGCGCCAGACAGTACCGTTCACGGGCGTGAGCACTGCCGAAACTCCCACCCAGCACGCCGCCCTCGCCGACCACACCACCCTGCGGCTCGGCGGTCCGGCGCGGCGTTATGCCGAGGCGAAGACCGTGCAGGCCCTGGTCGAGGCGGTCCGCGAGGCCGACGAAGCGGGCGAGCCGGTCCTGCTGCTCGGCGGCGGTTCGAACCTCGTCGTCGCCGACGACGGCTTCGACGGCGCGGTACTGAAAGTCGGCAACACCGGCTGGACACGTGACGGAGATCTCGTCGAGGTCGCGGCGGGCCAGAACTGGGACGGTTTCGTCGAGGGGCTGGTCGCCGAGGGCATCGGCGGGCTCGAATGCCTCTCCGGCATCCCCGGTTCGGTCGGCGCGACGCCGATCCAGAACGTCGGCGCGTACGGCTGCGAAGTGGCCGAGTCGCTGGTCTCGGTCGACCTTTATGACCGCGCCACCCGCGAGATCCGCACGCTGACCGCAGAGGAACTCGGCTTCGGCTACCGCACGTCGATCCTGAAGGGGACTGACGCCGGCGTAGTGCTCACAGTGCGCTTCAAGGTCAGCGAAGACGGTCTCTCGGCCCCCATCCGCTACGCCGAACTCGCCCGCACGCTCGGCGTCGAGATCGGTGACCGGGTCCCGACGGCCGACGCGCGCGAAGCGGTCCTCGGCCTGCGTCGCGGTAAGGGCATGGTCCTGGACGCTGACGACCACGACACGTGGAGCGCGGGCTCGTTCTTCACCAACCCGATCATCGGGGAGGCACGGCTGGCGAAGGTGCTCGCCGGGATCGTGGATGTCGTCGGCGAGGACGTGCGCGTGCCGCAGTACCCGGCGCCCGGGGGCACGAAGCTGTCCGCCGCGTGGCTGATCGAGCGGGCCGGGTTCGCGAAGGGCCACGAAGGGCCCGGCGGCAGGGTCTCGCTGTCGACGAAGCACACGCTCGCGCTCACGAACCGGGGCAAAGCCTCGACAGAGGACCTTCTCGCTCTGGCGCGCGAAGTGCGCGACGGCGTCGAGGCTCGCTTCGGTGTTTCGCTGCACCCCGAACCCCTGCTCATCAACTGCTCGCTCTGACCCCCGCAATTCGTCACCTGCTTGCGGTCCCTTGCATGCGCAAAGATCGCAAGCAGGTGACGAATTGCGGGTGGGTGAACAACCCCGCGCCGGTCACGTGCGTCTATCCCAAAGAGCGGGGCGGGTGACTTCCGTCGCCGCGGGTAACGTCGGAGAGGTTCCCAGCGCTGAGCGGGTAGGGGCTCGCGGGGAGCTAACGGGAGGTACACGTGATCGAACGGCGCACGGTGTTCAAGGCCGCGCTCGCCGCGGGGGCGGCCATGCTGGCCGCGGCCTGCTCCAGCGAAGAAGGCGGCAACGCCAAGCCGGAGGGCAGTGGTGGCGAAGAACAGACCGCCGCCCCGGTCGCCAAGATCACCGCCGAACCCGCCGCCGACGCCAAGGACGCCTCCGTGGTGACCCCGGTCGTGGTGAAGGTCGCCGACGGCAAGCTCACCGAGGTCAAGGTCAGCGGGGATGGCGGTAAGGACGTCAAGGGCGAACTTTCCCCCGACGGACTCACCTGGACCAGCTCCGAAGTCCTCGGCTACGGCAAGACGTACACGTACGCCGCGAAGGCCACCGGCAGCGACAACAAGCCCGCCGAGTTCAAGGGCTCCTTCACCACGGTCAAGCCCGCCAAGGAGATTCGCGCCACGCTGAACCCGACCGACGACGCCGAAGTCGGCGTCGCGATGCCGATCAGCGTGAAGTTCGCGTCCCCGGTCAAGGACAAGGCGGCCGCCGAAAAGGCGCTCAAGGTGAAGACCGACAAGGACGTCGAGGGCTCCTGGGGCTGGCTTTCGGACACGCAGGTCGACTGGCGGCCCAAGGAGTACTGGCCCGCCAACATCAAGGTCAGCGTCGAGGCGAAGCTCTACGGCGTCGCGCTCGGCGGCGGCGCGTACGGCAAGGCCGACGTGACCACCGACTTCAAGATCGGCCGCAACCAGGTCGTCAAGATCAACACCCCGGACCACGTGATGAAGGTCTACCGGGGCGGGTCCGAATCGGCGAGTTACCCGTGTTCGAACGGGCTCGACTCCGACGTCCAGCGCAACACCCCCAACGGCACGTTCATCGTGATGACGAAGGAGCCGACCGCGCGGTTCGACAACGCGCGCTACGGCTACACCAACGTCAACAAGAAGTGGGCCTGCCGGATCTCGAACAACGGCGAGTACATCCACGAGAACCAGGACAACGCGGCGAACATCGGCAAGGCCAACACCTCGCACGGCTGCGTGAACCTGCTCGACTCGGACGCTAAGAAGTACTTCGACACGGCGATGATCGGCGACCCGGTGGAGATCACCGGGTCGAAACTGGGCAGTCCGACCAAATCGGACGTCAAGAACTGGTTCTACGACTGGAAGTCGTGGAAGGCCTTGTCCGCCGTCAAGTAGGTGGATGAGGGCAGCGGTGGCGAGTGGGGCGCGTTGGTCGTGAGTGGCGATTCGGGTTCTAACCCGAATCGCCACTCACGACCACCCCGGCCGACCTCCTAAAGTGCGGGCATGAAGACCGAGGTAGTCGGCTACGGCGGGACCCGCATCGGCTTGTGGGTCGAAGGCGCCGAGAACACCCGTCCGATCGTGTTCGTGCACGGCTGGGCCCAGTCCGCCAAGGCATGGGCGCCGCAGATGGCGGACCCCGCCCTCAGCGAGCGGTTCCGCCTGGTCGCGATGGATCTGCGCGGTCACGGTGACTCCGAAGTGCCCTCCGCCGGTTACGACGATCCGCGCGTCTGGGCGGAGGATCTCGCCTCCGTCCTCGACTTCGCCGGTGACGACGCGATCGTCGTCGGCTGGTCCTATGGCGGGCTCGTGATCACCGACTACCTCCGCGTGCACGGCTCGTCGCGGCTCGGTGGCGTCGTTTTTGTGGGCGCTATCACAGAAATCGGCAAGAACCGGCCCGGCGGCAAGGTCGGCCCCGCGATGCGCGAGGCCATCCCGGCGGTGCTTTCGGACGATCCGTCGGTCGCGATTCCCGCGTTGGTGCAGTTCAGCGGGCGGATGACCGCCTCCCCGGTATCCGGCACGCTCACCCAGTCGCTGCTCGGTGCCAGCCTTTCCACTCCGCCCGCGGTGCGCTCCGCGCTGTTCCGGCGCGACGTCGGGAGCGAGGACGTACTTCGCGATCTGGACAAACCGGCACTTATCATCCATGGTCTCGCGGACGCTGTGATCGATCCGACGTCGGCGGAATACACGGCCGGGAAGATTCAGGGGGCCGTCGTGCGTTGGCTACCTGAGGTGGGGCATCTGCCGTTCGCCGAAGCGGTGGACGAGTTCGGTGAACTGCTGCGCGGGTTCGCCGATCAGTAGGACTTCGGGAGTGTTGACCAGGTGACGATCCCTCTGCACGGGTTCGATGCCGCGCCAAGGCGCGTCGCGGTGCTGTCTTTGCACACCTCTCCGCTGGAGCAGCCGGGTACCGGCGACGCCGGGGGGATGAACGTCTACGTGAGCCAGACGGCCATCGAGATGGCCCGCCGCGGCGTCGAGGTCGAGGTGTTCACGCGCGCGACGTCCTCGGATCAGCCGCCGGTCGCCGAACTGGCGCCCGGCGTGCTGGTGCGGCACATCCCGGCCGGGCCGTTCGAGCCGCTGGGCCGCGACGAGCTGCCCGCGCAGCTGTGCGCGTTCACCGCCGGGGTGCTGCGGGCCGAGGCGTTCCACGAGCCGGGCTACTACGACCTCATCCATTCGCATTACTGGCTTTCCGGTCAGGCCGGCTGGCTCGCCCGCGACCGCTGGGGAGTGCCGCTGGTGCACACCGCGCATACGCTGGCCAAGGTCAAGAACGCCGCACTGGCCGAGGGGGACACCCCCGAGCCGCGCACCCGCGTGATCGGCGAGGAGCAGGTCGTCGAGGAGGCGGACTGCCTGGTCGCGAACACCCGCGTCGAGGCGCGCGAGCTGATCGAGCTGTACGACGCGGACCCGCATTCCGTGCACGCCATCCCGCCCGGCGTCGACCTCGACCGGTTCACCCCCGGTTCCCGTCCGGCCGCGCGCCGGGCGCTGGGGCTGCCGCAGGACGCGATCGTCCTGGCCTTCGCCGGCCGGATCCAGCCCCTGAAGGCGCCGGACGTCCTGCTGCTCGCGGCGGCCGAAATGCTGCGCGAGCGGCCGGAGCTGGCGTCGCGGCTGGTGGTGCTGATCGTCGGCGGCCCGTCCGGGACCGGGCTGGATCAGCCGCAGGCCCTGCGCGAGCTGGCCGTCTCCCTCGGGATCGAGGAGCAGACCCGGTTCATGCCGCCGCAGCCCGGCCGGTCGCTGGTCAACGTCTACCGCGCGGCCGACATCGTCGCCGTGCCGAGCTACAACGAGTCGTTCGGGCTGGTCGCGCTCGAGGCGCAGGCCTGTGGGACGCCGGTGATCGCGGCCGAGGTCGGCGGGCTGCCGGTCGCCGTGCCGCACGGGGTTTCCGGGTTGCTCGTGCCGTCGCACGATCCGAAGGACTGGGCGCGCGCGCTCGCGAACGTCGCGCTGCGGCCCGGCTGGCGTGCCGAACTCTCGGCCAACGCCGTCGTCCACGCGCGGCGTTTCTCCTGGCGCCGTACGACGGACCGGCTGCTGGACACGTACGCTCAGGCGACCGGCGCGTTCCGGCGTGCCCTCGAACAGCGCGCGGAGGTGGCGGTTTGACGCTCGACGAGACCTTGCGGTCCTCTTTGGACAACGCGGGCCTGGAATACGACAGGCGCGGCGAGGGGAAGTACTTCGTCACGTTGCCCGGCACCAAGAAACTGCAGACCAACTGCTGGCTGGTCGCCGGGGACCACGCCTTCGCCGTCGAAGCGTTCGTCTGCCGCCGACCCGATGAGTCCCATGAGGACGTTTACCGTTTTCTGTTGCGCCGCAACGCGAAACTGTACGGCGTGCACTACACGGTGGACGCGATGGGCGACATCTACCTGGTCGGCCGATTCGGACTGGACACGGTCACCGAGTCCGAACTGGACAAGATCCTCGGGCAGGTGCTGGAGGCCGCCGACGGCGACTTCAACACCTTGCTGGAACTCGGCTTCGCCGAATCGATCAAACGCGAATGGGATTGGCGGGTTTCCCGCGGCGAGTCCCTGGCGAACCTGCAGGCGTTCAAACATCTCGTCGAGCCCGCGAACGGGCACGAACCCGGAGCCTTGACCGACTCGTGACCCGAACGGTGCAACGGGCCTGAGCCCGGCTCCGTCTCTTTCCTCAGCACTGGAGGGAGAAGGACGGATGCGCAAGCGATTGAGATGGGTGGCCGCGGCAGGCATCGTGCTGGCGCTCGCGGGCTGCTCGGCGAACGATTCCGGCAGCAGCGAGTCCGCCGCGATGCCGATGTCGGCCGACACCAAGCAGGCGGCGCCGAATCAAGGGGCGCCGGGCAAAGGCAACACGGAAAGTACCGACAGCGCCGGCAAGGCGGGGTCGGGCAAGAACCCTGCGCCGGTGGGGCAGCCGGGGATCACCGACCGCAAACTGGTGCGCACGGCGAGCCTGGAGCTCACCGCGCCGAACGTCGCCGACGTGATCTCACAGGTCCGCGTCATCACGCAGGGCGCCGCCGGCTACACCGGGCAGGAGAGCACGCAGGAGAAGCGGGCGACGGTCAACGTCGTCGTGCCCTCCGAACGCCTCGACGGCGTGCTGGACCAGCTGGGGAAGCTGGGCAAGCAGGTGAGGCGCGAGGTCACCGCGACGGACGTGACCGAGCAGATGGTCGACATCGAATCGCGGCTGGCCACCCAGCGGGCGAGCGTCGAACGCGTCCGCGCGCTGCTCGCGAGGGCGACGTCGGTTTCGGAGATCGCTTCGGTGGAGAGCGAACTGACGAGCCGCGAGGCCGAACTCGAGTCGCTCCAGAAGCGGCGTGAGAGCCTGGCCGGAAGTGTCGCCATGTCGACGATCTCGCTGCAGGTGAAGGCGGAGACCGTCGTGGCGGAGGAGGAGTCGCGTAGCGGGTTCTTCGGTGGCCTGACGAACGGCTGGGACGCGTTCCTGACCTTCGGTGGCGGCCTGCTGACCGTGCTCGGTGCGATGGCCCCGTTCGTGCTGGTCTTCGGTGTCCCCGCGGCCGCGCTGGTGTGGTGGCTGCGCAAGCGGCGTCGTCCGGCGGAGCCCGCGATGGCGACCGCTTCGGATCTGCCGTCCGCGCCCCCGCTGGACTGAAGCCCCCACTTTGGCCGGGATTCCCCGGAAAGTGAACAGGCGGGACGGCTCGAGGGAGGGGGGAGTCGCGATCTCGAGCCGCCCCGCTGAAGTTCCCGCCAAGGTGGACCCGGTGACGAGGGGGATGCCAACGGGGCCGGCGGGCGCCGCGACTCGGCAGGGGGGAGACGAGTCGCGGTCGTCACCCACGTCGAGCCGGGGAGTGCGTGGAATCCGGCCGCGCGGGACTTAGTCAACCTGTCAGATCTCCACCTGTAATCACAAGACTACCGGTTAGGCCGTTCGAGTGAACTTCGAAAACGGGGATAACGGAGTGCAGCCTGTTTGTCGGAGATCGGGACTTGTTGGCACCCCGTCTTCTGGACGGGTGAAGGTGTTACTCGCGGGTAACGCACTCTCCGTAGAAGAAGGGGCAATCCCGGCCCTCTGACCGGCGCATCCGCTCACTCTGGCAGGGTGGGGCGCATGGCTGAGCTTGGGACTCTGGTGCTGCTGCGTCACGGGCAGAGCACGTGGAACGCCGAAAACCTGTTCACCGGTTGGGTGGACGTGCCGCTGTCGGAACAGGGCGAGCAGGAGGCGCGCAAGGGCGGGCAGCTGCTCGCGGAGTCCGGTCTGCTGCCGGACGTCCTGCACACCTCTCTGATGCGCCGGGCGATCTCGACCGCCAACCTGGCGCTCGACGCCGCCGACCGGCACTGGATCCCGGTGAAGCGCGACTGGCGCCTCAACGAGCGGCACTACGGCGCGCTCCAGGGCAAGAACAAGAAGCAGACCCTGGACGAGTTCGGCGAGGAGCAGTTCATGCTCTGGCGCCGCTCCTACGACACCCCGCCGCCCCCGATCGACCCGGCCGACGAGTTCAGCCAGGTCGGCGACGCGCGCTACGCCGACCTCGGCGACGCCGCCCCGCTGACCGAGTGCCTCAAGGACGTCGTCGCGCGGCTGCTGCCGTACTGGGAGTCCGCGATCGTGCCGGATCTGCGTGCCGGCAAGACCGTGCTGGTCGCCGCGCACGGCAACTCGCTGCGGGCGCTGGTGAAGCACCTCGACGGCATCTCCGACGACGCGATCGCCGGGCTCAACATCCCGACCGGCATCCCGCTGCGCTACGACCTGACGGACGACCTCAAGCCGGTCACCGCCGGCGGGACGTACCTGGACCCGGAGGCCGCGAAGGAAGCCGCGGCCGCCGTGGCGAACCAGGGCCGCTGACCGCACGCAATTCGGCACCTGGTTGCGATAGTTCGAGTGCGAACGATCGCAACCAGGTGCCGAATTGCGTCAGGGGAGGCTCGCGACCAGTTCGATCCCGGCCGCCTTCCAGCCTTCGGGCAGCCGCTGGAGACGCAGGACGACCGGCAGGTGCTTCTTCGTCGACTGCCCGGCCGCGTCGGTGACGTCGGACGTCGCGTGGAGCAGCACGCTCGCCTTGTCCTCCACGACCTCCATGACCGCGGCCGCCGGATTCGGCGCCAGCGACGACTTCGCGCCCGCGGCCCGGATCTTGCCCACCCCCGTCGCCTTGTCCTGCCGGAACTGGGTCAGCAACTGCCCGGTCGACACGGACTCGTAGCGGGCGTACGTGCCTTCGGGATCGGCCGGATCAACGCTCAACAGGGCTTGTGCGGCACGCAGAGCGCCGTCGCGCGCGGAATCCCGGACCCGCGCGAGCACCCGGTCACCCGCGCCGGGTTTCTCCACCGCGGGCGGCGACCCGGCCGGGTTCACCTTGATCTCGCCGATCCGCCAGCGGTCGCCTTCGCGCACGGTCGCGAGCAGTACCGACGCGATGCCCTTGCTGGTGGCCCCCGCCCGGGTGCTGCTTTGGTCGAGCACGGTCAGCACCTGCGCCTTGTCCGGCGCCTGCTCGACCGCGGCCGAGACGATCACCCTGGTCACCAGCTTGATCGGCTCCGCAGACTTCCGGACCTCGGCGAACAGTTTCGCCATTTCGTCGCGTGCGCCCGGCGTCAGGTTCTCGGCGATCGCCTTCTCGTAGGCGGGCACGGCCGTGCTGTCGTAGGAGAACACCGCTTCGGTCGCCGTCTTGACCGCTGTCAGCACCGACGCCGTCCGCGCCGGATCGACCAGCGCGAGGTTCGACGGCGGGGTTTCCGGTTCGGGCCGGGCGGCGCCGGAGACCGTGGTCGTGCAGCCCGCGAGCGCGAGCAGTACGGCGAGGCCCGCCCAGCGCCTCACAGGAGGCCGAGCTCCCGCGCCCGCGCGTCGACCTGGAGCCGCGAGGTCACGCCGAGCGCGACCAGCAGTTCCGAGACGCGCCGCTGATAGGTGCGCACGCCCATGCCGAGGCTCTTCGCGGCCTTGTCGTCCTTGCAGCCGGTGGTCAGGAACTCGAGGATCTGCGGTGCCTCCATCCGGATGTCGGCGAACCGCGCGTCGAACGTCTCCAGGGTCGCGGCCGCCTGCCAGGCGGTTTCGAACAGCGACAGGATGCCCTGCACCAGCTCCGGACGCGAGATGACGCTGTACGAGCGCACCGCCTTGCCCTCGTCGCCTGCCATGATCGCGACGCGCTCGTCGAGCAGGATCGTCTCGTTGATCTCCTCGGTACCGATCCGGATCTGCGCGCCGAGGCCGGACAGATGGTGCAGATGCCGCGCGGTCTGCTCGTTCAGCAGGACGCCGGGCCGGTACAGCTTGCGGATCCGCTTGTCGCGCACCAGCCGTTCGCCCTGCCGCGTGAGCGACGGCCGGGAAAGTGCCCAGGTGTAGAGGTCATCGGCCGCGCACGCGATGTCGGTCGCCGCGACGAACAGATGAGCCGTCCGGTCGAACAGCTCTTCTTCTCCGCGAATCAGGGAGATGTCACTGACGAGTTCCACGGCGACAGTCTTCCAACATTCACCGGCGACCGTGACGGGAACGTCGCTATTCGCCGGTGAGTGGGCAGCACACGGTCCGGATAGTCACGACGAAAGTCGGGATCCGGGCACGAACCGGCATCGATGTCCCCGTTTCGGGTGACTCGCCTCACCCAGGAGGTCTCGGCGAGGGGTCGGTCACGTGAACGGGGTCTGACCTGCAGGCGAACAGGGTGTCCCCAGGTGTCATAGGCATCACGAGTACGCGGCCGGGACTAGGCCGAAAGACTACCCACGCGCTTACGATTCCCCTGTGACCACGCCTGTTGCACTCGCCCTGGCCGTCGGCGGACTGATCGTCGGTGTGGTTTTCGGTTTCCTGATCGCGAGGAGCCGCACCCGCCGCGAGGAACGACGACCGGCCGGACCCACCGTGGCCGAGCTGCTCGAACGCCTCGTGCGGTCCAGCAACAACGGCGTCGTCGTGCTCAACAAGTTCGGCGACATGGTCCTGCACAACCCGCGTGCCTACGAGCTGGGACTGGTGAAGGTCAACCAGGCCGATCCGCGGGCCCGCAAGGCCGCCGAGCAGGTGGTCGAGACCGACGAGCCGATGGAGATCGACCTTTCCCCGCTGGAGGCGAGGGGCCGTCAGCCCGAGGCCGTCCTCGGCGAGGTCCGCCCGCTCGGCGACGGGTTCACCGTGGTCGAGGCCGTCGATCACTCCGAGGCGACCCGCCTCGAAGCCGTCCGGCGAGACTTCGTCGCGAACGTCAGCCATGAACTGAAGACGCCGGTGGGCGCGATCGCGCTGCTCACCGAGGCCATCCTCGACGCCGCGGAAGACACCGAGGAGGTCCGCCGCTTCGGCGGCAAGATCCTCCGCGAATCGACGCGGCTCGGCCAGCTCGTCACCGAGCTGATCGCGCTGTCACGGCTACAGGGTGCCGAGCGGCTGCCCGATCTGAACGTGGTCGAGGTCGACGCCGTGGTCCGCGAGGCACTCGGCCGGACGACGCTCTCGGCGGAATCCGCCGAGATCACCATCACCACCGACGCGGCCAGCGGGCTGCTCATCGAGGGCGACCGGACGCTGATGGTGACCGCGCTGTCGAACCTGCTGGAGAACGCCGTCGCGTACTCGCAGCCGGGCAGCCCGGTGTCGATCAGCAGGCGGCTCGTCGACGGGAAGGTCGAGATCGCGGTCACCGACCGCGGCATCGGCATCGCCGAGGACGAGCAACAGCGTGTCTTCGAGCGGTTCTACCGCGCGGACAAGGCGAGGTCACGGGCGACCGGCGGCACCGGGCTCGGCCTGGCGATCGTCAAGCACGTGGCCGCCAACCACGGCGGTTCGGTCGGACTCTGGAGCCGTCCCGGCACCGGATCGACCTTCACCCTGCGGATCCCCGCGCACATCCCCGCCGAACCGGCCGCGGCCGTGAAACAGGCTCCGCCGGCATCCCGGCCGGAGAAGACCCCCGAGCGGACACCCCGTCTCGTGGCAACAGGGCAAGAAAGCCCCGACCATGGAGGAAACCTGTGACGAGGGTTCTCATCGTCGAGGACGAAGAGTCGTTCGCCGATCCGCTCGCGTTCTTGCTCCGCAAAGAGGGCTTCACCGCCGCCGTCGCCGTGACGGGGCAGCAGGCGCTCGAGGAGTTCGACCGGAACGGCGCCGACATCGTCCTACTCGATCTCATGCTCCCAGGCATGAGCGGCACCGACGTCTGCAAGCAGCTCAGGCAGCGTTCCGCGGTGCCGGTGATCATGGTGACCGCACGCGACAGCGAGATCGACAAGGTCGTCGGGCTGGAACTCGGCGCCGACGACTACGTCACCAAGCCGTACTCGGCCCGTGAGCTCATCGCGCGGGTCCGCGCGGTGCTGCGACGCGGCGGCGAGCCGGGCTCCGAAGGCGACCTGGCACCGCTCGTACTGGCCGCCGGGCCGGTGCGCATGGACGTCGAACGGCACGTCGTCACCGTCGACGGCGAGGAGGTCTCCTTGCCGCTGAAGGAGTTCGACCTGCTCGAATACCTGCTGCGCAACGTCGGCCGCGTGCTCACCCGCGGGCAGCTGATCGACCGGGTGTGGGGTGCGGACTACGTCGGCGACACCAAGACGCTCGACGTCCACGTGAAGCGGCTGCGGTCGAAGATCGAGCCGGACCCGGGTTCGCCCCGGCACCTGGTCACCGTCCGCGGCCTTGGCTACAAGTTCGAGACGTGATCCATAGCGCGTGAAGGCCCCCTTCCCTCGGCTCAGCCGAGGGAAGGGGGCCTTCACGCGGAGCCCGTGCGATACAGATCACGGTTACGGTTTCGTGACCTGACGTGGGGGCGGGTACCGTAGACGCTCGTGCGCCTAGGGGTACTCGACGTCGGTTCCAACACCGTCCACCTACTCGTGGTCGACGCCCACCGTGGCGCCCACCCGACCCCGATGCATTCCGAAAAGGCCGTCCTCCGGCTCGCCGAGCAGATCACCCGCAACGGCGACCTGAGCCGCGCGGGTGCGGACAGCCTCGTTCGGGCGGTCGAATCGGCGAAGGCGGCCGCGGCCCGGCTCGGCTGCGAAGAGGTCATGGCGTTCGCGACCTCCGCGGTCCGCGAAGCCAAGAACGCCCCGAAGGTGCTGGCGAAGGTCCAGGAACAGACCGGCGTCGAGCTGAAGGTGCTCTCCGGGATCGACGAATCCCGCCTCACCTTCCTCGCCGTCCGCCGCTGGTTCGGCTGGTCGGCGGGAAAACTGCTCGTGCTCGACATCGGCGGCGGCTCGCTGGAGATCGCGATGGGCCGCGACGAGGAGCCGGATCTGGCCGAATCGCTGCCACTCGGCGCCGGCCGGACCACCCGGACGCGGTTCCAGCACGACCCGCCGACCCGCTCGGAGCTCATCGCGACTTCGGCGTGGCTCGAAGAACAACTCACCCCGCTCGCGAAGAAGGTCGCCAAATTGGGTGAACCCGATCGTGTCGTGGCGACGTCCAAGACGTTCCGGTCGCTCGCCAGGCTGACCGGAGCGGCGCCGTCGGCGGGCGGGCCGCATGTGCGCCGTACCCTGACCGACACCGCGTTGCGCCAGCTCATCGCGTTCATCTCCCGGATGACCGCCCATGACCTGGCACAACTCGAGGGCGTCAGCGCGGGCAGGTCGCATCAGCTGGTGGCCGGAGCGCTCGTCGCGCAAGCCACCATGCGGGCGCTTTCCCTGGAAGAACTGGAGATCTGTCCGTGGGCGCTGCGAGAAGGTGTCATCCTTCGACGGCTGGACCATTCGAACGGTGCGGACGAGACTGTGGGCGGCAGCGCCCGACTGGACTTAGTCGACGGAGAACGGGCACGGTGAAGAGGTGACGGAAATGCGGATGACGGTGGATAGCGCGCGCGACGCCGCCGATGCTCCGTCGCGTGCCGGTTCACAACGGCCGGAGCGCGCATTGGACAGCACGGTATGACGGACGAGACAGAGAGCGGCCGGCCACAGAAGACCGTGGCGGAGCTGCTCGCGCAGCATGGAGCCCAGCCGGAAGGCGGGCGCCGCAGGCGACGCCGCGCGGCCGACGACGAGGACGAGGCTCCCGAGCCCACTCGCGGCAGGCGCGCGCCGTCGGTGAGCGACACCGCGCCGCAGGCGATCATCGACAGGGTGTCCGGCGACACCCCGCCGCCGCCCAACCGTCCACCGCGCCGCTCGCGCCCACAGGATTCGGGACCACGTCCGCTCCCGCAGCCGCAGCAGGATTCGGGTGCGCGGCCGCTTCCGCAGCCGCAGCAGGACTCCGCGCCGCTGCCGGTGCCGCCGGACGTCGCGTCCACCCCGACCCGGCAGACGCCGCCGGTGCGCCCGCCGCAGGAGCAGAGCGGCTATCAGCAGCGCCCGCCGCAGCAATCCGGTCAGTTCGGACGGCCGACCCCGCCGCAGGAACAGAGCGGCTACCAGCAGCGCCCGCCGCAGCAATCCGGTCAGTTCGGGCGGCCGGCTCCGCCGCAGGAGCAGTCCGGCTATCAGCGTCCGCCGGACTCCGAGGGCCTGCCCCCGCGTGGCCGTCCGCGTCCGGAGGAGACCCGCGGCGCGGTGCCGCCGGTGCATCGGCGCCCCGAGCCGCCCGCCGGACCCCCGTCCTCAGGGCTGTCGGCGAGACTCGACGGCGGCCTCGATGCCCCGTCCGAAGACGTGCAGGACCAGCCGGGTCCGATGGCCAGCGGTGGCTTCGCGACGCCGCCCGCCCAGCCGGCGCGCCGCCGTCGTCCGCCGGTCCGTCCCGCCCAGCCCAAGGCCGAGCCGAGCACCGAGCAGTTCGCCGCGGTCGGCGACGAACCCGCGCCCGACCCCGAGGCGTCCGCGCCCGTCAAGCCGCCGTCGCCGCCCGCCGGGCTCGCCGGATGGCGTAAACGCAGGCAGAAGGTGCAGTCCGAGGACACCGAGATCGGCGGGATCCCGCCGGTGCCGCCCCCGGTCGCGCCCGTCGAACCGGACACCGACCCCGAACCGGATCCGTTCGACGCGGGCCCGCCGACCATGGCTTCTACCCACCAGTCCCACCCGGCGCCGATGCCGTTCGTGCCACCGCATTCGCTCGACGACCGCGCGCGGCAGGACGACCTCGACGACTACGAGCGCGAGTTCGCCGACCCGGCGTACCCGGACGGCGGCCCTGACTTCGGACGCGACGACTACGGCTACCGCGCCGACGAGTACGAGGACGACTACGAAGACGACCGGGCCGAGGATGTCGTCGAGAACGACGAGCCCGCGGCGCCCGCCGAGAAGGTCTCGCCGGGGAAGCAGTGGCTGGCGTTGGCCGGCCAGCTCGCCCTCGGCGTGGTCGGCGGCGCCGGTGTCTGGCTGGGCTTCAACTGGCTGTGGGTCAACATCCCCGCCGCCGCGCTGGTCGCCGCGCTGCTGGTGATCGTCGCGCTGGTGTGGATCGTCCGGAAGATCCGCAAGGCCGAAGATCTCCAGACCCTGGTGCTCGCGGTGCTGGTCGGGCTGGTGGTGACGGTCTCACCGGCCGCACTCCTCTTGGTCGCGCGCTAGCGGCCTCGGGAAGAATGCCGGAATGGCTCAGCAGGTTCCGGTAGGCCTTTCGACGGCGTCCGTCTGGCCGTTGCGGGCGGGCACGGCCTTCGAACTGGCCGCCGACCTCGGCTACGACGGCGTCGAGGTGATGGTCTGGGCCGACCCGGTCAGCCAGGACATCTCCGCGTTGCGCCGGTGGTCGCGCCGCACCGGGGTGCCGGTGCTGTCGATCCACTCGCCGTCGCTGCTGATCACCCAGCGCGTGTGGTCGCCGGATCCCGAGGTGCGCCTGCGGATGTCCGTGGACGCGGCACAGGAACTGGGCGCGCGCACGGTCGTGGTGCATCCGCCGTTCCGGTGGCAGCGCCGCTACGGCGACGCGTTCGGCGACCTCGTCGACGAGCTCGAAGACGCCAGCGGGATCGAGATCGCGGTCGAGAACATGTTCAAGGTCCGCCCGCCCGGCGGCTCGCGGACGTCCCGTGTCTCGGCCTTCCGGCCTTCGATCGACCCTACGGACGTAGGGTTTCGCCACTACACGCTCGATCTGTCCCATACAGCGGCAGCCGGGATGGACGCTCTCGCACTCGCCGATCGAATGGGTTCCGGGCTCGCGCACGTCCATCTGGCGGACGGCACGGGACTCCCGAAGGACGAACACCTGGTGCCCGGACGCGGGATCGAACCCTGCGCCGAACTCCTCGAAAAGCTCGTGAACAGCGATTTCTCCGGACAGATCGTGCTGGAGATCAACACCCGCCGGTCGCCGAGCGCGGCGCGGCGCTCACGAGACCTCGCGGAGTCACTCTTGTTCGCGAGGCTGCACCTCGGCCAGTGACAAAGATCGTCTCCAGGTGCGGAGAATCATTCCTCCCTGCGCCCGAGGCGCTGGTACACGTAAAGTTCCGACCGTGAACCAGCTGCGCTTGTTGATCTCCCGCACCCCGATGGATCGGCTCGTGGCCTGGGTCAGTGCTCGGTGAGCGCGGCCGACGATACGAGCACCTCCTTCGACGCTGCCTGCGCGACGAGATCACTGGGTGACGGTACTTTCACGGCGGTACTCCGTACCGAATGGTCGATCGGCGGACATCCGCACGGCGGCTTCCTGATGGCCCTGATGGCCAGGGCCGCTCTCACGTTCCTTCACGAACGCGGCGAGCCGCCGTCCGAGCCGCTGGCGATCAGCGCGGAGTTCCTGCACCCGCCGGCGGTGGGGCCGGTGTTGCTGCGCATGGAGACCCGGAAGGTCGGGCGGCGCGCCTCGGTCGTCGCGGTCCAGCTGGAGCAGCGGGGCCGCAGCTGCGTCGAGGCCAGGGTGACCACCGGGCGCCTGCCGATGCGGCGGCCGGAGTGGACCGACGTCCCGGCCATGCCCGTGGAGCCGCCGCCCGGCGCCGTACCCATGACCGGTGAGACGTCCGAAGGCCTGTTCAACCTCGCGAAGGGCTGCGAGGTCCGGCTCGATCCGGCGAGTGTCGGCTACCTGCACGGCCGGATCGGGGACCCGCCGAAGATCCGGCTGTGGGTCCGGCCGCGGCACGGGCTCCCGGACCCGTATTTCGCGCTGCTCGCGAGCGACGTGAACCCGCCGGTGGTCTACAACCTCGGCCGGGTCGGCTGGGCGCCGACCGTGCAGCTGACCGCGTTGCTGCGCACCCGGCCGGCGCCGGGCTGGCTGCGGGTGATCGTCGAGAGCCAGTCGGTGCACGAGGCGTGGTTCGACTCGGACGCCCTCGTGGTGGACTCGCAGGGCAGGCTGGTCTGTCAGGCGCGGCAGCTGGCGCTCGCCCCGGCGCCTGGAGCCTGACGGCGGTTTGGCACGCTGAAGCGCATGACTGTGATCGCGGTTCTGGGTGCCGGGAAGATCGGGGAGGCCCTGCTCTCGGGCCTGCTGCACGGCGGGCACAGCCCCGCCGACCTGCTGTTCACCGAACGCTATCCGGCGCGCGCGGCCGAGCTGACCGAACGCTACGGCGTGCACGGCGTCACCGTCGCGGACGCCGCGCGACGGGCCGACGTGCTGGTCGTCGCGGTCAAACCGCAGGACATCGAACCGGTGCTGGACGAGCTCGCGCCGCTGCTCGGCAAGGAGTCGCTGGTGGTCTCGCTGTGCGCGGGCCTGCCGACCGCCCTGTACGAGCGCAGGCTGGCCGAGGGCGTCCCGGTGGTGCGGGTCATGCCGAACACCCCGATGCTCGTCGGAGAGGCGATGAGCGCGGTCTCCGCGGGTGCGCACGCGACCGCCGAGCACATCGCGGTGGTGAAGGACCTGCTCTCGCACGTCGGGCAGGTCGTCGAGGTGCCGGAGTCGCAGCAGGACGCCGTCACGGCGCTGTCCGGATCCGGGCCCGCGTACTTCTTCTACCTGGTCGAGGCCATGATCGACGCCGGGATCCTGCTCGGCCTTCCCCGCGCGCTCGCCGGGCAGCTGATCATCCAGTCGGCGGTCGGGGCGGCGAAGATGCTCGCCGAGTCCGACGAACACCCGGTGCTGCTGCGCGAAGCCGTCACCTCGCCGGCCGGGACGACCATCAACGCCATCCGCGAGCTGGAGAAGCACGGCGTCCGCGCGGCGCTCCTGGCCGCCATCGAGGCCGCGAAGGACCGCTCGACCGAGCTGGGCGCCGCCCACGACCCCCGCGATTAGGCCGTGTCCGGTAAGTCTGTTCGATGGGCTTCGTGATCCAGGTGGTTCCTGACGGCACGGGCGGGCCGGCCTCGTACCGGGTCGTACTCGGCCGCGCCCGCCCGTGCCGTCAGGGACCACCTGGGCGTGAAGACCGCGAACATGACTTACCGGACACGGCCTAGTCACCTACTTGCGCCGGACGAGGACGCGCCCGAGGAGGTGCCCTCGCAAGTAGGTGACGAATTGCGGTCGTACGGGCCCATCTCGGTGACTCGCGTCGCTTTAGTCACACGTGTCCCGCTACTCTCAGGAGAGCACGTGCGTGTCGATACCACAGGTGGGGAAGCCTCGTGGCGCGACACGTGTCGAAGGACACGGTGAATCATGCCGCCGAACAAGAAGGATGACCTGGCCAAGGTCAACACAGTGGGCCAGGTCCAGTTCCTGACGGTCGCCGAGGTGGCCACGCTGATGCGGGTCTCCAAGATGACCGTCTACCGCCTCGTTCACTCGGGCGAGTTGCCCGCGGTGCGCGTCGGGAAGTCGTTCAGAGTGCCCGAAAAGGCTGTTCACGAATATCTCCAAGGCGCGTACTTCGACGTGGGCTGAGGCCCGCTTCGCGGAGCACAACGTGCCCGCCCGAGGGCGTCTTCCGGGGCGCGAGTACCCTGGAAGACCGCTCGTGCCTGTGCGCTCCACCCGTTGGACGCTGCGCCGGGCAGCGTGACCGACGACGAAGGAAGGAGCGCTCTCGATGGGCTCTGTGATCAAGAAGCGCCGTAAGCGCATGTCGAAGAAGAAGCACCGCAAGTTGCTGCGCCGGACGCGCGTTCAGCGTAGGAAGGCCGGCAAGTAAGACACAGCCGGTGAATGGCCCGTCCAGTTTCTGGACGGGCCATTCCCATTCGGCGGGCGGTTTCCGCCCATTCGAGTGAGACGTGCATCCCCTCTGCGAGCAGCTGGTTAATAGCATGTAAGCGCTGGGTCGACTACCCCTAATGAGCGGTAACATCTCAAGGGCAGCCGCGCGATGCTTCCCATGAGTGCAGGTACGCGCACACTCGGTGGCTCGACCAGCGCTCAAGGTCATCAGGACCCCGTGATCGAAGTCCGAGAACCGCCCAAACGCCGCAGGGAGTCCTATGCCGTCGAACATCGTGCTCGTGACCGGGGTCGGGGGAGACCTTGGCGGGAAGCTGCTCGCCAGACTCGGCAACAATCCGGAGTTCGAGCGGGTGATCGGCGTCGACACCACGCCTCCGCAGAAGTCGGTCCTGCAGCGGATGGGCCACGCCGAATACGTCCGTGCCGACATCCGCAACCCGCTGATCGCCAAGGTGATCAGCACGGCCAAGGTCGACACCGTGGTGCACGCCTCGTGCACCGCGCATCCGGCGGGCCCCGCTCGCCGGACGGCGATCAAAGAGGTCAACGTCATCGGCACGATGCGGCTACTGGCGGCCTGCCAGCGCTCGCCGCTCGTGCGCAAGCTCGTGGTGAAGTCGACGGCCGCGGTGTACGGCGCCGGAGCGCGCTCCCAGGCCGTCTTCACCGAGGATTCCGAGCTCATCCCCACCTCCGCCAGCGGCTACGCGAAGGACGCCGTCGAGATGGAGGGATACGTCCGAGGGCTCATGCGCCGTCGTCCCGACATCACGACGACGTTGCTCCGGTTCGCCAACATCATCAGCCCCGAGATCGACACCGTGCTCTCGCGCTACTTCGCGCTGCCGGTGGTCCCGACCGTCTTCGGCTACGACGCGCGGATCCAGCTGCTCCACGCCTCCGACGCGCTGGCCGTGTTCGAGCAGGCGACGCTGAACGACAAGCCCGGCGTGTTCAACGTCGGCTCGGAAGGGGTGCTCACCCTTTCCCAGGCGATCCGCCGGGCCGGGCGGCTCGAGCTGCCGATGCCCAGCGGTGTCGTGCCGTCGGTCGGCAAGGTGCTGCGCGGCGCCAGGGTGGTCGACTTCTCCGCCGATCAGGTGCGGCTGCTGAACTTCGGTCGCGTCGTGGACATCACGAAACTCAAGAAGGACTTCGGCTACACCCCGCGCTGGACGACGCGGGAAGCGTTCGACGACTACATCACCGGCCGCGGGCTCCGGCCCGTGGTGGACGGCGGCAAGCTCGCCGGGCTCGCGGGCAAGGTGCTGGTGGCCGCGGCGACCGGACAGGCGACGCACCGATGAGCAGGCCGCACGAGAACAACCCCGAAAACTCTCATGAAGGCGAGGCGGAAAACGTGAGCGGCGCTGAAGCGCAGGTCATCCCGTTGCACGGCCCCGGCAGAGAGAAGCCGGACCCGGCCGTCCAAGCGGATCGGGATCTTCGCGAGTCCGAAGAGGCACAAGAGCATCTGCGGCAGGAACGCCGGGCGGACGCGCCCGTCGTCGAGTTCCCAGGGACGGCGCGGGTCTCGCCCGCCCGGACCAGCCCGGCCGACGCGGACCTCCTCCCGGCCTCGCTCAGGACGGCGCTGGGGTTCCTACGGGACCGGCTGACCGGCGACTACACCGTCGACGAGTTCGGCTTCGACGCCGAGCTCACCGAAACCCTGCTGTTGCCGCCGCTGCGCGCGCTGTACGAGAAGTGGTTCCGGGTCGACACCTTCGGCGTCGAGAACCTGCCTGCCGACGGCGGCGCGCTGCTGGTGTCGAACCACTCCGGCACGTTGCCGCTCGACGCGCTGATGACCGCCGTCGCCGTGCACGACCACGCTCCCGGCGGCAGGCATCTGCGCGGCCTCGGCGCGGACCTGGTGTTCCAGATGCCGCTGATCGGCTCCTTCGCCCGCAAGTCCGGGCAGACGCTCGCCTGCAACGCGGACGCGGAACGCCTGCTGCGCAAGGGAGAACTCGTCGGCGTCTGGCCGGAAGGGTTCAAGGGGATCGGGAAACCGTTCTCGTCGCGGTACAAACTGCAGCGGTTCGGCCGCGGTGGTTTCGTGTCCGCCGCGCTGCGAACCGGGGTGCCGATCATTCCCGTGTCGGTCATCGGCGCGGAGGAGATCTACCCGAAGGTCGGCGACATCAAGCTGCTCGCGCGGGTGCTCGGCCTGCCGTACTTCCCGGTGACGCCGTTCTTCCCGCTGCTCGGCCCGCTCGGCGCGATCCCGCTGCCGACGAAGTGGAGCATCGAGTTCGGCGAGCCCATCCGCACCGACACCTACGACGCGGACGCCGTCGACGACCCGATGCTGGTCTTCACGCTGACCGACCAGGTCCGGGAGTCGATCCAGCAGTCGCTCTACAAACGCCTTTCGCAGCGGCGGAGCGTCTTCAAGGGCTAGCGCCCTCCGCAATTAGTCACCTACTTGCGTGGGCACGTGCTCACGCGCGGCCGCAATCGGCGCAAGTAGGTGACTAATTGCTCAGGGGTGACGGGTCAGCGGCGCCGGTAGGCCATGCCCGCCGCGACAGCGCCGGCCACGACGCCGACGCCGAGCACCGAAGGCACGCCGATCTTCGCGGCCTTCCGGCCGGTCCGGAAGTCGCGGATCTCCCAGCCGCGCGCCCGCGCGACGTCGCGGAGACCGCCGTCGGGGTTCACGGCGACCGCGGTTCCGACGACCGACAGCATGGGGACGTCGTTCTGCGAGTCCGAATACGCTGTGCAGCGCTTGAGATTCAGCCCTTCGCGTGACGCCAGCGCCCGCACGGCGTGGGCTTTCGCGCGGCCGTGCAGCAGGTCGCCGACGAGACGGCCGGTGTAGACGCCGTCCTTGGTCTCCGCGACGGTGCCCAGCGCGCCGGTGAGGCCGAGGCGCCGCGAGATGATGGCCGCGAGTTCGATCGGGGTCGCGGTGACGAGCCAGACGCGCTGCCCGGCGTCGAGATGCATCTGCGCGAGCGCCCGGGTGCCGGACCAGATCTTGTCCGCCATCAGCTCGTCGTAGATCTCTTCGCTGATGTCGGTCAGTTCCTGCACGGTGCGACCGGCCACAAAGGACAGTGCGCGCTCGCGATGGGTTTTGATGTCCTCTTTGTTCTCACGGCCGCCGAGCCGGAATTTCACCTGCTGCCAGACGAATCCGGCCAGATCGGCGGAGGTGAAGAACTTGCGTGCGGCCAGTCCTCGGGCGAAGTAGAAGATCGACGCGCCCATCATCATGGTGTTGTCGACGTCGAAGAACGCGGCCGCCGTCAGGTCCGGCGGAGCGGGCGGCGCGGGCGGTTCGAGGGCTTCGGCGGACGCGGTCGCCATGGCGGCCTCGGCCGACGCCTCGCCCGCGAGCTCGGCCAGCCGTTCGAGCTCTTGACTCTTGTCCCTGCCCCGCCAAACTGACACGCACACCGCCTCCGGAATCCCAGGTGCCTACGCACAGCGTAGCGAGCGGCCGAGCACGGTGTCCCGGGTGTGGCGCCTGCCTCATGTGACACCGCGTCAGCCGATGATTATCGGCGGTAACCCCGGGATGAGCGGCGGAATCGAAATCAGCGGCGGCTTCGGGGTGGCGGTCGGCGTCGGCAGGGGCGGCAGGTTCGTCGGGCCGGGGGTGGGCACCACGGGCGGCGGCGTGCCTCCGGTGGGTGGCGCGATCGGTCCGGTCGGGGCGGCGGTGCCCACGACGGAAGACGGCGGCGGCACCGACGTCGGCGAAGGCGAACCGGTCGGCGCGGACGACGGCGGGGGAGACGACACCGGTGGCACGGCCGCGTCGGGGGAATCGGGATCCCGGACGCAGTCACCGGCGGCCGGGACCGCGCCCAGTTCGTCGGAGGAGCCCGTGGTGATCGTGTAGCAGACCAGCCGCGAGCCGAGATCCGTCGTGCGCGCCTGGACTTTGTCGAGCAGGCTGCGGGTCGCGGCGAACTTGTCGCGGGCCTCGGCGGGGGCCTGCCCGACCTGGACGCCCAGCCGGTCGGACTGCTGCCGCGCCCAGGAACGGAGTTCGGTCAGCCGCGTCTGGCCGCCCTGATCGGTGACGATCGCCGTCAGCCGCGAGACCCCGGCCCGCAGATCCGTCTCGAAATCGGTGAGGCCGGTGAAATACGCGTCGGTGGGGGCGTCCTGCCGGGTCAGCTCGGCGAGCTCGCCGACGCGGTTCGCGGCGAACTCCAGATGCTTCTTCGCCTTGTCCTGCTCGTCGAAGGTGAGCCCGAGTGCGGCCGATTCACCCGCTCGTTTGATGCCGTAGAGCGGATCGCCCGGCAACGCGTCCTTGGACAGCAGCAGGGTGATGCCGCCCAGCGCCAGTACGAGCGCGACGGCGGCCGCGGCGAGGTTGGCGACGGTGTGACCGCGACGCTTGGGCGTGGCTTCGGCTTCGGCGAGCCGTCCGGCGATCTCGTCGCGGATCCGTTGCCGTGTCTCGGCGTCGGGAGCGCCGCCGGCGCCCAATTCGCGCAAGCCGCCGACGAGGGCGAGTTCGTGGGCGAACTCGTCGTCCTCCGGGGACGCGGTGCCGTCGACAAGGTCGGCGAAGCGGTCACCGTCCGCCCGCTCCCGCGCGAACCATCCCGGCACGCCCACGGCGAAGTCTCCATCTGCTCAGCCCGGTCCTGACACCGGTCTGGCTGGGAAAACGAGCGGGGACGCCCCAGGGTTACGGCAAGGCCCGGTCAGGAGTAAATATGGGACTTTAACGCAATCCGGTGGGCAGAAGTTGTGCCAAACGGCGTACCGCGCGGTGCTGAAGGGCCTTGATGGCGCCTTCGTTGCGCTTCATGATCGCCGCGGTCTCGGCGACCGAGAGCCCCTGCATGAACCGCAGCACGATGCACTCGCGCTGGTCTTCGCCGAGTTCGGCGACGCAACGCAACAGCTCGGCGCGGGTGGCGCGGGTGATGGCCTGCTGTTCGGGCCCGGCGACGGCCTGCACGCCGACGTTCCCGATCGGTGCCCCGTTGGGCTCGGCGACCTCGTCGGTGACGACCTCGAGGCGGAACCGGCTCGACTTCACGTGGTCGAGGATGATGTTGCGCGCGATCGTGACGAACCAGGCGCCGACGTCACGCCCCTGGTAGCTCACCGACGTGATGCGGCGCAGGGCGCGGAGGAAGGTCTCGCTGGTGACGTCCTCGGCGAGGTCCCGGTCGCCGAGGCGGAACAGGACGTAGCGGTAGACGACGTCGACGTAGCGGTCGTAGAGCCGTCCGAAGGCGGAGGTGTCGCCGCCCTGTGCGGCGCTGACCAGTTCCCAGGCTTCGGCCTTCGCGGCTTCGGCGGCGGCGTCCGGAACGTCGGAGGCGTCGCCGGCCTTGGGCCGGGACGGCGGCGCCGCGGGGAAACCGCTCCGGCGGAGGATGTGGCCCGCCAGTACGGAGACGGGGTTCGGCGCGGGAAGGGTCACGGTCCACCTCCCGTTCCGGACAGGGAGTACCGGCCCGCATGTCCCACCGCCGCGTGGGCCTGCAAGATCTGCACGTCCGGACTCCCTTTCTCACCATCGAGTGATCAACACCACTCGACGACGTCCAGCAGCATACGTGTAGCTACCGCGAAGTAGGTAGCGGTTCCGGGGTTACGGAACTGCGACGAAACCGAGTGACCCCCATGACGATGGCCGAGATGACAAACTGACAACGCCGTCGATCCGAGGGAAGAGGTTCGCAGTTGAGCGCGGAGCAGGTTGCCGAAGGAAGCGTGCCCACCTTGCTCGTCGAGGCCGCCCGCCAGTGGCCCGGCAAGGCGGCCGTCCAGGAGACCGGGGGTGGGGTCGCGCTGACGTGGGCGCAGCTCGACAACGCCGCCCACGCGCTGGCCCACGCCCTGCTCGACGCGGGAATCGAACGCGGGGACCGGGTGGCGTTGCGGCTGTCGACGTCGGCCGCGTTCGCCGTCTCGCTGTTCGGGGCGCTCCGGGCGGGCGCGGTGGTCGTCCCGATCTCGCCGCAGGCTCCGGCGGCGGAGCTGAACGGGCTGCTGGAGCACAGCGGCGCGCGGCTCGTCCTCGAACGCGAAACGACCGAGGGGCTCCCCGACGGAGTGACAAGCCTCTCACCGCCTGTTACCTCGGATGGAGCAGCCGAACCGGTCGACGCCGCCGGATCCGGTGAGGACATCGCGGTCATTTCGTACACCTCCGGCACGACCGGTCCGCCGCGCGGCGTGATGCTGTCGCACCGGGCGCTGCTGGCGAACCTCGACCAGCTGAACCGGATCGTCCCCACGCCGCTCGTGCACGGCGATCGCGTGCTCATCACCATCCCGTTGTTCCACGTCTACGGACTGGGCCCGGGCCTGCTGCAGACCACGGCGGTCGGCGCGACGGCGATCCTCTCCGAGCGTTTCCTCGCCGAGCGGACGCTGGCCGACTGCGCCGAGTACCGGGTGACCTCGATCGCCGGCGTGCCCGCGATGTACGCCGAATTCGCCGCGATGGACCCCGAGGAGCTCGGGCAGGGCCTGTCCACCGTCCGGCGGATGACGTCGGGCGCGGCGCCACTGCACCCCAAGATCCTCACCGCGCTCCGCGGCGCCACCGGGCTCGACGTCTACGAGGGCTACGGCCTCACCGAATGCGCGCCCGTGGTCACCACGACGCTGGTCACCGGCTATCCGAAGCCGGGTTCGGTCGGGCGGCCGCTGCCCGGCGTCGAGCTCCGGCTGGTCGACAGCGACGGCGACGCCGAACCCGTCCCGCTGGACCCGGACGACCTCGGTGACGCCTTCGACGAGGACGGCGGCACCGGCCTGGTGTCGATCCGCGGCGCGAACCTGTTCTCCGGCTACTGGCCCGACGGCTCGCACGGTCCCGACGAGGACGGCTGGTTCCGCACCGGCGACGTCGGCTACCTCGACACCGACGGCGACCTGCACCTGGTGGACCGCGCCAACGACCTGATCATCGTCAACGGCTTCAACGTCTTCCCCCACGAGGTCGAGAACGTGATCTCGATGCTGGACGAGGTCGTCGAGGCGGGTGTCGTCGGCGTCGTCGACGAGCGGACCGGTGAAGCGGTGAAGGCCGTCGTCGTTCCCGCGCCCGGCGCTTCGCTTTCGGAGCAGCAGGTCGTCGAGCACTGCGCGGAGCACCTGGCCGGGTACAAGGTGCCGCACACCGTCGAGTTCGCCGAGTCCCTGCCGCATTCCGCCACCGGGAAGCTTCGGCGTATGCGCCTCAGGTAAGGATTGAACGCATGGCCCATCACGTGACCGTCATGACCCGCGCGGGTTGCCACCTGTGCGAGGTCGCGGAACAGGACATCGAGCGGATCTGCGGCGAACTGGGCGTCGCCTGGTCGGCGGAGGACGTCGACAGCGACGCCGAATGGCGTGCCGAATACGGCGACCGCGTGCCGGTGATCCTCGTCGACGACGCCGAGCACGGCTACTGGCGAGTCGAAGAGGACAGGCTCCGGAAGGCACTGGCGTAACAGTCTCGTAAGGGGCGATCGGCCTACCTTCGGGCCTATCGCTGACGAAGATGGAGACGTGGACGACGAACGCAGGCTCAGCTTCCCGCAAGCCGCACTGACCGGGCTCCTGTCACTGGCGGCCGCTCTCGGCGTCGGTCACCTCGTGGCGGGCTTCGTCGGGTACACGGCTTCGCCGTTCGTCGCGGTGGCGAACTTCGTCATCGACCACAGCCCGCACGCGGTGGTCGCCTGGGCCGAGCAGACCCTGGAGACCTGGGACAAGCCCGTCCTCAAGATCGGTCTCGCCGTGGTGCTGGTGCTGTTCGCGCTGCTCGCCGGACAGCTTTCGCGCCGCAAGCCGCTGCCGGGCCAGGTGATCGTCGGCTTGCTCGGCGCGGCGGGCGTCGCCGCCGTCTTCGTGCGCACCGACCTCGGACAGATCGCGCTGCTGGCGCCCGTGGCGGCCGTGGTCGCCGGGCTCGTCGTGTTCACGTGGCTGCACCGGTTCTTCCTGCCTGTCGTGCTGTTCGACGTCCGCGAGGGCGAAGGGCCGGATCGGCGGAAGGTGCTGATCACCGGGGCCTCGGTCGCGGCGGGGGCCGGTGTCGCCGCACTGGCCGGCCAGCTCGTCGGAACCAGGAAGAACGCGGAGGAGTCGCGTGCCGCCGTCGGCAGGCTCGTCGCCGCGAGGACAGCGCCGCCGATCCCGCCCGACGCGGACTTCGCGAAGCTCGGCACCCCGCCGTATCTCACTCCTTCGAAGGATTTCTATCGGATCGACACGGCACTGGTCGTCCCGCAGGTCCGCACCGAGGATTGGAGCCTGCAGATCCGCGGGATGGTCGATCGCGAAGTCACCTATAGGTATGAAGATCTCCGCTCGCGGCCGCTGATCGAACGCGACGTCACCCTCTGCTGCGTCTCCAACGAGGTCGGCGGCCCGTACATCTCGAACGCCCGCTGGATCGGCATCGACCTGCGAGACCTGCTGAACGAGGCGGGCGTCAAACCCGGTGCCGAGCAGATGTTCGCGACCAGCGTCGACGGCTGGACCTGCGGAACCCCGATCGAAGCCGCCCTCGATCCGCGACGTGGCGCGATGCTCGCCCTCGGCATGGACGGCGAACCTCTCCCGATCGAGCACGGCTTCCCCGCGAGGATCGTGATCCCCGGGCTGTACGGCTACGTGTCCGCCACGAAATGGGTGACCGAGCTGGAGATCACCACCTGGGAGGAACGGCAGGCGTACTGGCTCGGCCGAGGCTGGGCCAGGGAAGCGCCGGTGAAGACGCAGTCGCGGATCGACGCGCCCGGCTCGGCGGTGAACGCGGGCAAGGTCGTCGTGTCCGGGATCGCGTGGGCGCAGCACACCGGCGTCGCGAAGGTCGAGGTCCGGGTCGACCAGGGGCCGTGGCAGGAGGCCGTCCTGTCGGCCGAGACGTCGAAGGACACCTGGCGGATGTGGTGGACCGAGGTCCAGATCCCCACCGGTCAGCACGAGATCGCCGTCCGGGCGACGGACCAGTCGGGCTACACGCAGACGCAGGAGCTCGCCGGAACCGTCCCCGACGGCGCCACCGGCTGGCACACGGTGTCCTTTAACGCGCGCTGACGGAAACATTTCGCAGGGCGCCAAGGCCGAGCTGCACGTCACCCCGGTGCGAAGGGCGCCCTACAAAATGTTTCCGTGGCCTTCGGCCAAGAGCGGCGCGCGCTGGTGAAGTCCCTCGTCGCGCTGACGCGCTCCCGAGCGACGGTCTGCCGGTGCCGTTGAAGCCCCTACGCGACATTGAGCACAGCTGCGACCTGTGACTTTGTGCCTGCGTTCACAAGTGGCTACCGTAGATACGTCGCCTCCGAAAGCGCCCGGCATCGAACCGGACTCAGCGCGGCGGGTCAAGAGCCGGTTTCCAGGTTCAGGCGATTCATGTCGTCAGCAGGACCAGAGGAGCGGACAAGCGTGGTGTCGCAACGAGGCCGGCGCACCCGGGTGACACCGGACGCCGACAACGCGCCCACCGCGGAGATGCCCGCCGTCGAGGCCGCCGCCGAACCGGAAGCCGTTCGCGCGAAGTCGATCCCCGAGGCCGCCGTCGCCCGCCTCGCCGTCTACCTCCGTGTCCTCTCCGGGCTGGCCGAGCAGGGCGCGACGACGATCTCCAGCGAGGAACTCTCGCAGGCCGCGGGCGTCAACTCCGCGAAACTGCGCAAGGACCTTTCGTACCTGGGCTCGTACGGCACCCGCGGCGTCGGCTACGACGTGCAGGTGCTGGTCAGTCAGATCGAGCGGATCCTCGGCCTGACCCGCAAGCACAAGGTCGCCGTGGTCGGCATCGGTAACCTCGGGCACGCGCTGGCCAACTACGGCGGGTTCCCCGGCCGCGGGTTCCCGGTCGAGGCGCTGTTCGACCTCGACCCGGATCTGGTCGGTGTGCCGGTCGGCGGTCTCCCGGTCTCGCATCTCGACGAGATCCCCAAAGTCTGCGCCGAACGGCAGATCTCCATCGGCGTCATCGCCACTCCGCCCACCGCCGCGCAGTCGGTCTGCGACCGCCTTGTCGCAGGTGGCGTGCAGTGCATCCTGAATTTCGCCCCGGTCGTGCTGCAGGTTCCGGCACATATCGAGGTGCGCAAGGTGGATCTCGCGGTCGAACTGCAGATCCTGTCGTTCCACGTCGCTCGCCGCGCGGATCTGGCCGCCAACGGCAACGGCGGAGGAGACGGTGGCCCCGGAGGCGCCGAGAATGGCAGCGTGAACGGCCACGGCAACGGAATGGTGGTGCGCTGAAATGAGCGTGTTGGCGGTCGGGCTCTCGCACCGCAGTGCCGAGCTGAACACCTTGGAGCGTGTCGCGGTCCCCGCGACCGACGTGACCAAGGTGCTCCACGAACTGCAGCAGGCCGAACACGTCAGTGAGGCGATCCTCGTCTCGACCTGCAACCGCATCGAGGTCTACGCGGTCGTCGAGACCTTCCACGGCGGTCTGAACGACGTTTCCGACGTGCTCGCCCGCCAGGCCGGGATGCAGCCCGCGGACCTCTACGACTCGTTGTACGTGCACTACGCGGGCGCCGCGATCGAGCACCTGTTCTCGGTCACCTCCGGCCTGGACTCGATGGTCGTCGGCGAGACGCAGATCCTCGGCCAGATCCGGTCCTCCTACGCCACCGCGCGCGAGGCGGGCACCGTCGGCCGCACCCTGCACGAACTGATCCAGACCACGCTGCGCGTCGGCAAACGGGTGCACAGTGAAACGGGCCTGGATCAGCTGGGCGCGTCGGTCGTCTCCGAGGCGCTGGCCGCGGCCGGGGACATCGCCGGCAAGCACGCGCTGATCATCGGCGCCGGTTCGATGGGCGCGCTGACCGCTTCCCACCTGCGTAAATCCGGGATCGGCGAGATCACCATCGCCAACCGCACCGAAGCGCGGGCCGCCCGGCTCGCCGCCGCGAGCGTCGAGCAGGGTGTTCCCGCGAAGGCCGTCCAGATGAGCGGGATCGCGGACGCGGTCGCCGAGGCGGACGTCGTCGTCTGCTGCACCGGCGCGCAGGCCGCGGTGTTCACCACCGCGCACGTGCCCGCCCGCGCCGGGCGCCCGCTGGTCGTCTGCGACCTCGGCCTCCCGCGTGACGTCGAGCACGAGGTCGCCGAGCTGGCCGACGTCACCGTGGTCGACCTCGAGACCATCCAGCGCCGTATGCGCGACAAGGGCACCCCGACCACCGAACGGCAGACCGCCAAGGCCACCGGCATCGTGCTCGACGAGGTGCGCGAGTACCTCGCCGGACAGCGCAGCGCCGAGGTCACCCCGACCGTGACGGCGCTGCGGCGCCGGGCGGCCGAGGTGGTCGACGCCGAACTGCTGCGGCTGGACAACCGTCTGCCGGACCTCGAAGCCGGGGTCCGGGAGGAGGTCGGCCGCACGGTCCGCCGCGTGGTCGACAAGCTGCTCCACGCGCCGACGGTGCGGGTCAAGCAGCTGGCCGCCGAGACGGCCGACACCGATTACGCCAACGCGCTGCGCGAGCTGTTCTGCCTCGACCCGCAGGCGCCCGCCGCGGTGGCGAGTCCTACCGCAACGAAAGACAGTGACCAGTGAGCAGAGTCATCCGCATCGGGACGCGCGGCAGCAAACTCGCCCTCGCGCAGACCGGCACCATCGCCGACGCGCTGCGCGCCACCGGCGCCGAGGTCGAGCTCGTCACCGTGACGACGCCCGGTGACAAATCGTCCGCGCCGATCCCGACGATCGGGGTCGGCGTCTTCACTTCCGCCCTGCGCGAGGCCTTGCTGCGCGAGGAAGTCGACGTCATCGTGCACTCGTACAAGGACCTCCCGACGAAGCCGGAGCCGGGCATCACGCTTGCCGCCGTGCCGCCCCGCGAGGACCCGCGTGACGCACTGATCGCCCGTGACGGGCTGACTTTGGGCGAGCTGCCGCCGGGTTCGACGGTCGGCACCGGCTCGCCGCGGCGCACCGCGCAACTGCGTGCGCTCGGTCTCGGTTTGGAAATCGTGCCGATCCGAGGCAATATCGACACCCGCATGCGCAAGGTGAGCGACGGAGAGCTCGACGCCGTCGTCCTGGCGCGTGCCGGACTGGCCAGGATCGGCCGGGCGGAGGAGATCACCGAGACCCTCGACCCGATCCAGATGCTGCCCGCCCCCGCGCAGGGTGCGCTGGCGGTGGAGTGCCGGACCGGTGACGTGGACATCGAGCACCTGCTCGGGTCCACAGTGGACGATGAAGGCACCCGCGCCGTGGCGACCGCCGAGCGGGCGTTGCTCGCGGCGCTGGAAGCCGGGTGCAGCGCACCGGTCGGAGCGCTGGCGGAGATCGTCGAAGACCTGGACGCCGAAGGGCGGGTCGTCGAGCGGATCTCGCTGCGGGGCACCGCCGCCGTCGAAGAGGACGGGAAAGCGGTCGACATGGTGCGCGCTTCCGCGCTCGCCGACAGCCGCGATGCCGAACAACTCGGCCGGACACTGGCCGCCGAACTGCTCGACCTGGGGGCCGGCGCACTGTCCGGCCCCGCCCAGTGAGTCAGAACGTTGAAGGTAGGGCCGCGCTCGACTGCGGCCGCTCAAGAGGAGAACGCACAGATGACCCCCGCGCGTAAGACCACCGGGCGAGTCGCCTTCGTGGGCTCGGGCCCCGGTGACGCCGGTCTGCTGACCGTCCGCGCTCAGGAGCTGCTCGCCAAGGCCGAGGTCGTGGTGACCGACCCGGACGTCCCTTCGGGCGTCTTGGCCTTCGCCGCCGAGGGCGCCGAAGTGCGCCCCGCCGTCGGCGAGGCCACCGAGGTCGCCAAGGACCTGGTGAACGAGGCCAAGGCCGGACGGCTGGTGCTCCGGCTGATCGCCGGTGACCCGCTGACCCAGCCCGCCGTCGTCGCCGAGGTGCAGGCCGTTTCCCGGACCAGCGCCGTCTTCGACATCATCCCCGGCGTCTCGCCCGGCGCGGCCGTCCCGGCGTACGCCGGTGTCGCGCTCGGCGGGACGCACACCGAGGTCGACGTCCGCGGTGACGTCGACTGGGCCGCACTGGCCGCCGCCCCCGGCCCGATCGTGCTGCACGCGACGTCGGCGCACCTCGCCGAGGCCGCGTCCGCGCTGACCGAGCACGGGCTGGCGCCGACCACCCCGGTCGCCGTCACGTCGAACGGCACCATCAATACCCAGCGCACGCTCGACACCACGCTGGCCACCGTCGCGAACGAAGCGGGCGAGCTCGTCGGCCCGCTCATCGTGACCATCGGCCAGGCCGTCGGCCAGCGCTCGAAGCTGTCCTGGTGGGAGTCGCGCGCGCTGTACGGCTGGAAGGTCCTGGTGCCGCGCACCAAGGAGCAGGCCGGTGAGATGGCGGAGCGGCTTCGCGGCCACGGCGCCACCTCGCACGAGGTCCCGACCATCTCGGTCGAGCCGCCGCGCAGCCCCGCTCAGATGGAGCGTTCGGTCAAGGGTCTCGTCGACGGCCGCTACCAGTGGATCGTCTTCACCTCGACCAACGCCGTCCGCGCGGTGTGGGAGAAGTTCGAGGAGTTCGGGCTCGACGCCCGCGCCTTCTCCGGCGTGAAGATCGCCTGCGTCGGCGAATCGACCGCCGCGAAGGTCCGCTCGTTCGGCATCATCCCCGAGCTGATCCCGGAAGGTGAGCAGTCCTCGGAGGGCCTCCTCGCCGAGTTCCCGCCGTACGACGACGTCCTCGACCCCGTCGACCGCGTCCTGCTGCCGCGGGCGGACATCGCCACCGAAACCCTTTCGGCAGGCCTGCGTGAGCGCGGCTGGGAGATCGACGACGTGACCGCGTACCGCACGGTGCGCGCCGCGCCGCCGCCCGCCGAGACCCGCGAGATGATCAAGACCGGCGGTTTCGACGCGGTCTGCTTCACCTCGTCCTCGACCGTGCGGAACCTCGTCGGCATCGCCGGCAAGCCGCACACCCGCACGCTGGTCGCGTGCATCGGCCCGAAGACCGCGGAAACCGCCGTGGAGTTCGGGCTGCGGGTCGACGTCCAGCCCGAGAAGGCCGACGTCCCGCACCTGGTCGACGCGCTCGCCGAGCACGCCGCGCGGCTTCGCGCCGAAGGTGCGCTCCCGCCGCCTCGCAAGGCGAAGCGGGCCCGCCGCTCCTGATCGTTTAGTACGTGAAGGCCCCCTTCCTTGCGCCAGGCGCAAGGAAGGGGGCCTTCACGTACTTGGGGGTGCCCGGCGCAACTAGTCACCTACTTGCGCCGGTCGCTCCTCAGCTGAAGAACTTCACGACCTCCGTGTACGCCAGGTAGGCGAACATCGCCAGGCAGATGCCCAGCAGCCCGTTCGAGAGCCACCGCGATCGTCCCTCCCGCGGCACCCTTGAGGTGTTCAGCAACACCAGCAAGGTCGCCGCCAGGAACGGCATGAACAACGCACCCAGCACGCCGTAGATCACGGTGAGCTGGAAGGGCTGGTCCAGGAACAGCAACGCCATCGGCGGGAAGGTCAGCCACAGCACGTATCCGCGGTACGCGACGCTGCGTTCTCCCGCCTTTTTCTCGTACGCCTCAGCGCTTTCCGTCGTGTTCGCGGGCAGCCGCAGAATGCGCCACCAGTCCGCGAAGAGCAGGCTCACGCCGTGCCAGACGCCGATCACCGACGTGAACGAGACCGCGAAGAAACCGATGAGGAACGGGATCCGGGCCCACTGCCCGTAATCCGCGGCGAGGGTGTCGCCGAGGAACAGCAGTCCCTTGTCGCCCGAGATGATCTTCTGGCCGACCAGCAGTTCCGCGCCGACGATCAGCATCGCGATCACGAAGACCCCGGTCATGATGTAGCCGACGGCGTTGTCGGTCCGCATCATCGACAGCCACTTCGCCGAACGCCAGCCCTTCGCGAGCGTCCAGTAGCCGTACGCCGCCATGGTGATCGTGCCGCCGACGCCGCCGACCAGGCCGAGGACGTAGACGAGCGAGCCGTCGGGCAGGGTCGGGACGGCGCCCTTGAACAGTTCGGCGAAGTTCGGCACGACGAGGATCGCGGTCCCGACCACGGTCACGAACATGACGCCGACCAGGATCGTCATCAGTTTCTCGATGATCGCGTAGCGCCCGAACCACACCAGCGCGAAGCCGAGCAGACCGCAGATCATCGCCCAGTACCGCACCGAAAGCGCGGGGAAGAGCGCGTTCAGCGGCAGGCCCGACGCGGACATCGCGGTCGCGCCGTAGACGAACCCCCAGATCACCGCGTAGATCCCGAAGTAGATCAGCGCCCACATGCCCAGCGTCCGCCAGCCGGCCAGGATCGTCCGGCCCGACGTCAGATGCCAGCGGCCGACGGCTTCGGCCAGCGCGAGTTTGAAGATCGTGCCGACGAGCACCGCCCACAGCAGCGTGTACCCGAAGCGCGATCCGGCCACCATCGTCGCGACGAGGTCGCCCGCGCCGACCCCGGTCGCCGCGGCCATGATCCCTGGCCCGACCTGGCGCAGCCGTGCGCGCCAGCCGACGGGCGGTTCTTCCAGTTGGTCGGTCACCGTTGAACTCGACATGACGTGGAAGGTAACCCACGTCACACCGCGGTGGAATCGGACAAAGTCGACTCTTAACCGTCCCTTAGGGAAGGTCCGCCCATGCGGCCCAACGAGGCTGCGGACCGCGTCTCGAGCGAGCGGGAGTACCGTCGTAAGGGTGTTTCCCGAACATCGTCCCCGCAGGCTCCGTACCACTCCGGCCATGCGCAGGCTGGTGGGCGAGACGACGCTGCGGCCGCGCCAGCTGATCCTCCCGATGTTCGTGGCCGAGGGCATCGACACGCCCCGCCCGATCGCGAGCATGCCCGGGGTCGTCCAGCACACCCGTGACACGCTGCGCAAAGCCGCCGTCGACGCGGTCAACGCCGGGGTCGGCGGCCTGATGCTGTTCGGCATTCCGAAGACGCGGGACGCCGAGGGGTCCGGCGCGATCGACCCGAACGGCATCCTCAACGTCGCCCTGCGTGACCTGAAGGCCGAACTCGGCGACGCGACCGTCCTGATGGCGGACACGTGCCTCGACGAGTTCACCGACCACGGCCACTGCGGCGTCCTCGACGCCGACGGCGGTGTCGACAACGACGCGACCCTGCGCCTGTACGCGGAAATGGGGCTGGCGCAGGCGGAAGCGGGCGCGCATCTGCTCGGGCCCAGCGGAATGATGGACGGCCAGGTCGGCGTCATCCGTGCCGCGCTCGACCGCGCCGGGCGCACGGACACCGGCATCCTCGCCTACTCGGCGAAGTTCGCCAGCGCGTTCTACGGCCCCTTCCGTGAGGCCGTCGACTCGCAGCTGAAGGGCGATCGGAAGACGTACCAGCAGGATCCTGGCAACGTGCGTGAAGCGTTGCGCGAGATCGAGCTGGACATCGCCGAGGGCGCCGACATGATCATGGTCAAACCCGCGCTGTCCTATTTGGACGTCATCAGGGCGGCCGCCGAGGCGTCGCCGGTTCCGCTGGCGGCGTACAACATCTCGGGCGAGTACGCGATGGTCGAGGCCGCCGCGGCGAACGGCTGGCTGGAGCGCGAACGCACGATCCTCGAGGTGCTGACCTCGATCCGCCGTGCGGGCGCGGACATGATCCTCACCTACTGGGCCGCCGAAGCCGCGGGTTGGCTGGACTAGGCCGCACATCCGAGGCCTCTGGCCGAAAAGAAACGCGCGCGCGTGTCCTCACCCAACCTGCCCACTTCAGTTTGGGAGACACGCTCTAGGCTGCCTCGCGTGAGCGACAGCGAAGCCGACGAAACGGACGACGAGCGCCGCAAGCGGGGACGCGCGCCCGACCCGATCCTGCCTGGCCAGGAGGCGCCGGCGCACGTCGTGCCGAAGCCTGTCGCCCTCTCGTTCTGGTTGTGGATCGCGACCGGTCTCGCCCTGATCGCCGGGCCGACCTATCTGCTGATCGGCAGGCAGACGGTGATCGACACGTACCTCAAGCAGAACGCGGAGCAGCGGGACCCCGCGCTGAGGGTCGACCCGGCGCGGATCGTCGACGGCGTCGACGGGCTGATCCTGAACCTGTTTGTCGGCGCGATCACGTTCGCCGTGCTCTTCGCCATTTTCGCTTACAAGGCGCGCGAAGGAACACGTTCGGCCAGGGCCGTGCTGACCGGCCTCGCGGTCTTCCTCGCCCTCGTCGGCCTCTTCGTTCTCGGTGGCGCGCTCTTCGTCGTCATCGCCACGCTGATCGCGGTGATCGCGCTGATCCTGATGTACCTGCCCAGCGTCGCCGACTACTTCCCGAAGGTCGGGCGCAAGCTGCCATGACGCCGGAGCCCGCCCTCTACGCCGAACCCGGCGTCGGCTGGACGGCGTTGCTGTGGGCGCCGCTGTTCTCCCTCGCCGGGCTGCTCGCCGAACTGGCGACCGGCGGGCCGGTGCACTGGCTGGCCTGGATCCTGGTCGCGGCGGGGCTGGTGGCGATCACCGTGCCGTGGGTGTACGCGCGCCGCCGGTACCTCTCGCTCGAAGTCACCGCGGACGGCTACCGGCAGGGCAGGGAAACCCTGGAGGCGGCTCGGATCGCCGAAGTTCTCGAAGACGACGCCCCGGTCGGGGCGCGGGTCCTCGGCGGCGGCTGGACGATCCCCAAGAAGCACGGCGAAGTCGGCTTGAAGCTCGAAGACGGTGTTTTCGTCCGCGCCTGGGCCAAGGAGCCGGACGCCCTCCGCGAGGCTCTCCAGGATTTGGTGCGTGCTCGCACCACAGAGTCATGAGAAGCTGCTCACTGTGATCGACCTTCCCCAGCCGACCGGCGCCGATCTGTGGCCACCGGAGGACACCCGGCGAAACGCCCGGCTGCACAAACCCCTGCGCGCCGTGGTGGGAGCCGTCGAACTGATCCTCGCCGCGCTCGCCGTGTGGGGTGCTTTCGCTTGCTGGAAGGCCGGTGTCGTCCCGGTCGTGATCACCTACGGCGAAACGACGACGTTGGAATCACAGCGCTACTTCGGCGGCCCGCTCGCCGGCGCCATCGGGCTGGGTGTGCTGGCCGCGATCCTGGTGGTGGACGCGATCCGCCAGTTCCTGCTCGCCGTCCGGGCCAAGGGACGCAAGCCCAAGGAACCGAAACTCAGTTGAGCCACACGACGGCGGCGTTGACCGCGGTCGAGAACAGCAGCCACAGCAGATACGGCACGAGCAGCCAGGCCGCGAGCTTCGACCGGCGCCCGAACTCCATCATCGTGATCGGCACCACGAAGTCCAGTACGACGACGTCGGCCAGCGCCACGACGTGCGCGCCACCGGCGAAGAACAGCGGCGTCCACAGCAGGGTCAGCAGCAGGCAGACGCCGTAGAAGGCGAAGCCGCGCGTTTCGCCGTCGGTGCGCCAGTAGCACCAGCCCGCGACGGCGACCAGGAGGAGCAGGACCGACCACGTCGGCCCGTAGAGCCAGCCCGGTGGCGCCCACGACGGGCGGGCCAGCGCGTTGTGCGTCTCGGAGCGGGTGGCGACCGCCAGCCCGGCCACGATCCCCACGATCGCCGACATGGCGACGAATCCCGCCAAGGCCTGCCAGCGCAGGCGACGGTGGTGGGTCGGTGGTGACGGCACCGTGGACACGTGGATTCCTCCGCGAGGGTTTCGGCGGGAGTGCTCCCACCCTAGTGGGCCGGGTCACGCCATGGCCGCCAAGCGTGAGGACTCGGCGGCGGGTGTCATCCGTGATTTGCGAGACTGGGGAGGTGACTACCGGAGTCGATCAGTCCAAGGCATGGTTCGAACGAGCGAAGGCCGCGATCCCGGGCGGGGTGAACTCCCCGGTGCGGGCCTTCAACTCCGTCGGCGGCACCCCGCGGTTCATGGTGCGCGGTGAGGGTCCGTATCTCTGGGACGCCGACGACAACCGCTACGTCGATCTGGTCTCGTCGTGGGGGCCGATGATCCTCGGGCACGCGCATCCGGACGTCGTCTCCGCCGCCCGCGAAGCGGCCGTCAGCGGACTGTCGTTCGGCACGCCGACGCGCGGCGAGGTCGAACTGGCCGAGGAGATCATCGGCCGGGTCGAGCCGGTGGAGCAGGTCCGCCTGGTCAACTCCGGTACCGAGGCGACGATGAGCGCGATCCGGCTGGCCAGGGGATTCACCGGCCGGGCGAAGATCATCAAGTTCGCGGGCTGCTACCACGGTCACGTCGACGCGTTGCTCGCCGAAGCGGGCTCCGGCGTCGCGACCCTCGGCCTCCCGACGTCGCCCGGTGTCACCGGCGCGCAGGCGGCCGACACGATCGTCCTGCCCTACAACGACCTCGACGCGGTCCGGAAGTCCTTTGTGGACAATCCGGACTCGATCGCCGCGATCATCACCGAAGCGGCGGCAGGCAACATGGGCGCCGTCGCCCCGGTCGACGGCTTCAACGCCGGGCTCAAGGAGATCGCGCACGAGCACGGCGCGCTGCTGATCATGGACGAGGTGATGACCGGGTTCCGCGTCTCGAAGGCGGGCTGGTTCGGCCTCGAAGGCGTCGCCGGTGACCTGTACACCTTCGGCAAGGTGATGTCCGGCGGACTGCCGGCCGCGGCCTTCGGCGGTCGCGCCGACGTGATGGCGAAGCTGGCCCCGGGCGGGCCGGTGTACCAGGCGGGGACGCTGTCGGGGAACCCCGTCGCCGTCGCCACCGGGCTCGCGACGCTGCGCGCGGCCGACGACGCCGTGTACGCGGCCCTCGACGCCAACGCGAAGCGGCTCGGGGACCTGTTCGACCGGTCGCTGACCGAGGCGGGCGTCGCGCACACCGTGCAGTACGCGGGCAACCTGGTCAGCGTGTTCTTCAGCGAGAACCCCGTGACGAACTACCCGGGCGCGCAAGCTTCGGAGACCTGGCGGTTCCCGGCGTTCTTCCACGCGCTGCTGGACAACGGCGTGTACGCGCCGCCGAGCGCGTACGAGGCCTGGTTCGTCAACGCGGCCATGGGCGACGCCGAGTTCGAGATCATCGAGTCCGCGCTGCGCGTGGCCGCCCGCGCCGCCGCCGAGGCGGTCCAGGCGTGAGCGAGACGACGATCGTGCACCTGCTCCGCCACGGTGAGGTGTACAACCCGGACAAGATCCTGTACGGCCGTCTTCCCGGCTTCAAGCTCTCCGACCGCGGTCAGCGCCAGGCGCTGACGGTCGCCGAAGCCGTCGCGAAGCACGACATCACGCACGTCGTCGCTTCGCCGCTTCAGCGTGCGCAAGAGACCGCTGCGCCGATCGCCGCCGCGCACCGGCTCGACGTCGACACCGACGATCGGCTCATCGAGGCCGACAACCAGTTCGAGGGCGAGCGGGTCGCCGTCGGCGATGGCGCCCTCCGCCAGCCGAAGCACTGGCCGAAGCTGGTCAACCCGTTCCGGCCGTCCTGGGGCGAGCCGTACGTCGAGATCGCGCACCGCATGCTCGGCGCGATCCATCGTGCGCGGCGCGCGGCCGAGGGCCACGAGGCGTTGTGCGTCTCGCACCAGCTGCCGATCTGGACCGTGCGGCGCTTCCTGGAGGCGAAGCGGCTCTGGCACGACCCGCGCAACCGCCAGTGCTCGCTCGCGTCGCTGACCAGCCTGGTCTTCGAGGGCGAAGAACTCGTGCGGATCGTCTACAGCGAGCCCGCCGGCACGACCGACCCGAAGGTGACCGGCGCATGAAGCGACTCCTGGCGGCCGTCGTCGGGTTGGCGCTCGTCGTCACGGGCTGCACCACCGGCAAGGACGCCGTCGTCACCGGCGGCTCGTTCAACTTCGTGTCGCCGGGCGGGAAGGTCGACATCACCTACGACGTCGCGGACCGCCAGCCGTCGCCGACCCTGTCCGGCGACGACCTGATGAACGAGGGCAAACAACTCTCGATCGCGGACTTCCCCGGCAAGGTCGTCGTGCTCAACCTGTGGGGCCAATGGTGCGGGCCGTGCCGCGTCGAGGCGCCGGAGATGCAGAAGGTCTACGACCAGACCAAGGCGTCCGGCGTCCAGGTGGTCGGCATCGACCTGCGGGACAACGACCGGGCGCCGGCGCAGGACTTCATGCGGGACCGGAAGCTGACGTACCCGTCGATCTACGACCCGTCGGGGCGGACGCTGCTGCAACTTTCGGGTTATCCGCGCAACATCATCCCGTCGACGATCGTGCTGGACAAACAGCACCGCGTCGCGGCGGTGTTCCTGCGGGACCTCCTGGCGTCGGACCTGCTGCCCGTCGTCGAACGCCTGGTCGCCGAACCCGCCTGACCCTCGCCGCCCCTCGCCGCATTTCGGCACCTGGTTGCGATCCTTGCGTGTGCAACGATCGCAACCAGGTGCCGAAATGCGAGGATGGGACGGGACCAAGGTCCTGACCGGGTGCGACGTAGGTCCCGTTGAGGGCGCCCCGGCGTTTTCACCTCGACCACACTGCCTACGCTCCTTTGCGTGAACGGTGTTACCGAGCTGGCGCTCTCAGGGCCGCTGCTGCTCGCAGCGGGCGTAGCGCTGCTGGCCGGGACGATCTCCTTCGCGTCGCCGTGCGTCGTGCCGCTGGTGCCCGGGTATCTCGCGTACCTGGCGGCGCTGGTCGGCGCGGACGCTCCCGCGGTCAGCGCGGACGAGGGGCGCAAGAAGGGCCGGTACGCCGTCGTCGGCGCGGCGGCGCTGTTCGTGCTCGGGTTCACCGTCGTCTTCGTGGTGACACTGGGGACGCTGGTGTGGATCGCCGACGCCGTCCAGCTCAACATGGACCTCCTCCAGCGCCTCGGCGGCGTGCTGACCATCGCGATGGCGATGGTCTTCCTCGGCTGGATCCCGGGATTGCAGCGGGAGTTCCGTTCGCATCACGTGCCGCGTGGCGGACTGTGGGGCGCGCCGGTGCTCGGCGCGGTGTTCGGGCTCGGCTGGACACCCTGCATCGGGCCGACGCTGTCCGCGGTCACCACCCTGGCCAGCGCCACCGGCGGCGCCGCCGTCCGCGGGTACGCGCTGATCCTCGTGTACTGCCTCGGCCTCGGCGTCCCGTTCCTGCTCATCGCGGTCGGCGCCCGCTGGGCCGTCCGCGCGACGGACTGGCTGCGCCGCCACGGCCGTCAGGTACAGATCTTCGGCGGCGTCCTGTTGATGATCGTCGGTGTACTGCTGGTGACCGGACTGTGGGGCGACATGATCGGCTGGATCCGGAACACCCTCGTGAACGACCTCAGGCTGCCCTTGTGACCACCCAATACCGTCCGACGCCGCTGAAGCGCGTCTTCGCCTTCCTGCGCAACACCTGGCGCGGATTGACGTCGATGCGCACCGCGCTGGTGCTGCTGTTCCTGCTCGCGCTCGCCGCGATGCCCGGCGCGCTGCTGCCGCAGCGGAACCTCAACGTCGCCAAGACCGACGAGTACATCGCCGCGCACGGCTGGTGGGGCGAATTGCTCGACCGCACGCAGTTCTTCGAGGTCTACGGCAGCGTCTGGTTCTCCGCGATCTACATCCTGCTGATGGTCTCGCTCATCGGCTGTCTCGCGCCGCGCAGCCTCGAGTACGCGAAGGCGATGCGCGCGAAGCCGGTGCTCACGCCGCGCAAGCTCTCGCGCATGCCGCATCACGTGTCCACCACGACCGACCGGACCCCCGAGACGGTCATGAAGGACACTCACGCGCTGCTCAAAGGCTGGCGCCGCGTCGAGCATGAAGACGCTGACGGAACCCGAAGCATCTCCGCCGAACGCGGATACCTTCGCGAGACCGGCAACCTCGTCTTCCACTTCGGCATGCTGGGCCTGATCATCTTCTTCGCGCTGGGCAAGCTGTTCGGCTACGAAGGCCAGGTCATCGTCCAGGCCGACAACAGCCCGTGGTGCAACTCCGGCATCCTCGGCTACGACACCTTCAACGCCGGGCTGCGCGTCGACGGCACCGACCTCAACGCGTTCTGCATCCGGCTGAAGGACTTCGAGGCGCGCTACACCGAGAGCGGGCAGGCGAATTACTACCACTCCAACATGGAGTACCAGTCCGGCGAAGACCTGAAGACCGGCGCTTGGAAGCCGTACGGGCTCGAGGTCAACTCGCCGCTGCGCACCGCGGGTGACCGCGTCTACCTGCTGAACTTCGGCTACTCCCCGAAGTTCACGGTGACCTTCCCCGACGGCACCGTGCGCACCAACATCACTCCGTGGCGTCCCGCCGACGAGCCCACCAAGCTCTCCGAAGGCGCCACGAAGATCGACCAGCCGGGGATCGCGGACCCGATCGAACGCCGCACCCGGCAGCTCGCGATCACCGGCCTGCTCGCGCCGACCGCGTTCATGCACGGCAACGTGCTGACGTCGTCGCGGCCCGAGGCGAACAAGCCGGCCGTAGCCGTCGACATCTACCGCGGCGACCTCGGCCTCGACGCGGGCCGCGGGCAGTCGATCTTCCAGATCGACCAGTCGCTCGTCGCGGACGGCAGGCTCAAGAAGCTCACCCGGCAGAACCTGGACCAGGGGCAGGAGACCGTGCTGGACGACGGCACGAAGGTCCGCTTCGACGGTGTCCAGGAATGGGTCGCCATCCAGGTCTCGCACGATCCCGTGCAGGGCTGGGTGTTGGTCTGCGCGGTCGCGATGCTGATCGGGCTGGCGGGATCGTTGCTGGTCAAACGGCGCCGGGTGTGGGTGCGGGTGCGCCCGGCGCGCGAAGGTGAGACGGGTACCGTGATCGAGGTCGCCGGGCTGGCGCGCACCGATCAGGCGGGCTACGGCGAAGAGTTCCAGCGGATCAGCGCCAAGCTGGTCCAGGGGCAGAGAGGCAACTAGAGGTCATGCCGATCAACGAGACGCTGTCCCAGTACAGCGACTACTCCTACACCACCGCGGCGGCGATCTACGTCATCGCGTTGATGTTCGCCCTCATCGAGCAGGGTTTCGGGGCGAAGGGCCGTCTGGCGGCGGAACGCAGCATCCAGCGTTCCCGCGAACTGGTCGGCGCGGGTGGTCCGTCGACGCCTCCGGCTTACGGGACGCCCGTCGAGCCCCCGCGTGAGATCGGCCGCCCCGAGCGCATCGGCCGCATGGGCGCCGCGCTGCTGGTGCTGGCCGCGCTGCTCCACCTGGCCGCGATCGTGCTGCGCGGGCTCGCCGTGCACCGCGCGCCGTGGGGCAACCTCTACGAATACGGCATGGCCACGACCTTCATCGCCGTCGCGACCTGGCTCGTCATCATGCGGAAGTTCCCGGTCCGCCACCTCACCGGCTTCCTGCTGCTGCCGGTCGTGATCCTGATGTTCGTCAACGGCACCATGCTGTACACGACGGCCGCGCCGGTGCAGCCCGCGCTCCAGTCGTACTGGCTGATCATCCACGTTTCCGCGGCGATCATCGGCTCGGGTGTCTTCCTGGTGCCGGGTGTCGCGAGCGTCCTCTACCTCTTCCGCGCCGCCCACGACGACAACCCGGCGAAGTTCGCCAAGTTCGGCTCGAAGCTGCCCGCCGCGGACGTGCTCGACCGCATCGCCTACCGCACCACCATCTTCGCCTTCCCGATCTTCACCTTCGGCGTGCTCTGCGGCGCGGTGTGGGCCGAGGCGGCGTGGGGCCGGTTCTGGGGCTGGGACCCCAAGGAGACCGTCGCTTTCGTGGCGTGGGTCGTCTACGCGGCGTACCTGCACTCCCGTGCCACCGCGGGCTGGCGCGGGAAGCGGGCCGCGATCATCAACATCGTCGGATTCTCCGCGACGATCTTCAACATGTTCTTCGTGAACCTGGTGACGTCGGGCCTGCATTCCTACGCCGGGGGCTGACCGCCGCCGCTGCACGCGAGCCGACTACCGTCAATACTGAGGTAATGGGGGAAGACGTGCGCGGAGGAGGAATTCAGCGGTGACCGGACCCAGCGAAGAATCGGCTCCTGGCCACCCCGAACCCACCGAGAGCGACCCGCCCTCGGAGTTGTTCTCCGAGGACAGGACGGATTCGGCGCCGCATCCGAACGCGGGCGGTTTCGAGGCCGAGCCGACCCAGGTCGTCCAGCCCCAGTACCCGCAGCAGGGGCAGTACCCGCAACAGCAGCCCGCTCAGCAGCAGCCGTCGCTGCCGCAGCCGTCGCAGGGGCAGTATCAGCAGCCCTACGACCAGAACCTGCCCCCGCTGCACCCTCAGCAGGCGCAGCCGCAGCAGGCCGCCCAGTACCCGCCTCAGCAGCAGTACGCGCCGCCGCCGCAGCAGCAGCAGCAGCCGGTACAGCAGCCCGGCGTGCCCGGGCTCCCACAGCCGCAGGGCAGGCACGCGCTCCCGGACGAACTCGCCACCGCGAGCCTGGTGAAGCCGCAGAAACGCAAGCCGCAGTCGGGCTGGCGCAAGGCGCTCTACGTGGGCACCGGCAAGCTCGTCAACCCGGGGGAGAGCCCCAAGGACACGCGCAAGCGTGAACTGATCGCGCAGATCAACCAGCCGCTGCGCGGGTGCTACAAGATCGCGATGCTGAGCCTCAAGGGCGGCGTCGGCAAGACCACCACGACCACCACACTGGGCTCGACGTTCGCCTCACTGCGCGGTGACCGGGTCGTCGCCGTCGACGCCAACCCGGACCGCGGGACGCTGTCGCAGAAGATCCCGATCGAGACCACCGCGACCGTCCGGCACCTGCTGCGGGACGCGGACAAGATCACCAGGTACAGCGACGTCCGGTCGTACACGTCGCAGGGCGGGAGCCGGCTGGAGATCCTCGCCAGCGAGCAGGATCCGGCGGTTTCGGAAGCCTTCTCCGAGGACGACTACCGGCGCACGGTCGACCTGCTGGAGCACTTCTACAACATCGTGCTCACCGACTGCGGGACCGGTTTGATGCACTCGGCGATGAAGGGCGTCCTGGACGTCGCGGACGCGCTGGTGGTGGTCTCGTCCGGCTCCGTCGACGGGGCGCGCAGTGCGTCGGCCACACTCGACTGGCTGGAGGCGCACGGCTACGGCGACCTGGTCAAACGGTCCGTCGCGGTGATCAACTCGGTACGGCCGAAGGGCGGCTCCGTCGATCTCGACAAGCTCTCGGCGCACTTCGGCGCGCGGGTCCGCTCGGTCTGCCGCATCCCGTTCGATCCGCATCTGGAAGAAGGCGCCGAGATCGAACTGGACCGGCTCGACGACGACACGCGGCTGGCCTTGCTGGAACTGGCGGCCACCGTCGCCGACGGCTTCGGCGGCCAGCACTACCAGCCGATTCAGCCCTAGTCTTTGCCCTTGTCCTCGTCTTTACCTTTGCGCTGCTGCTCACCGAGCTTGCGCAGGAAGTCGGGGTCGTCGTCCGGGGCGAGTGTCGGCCGCGACGAGGGCACCCCGACGCGCTCGATCCCGAACGCGCGCCACAAGACCACGGCGACGGTGAGCGCTCCGATGGCCGCGAGCAGATAGATCATGCTCGGTCCCTTTCCGCGTGGAGGACGTTGCTCAGTCCCACGAGGCTAGCCTCTTTGCCGCGCGCGGGGGGACTCATGGATACCCCAATGTGACGAAGGGCGATTTCGTGCCCTTCGTCACCGGAGTCCTTTTACGGGAAATGCCAGGTCAGACCTTGCGCGTGGGCTCACTGGCGTCGGTGGTCAGCTCGGCGAGGAGCTCGTTCACCTCGGCCTCGCGGAACCGGCGGTGTCCACCGGGAGTGCGGATCGAGCCGATCCGGCCCGCGGTCGCCCAGCGGGTCACGGTCTTCGGGTCGACCCGGAACAGGGCCGCCACTTCACCGGGGGTGAGCAACCTGCCGCCCATGGTCGCGGTCATTTTCCGCCTCCTTCACGGTTCCAGTGCTAAACCGGAGGCGGGCCCAATGCCCGTCGTGCCGGGTAGCCAACACGGCAATCGTTGCATCTCACCCGTCAGGTACTCGAACGGTTGTCCAACAGTAAAGAGCCCTTAAAGGTCAAAACCGACAACCGAGACATGCGCCCGTGGCCGCCAAGGTCTTGTCACGGATGTACGAAAACACGCCCTGATCACGCGAATCGGGTCGTGGCACCTAAGGTGTAGCGGTGGACCAGGTGGATCGGAAGATCATCGCGGCATTGCGGGAGAACGGGCGGGCTACCTACGCCGACCTCGGCCGGTCTGTCGGGCTCTCGGCTTCATCAGTGCACGAGCGGGTCGGCAAACTCGAGGCCGCCGGCGTGATCACCGGCTACCACGCCATGGTCGACCCCAACACGGTCGGACTCGGCGTGACGGCGCTGGTCGGCATCCACCCCACCGACACCGCGACCGAAGACGACGTCGCGGACGCGCTCGGCGCGCTGGACGAGGTCGAAAGCTGCTATGCCGTCGCGGGCGACGAGGCGTTCGTCGTCAAGGTGCGGGTGGCGACCGTCGACGATCTGGAGCGGACGCTCGGCAGGTTGCGGCGGATCCCCGGCGTCGGCCGGACGAATACCACCGTCGTGCTTTCCACCCGCTTCGAAGGGCGCCCCAACAACGCGGGCCTGGAGGACGGCCGCAACGGCAGCGCGTAGCCTGCGTTGATGTGAGCGATAATCACCTGCCCCGTGACCTGACGCTGTACGTACTGGCCAGGTTTCTCCTGGTCGGGGTCATCGCAGGCGGGTTGCTGCTGGTCAACGTCCCGCTGCTGGTCGCGCTGCTGATCAGCCTGGTGGTGGGGCTGCCGCTGGGTCTGCTGCTGTTCCGCCCGCTGAACGCGCGTGTGACCGCCGGACTCGCCCGCCGCAACGAAAAGCGCGCTCGCGCCCGTGCCGAACTGCGCTCCCAGCTGCGCGGCGACCGAGCGGACGGCACCGCGTGAGCCGTCTGCACAGCCGCAGCTGGGTCCGCGAAGCCGTCCGCATCATCGAGGCCGACGCGAACCGCAGCGCCGACACGCATCTGCACGTCTTCCCGCTGTCCGCGGAATGGGGCATCGACCTGTACTTGAAGGACGAGTCGGTCCACCCGACCGGCTCGCTCAAGCACCGGCTCGCGCGTTCGCTGTTCCTGTACGGCCTGGTGAACGGCCAGATCGGGCAGGACACCGTGCTCGTCGAGGCGTCCAGCGGCTCGACGGCGGTTTCGGAGGCGTACTTCGCACGGATGCTCGGCCTGCGGTTCATCACCGTGGTGCCGCGCAGCACCTCGCCGGAGAAGATCTCGCTCATCGAGTTCTACGGCGGCGAATGCCACTACGTCGACCGCGCGCCGGACATGTACCCGGAGGCCGAGCGGCTCGCTTCGGAGTGCAACGGCCACTACCTCGACCAGTTCACCTACGCCGAGCGCGCGACGGACTGGCGCGGGAACAACAACATCGCCGAATCGGTGTACGCGCAGATGCAGTCCGAGCGGCACCCGGTGCCGACGTGGATCGTGGTCGGCGCCGGCACCGGCGGCACGAGCGCGACCTTCGGCCGCTACGTGCGCTACAAGCGGCACACCACGAAGATCGCCGTCGTCGACCCGGAGAACTCGTCGTTCTACGGCGCCTGGCAGACCGGGGCGCTCGACTACAGCACCGGCATGCCGTCGCGGATCGAGGGAATCGGGCGGCCGCGTGTCGAACCGTCGTTCGTGCCCGGCGTGATCGACGAGATGCTGCAGGTGCCGGACGCCGCCTCGCTGGCCGCCATCCGCGTGCTGCGCGAACGGACCGGACACTGGGCCGGCGGCTCGACCGGCACGAACCTCTTCGGCGCCTTCACACTGATCTCGCGGATGATCTCGGAAGGCCAGGCGGGCAGCGTCGTCACGCTGCTGTGCGACGGCGGCGAGCGGTACGCCAACACCTACTACGACGACGAGTGGCTGGCGCGGAAGAACATCCACATCGCGCCTTACCTGGACAAGTACCGGGAGTTCCTGGTGAGCGGGAAGCTCGCCCCGGAGGCCTGAGGGTCCCTCGGCCGCCTGCCGGGCGTGTTGCGAAAGCCACTTTCGCAACGTTGAAGGTTGCGAAAGTGGCTTTCGCAACACCGGCTGGGCGGCCTACCTCAGATTCGCCGGATCACCAAAAGAGCGGGGGACCTTTGCTATCGCCTCGGCTGCATTTAGTGGTCACCCAGACGCTAGAGCGCTACGGGTGGTGGTCCGAAGCGGAAAACTCAAGGTATGAACGGTGCGTTCATTCACCGCGTGCCCGTCCGGCCCGACGCGAACTGGATGGCGCGGTGACCGGACCTTTGAGGCCGCACTGTGTGGATTTCGGGTCGTCCAACGTCCCGAAATCCACACAGTCCCGCATCAAAGGTCCGGTGACTGCTCAGAGCGCGAGGGCGACCGCGGTCAGTACCGCCCACCCCAGCATCGCGAACCCGGTGTCCCGCAGCGCCGGGATCAGCGCCCGCCCCTGCGCGCCGCCGCCGACGGCCTTGACCGACTTCACCAGCAGCGGCGCGGTCAGCAGCCCCAGCAGCGCCCACGGCGTCACGAAGGCGAGCAGCACGCTCACGACGTATGGGATCGCGACCAGCGTCAGATAAAGGCGCCGCGTGCCGTCGTCGCCGAGCCGGGTGGCGAGTGTGCGCTTGCCGGACTCGATGTCGGTCGGGATGTCGCGGAGGTTGTTGGCGGTCAGCACGCCGGTCGAGAACGAGCCGACGGCGACCGCGCAGCCCAGCGCCGTCCAGCTGAGCTGTCCGGCTTGGACGTACACGGTGCCAAGAACGCCCGCCAGCCCGAAGAAGACGAAGACCGCGATCTCGCCGAAACCGTAGTAGCCGTAAGGCTTTTTGCCGCCGGTGTAGAACCAGGCGCCGAGGATGCAGACCGCGCCCATCGCCAGCAGCCACCACTGGCCGCTGATCGCGACGAGAACGAGCCCGAGGACTCCGGCGAGCCCGAGGGCGACGAGGGCGGCCGTCAGGACGGCCTTCGGCTTCGCGACTCCGGAGCCGACCAGCCGCAGCGGGCCGACGCGCTTTTCGTCGGTGCCGCGGATGCCGTCGGAGTAGTCGTTGGCGTAGTTGACGCCGACGATCAGGGCCAGCGAGACCAGCAGCGCGAGAATCGATCGGGACCAGGAGAAGCCGTCGAGCGCGACCGCCGCGCCGACTCCGGCGACCACCGGCGCCACCGCGTTGGGCAGCGTCCGCGGGCGCGCCCCTTCGATCCATTCACCAGCAGTCGCCATGTCGCCATTCTGGCCCTGGCCACTACCGGCCGGTATGCGGGGCTCGTCACCTGCTCGAGGCATCCCGGGCAGGTGACGAGTCGCGCTACTTCAGATCGTCGATCGCGTCTTCCAGGGTCCAGGTGAGCGTGCCGCTGTTCGGAACGGCGGCTTCCGGTTCGTCCGCCAGCGCGGGCCCGGCCAAAGCGACCAGTCCCATCGTGACGGCGGTGCAGGCCAATACGGTGCGTGTCCAGCGCGTCATACCTAGACGTAAACCCGCGGGTAATGATTGTGTCAACAATGTCCCGGTAATCGGTGGGGAATTCACGACCTTCGTAGGAGATTCCTGACGGCCGTCCTGTCGACCTTCCCTGGGCCTCGCAGCGGGAGTTCTTCGGCGAACTCGACTCGCTTCGGAGCAGCCGCGGCGCCGGCCTCTTCGCGGCACGCGGCGCGCAGCGAATCGACGTCGCAACCAGCGCCGACGACGAGCGCGACGACGGCTTCACCCCACTCGGGGTCGGGCACTCCGACCACGCACGCGTCCCGGATCCCCGGCTGCGCGGTCAAGATCCGTTCGACGGCCGCGGCGGCCACCTTCACCCCGCCGGTGTTGATCATGTCGTCGATCCGACCGAGGATCTCCAACCGGCCGTCGGCCGACCAACGGCCGCGGTCGGAGGTGCGGAACCGGCCGTCCTCGAAGGACTCCGAAGTCAGGTCAGGTCGCAGCCGGTAGCCGTGCGAGAGCACGTCACCCGTGATACAGACCCGCTCGTCTTCGAGTTCGACGTGTACTCCGTCCAGCGGTACGCCTTCGTAGACGCAGCCGCTCGCGGTCTCGCTCATGCCGTACGCGGGCACGATCTTCACGCCCGCTTCGGCGGCGCGCTCCCGAAGATCCACGGTGGTCGCCGCGGCGCCGACGATGATCGCGTCGAAAGCGCGGGCCGCCGCCAGACCGGGCCCGCCCGCGTCGAGCAGCCGCCCGAGCTGAGTCGGCACGAGCGCGGTGTAGCGCGGCCCGTCCAGTGACAACAGCGGCGCGGCCGCCTCGGCGAAGTCGTCCGGCCGGAAACCGGGGGCGTGCAGCACGGCGGGCGTCGTCCCGGCCAGCAGCGAGCGGATCAGCACCTGCAGTCCGCCGATGTACTGCGCCGGGGTCGCGAGCAGCCAGTGCCCCGGACCGCCGAGCCTCTTGTGGGTCGCGTGAGCCGACGCGGTGAGCGCCGAGGCCGACAGCAGGACCCCCTTCGGCTCGCCGGTGGAGCCGGAGGTGGCGATGATCACCGCGGTCCCGGACTCGGCCGGGCGCGTCGGCTCCATCGCGTCCCGTAGGACCTCCGACGAGTAGGGGAGGACGGCCGGGCCGCCGTCGAGCGCCTCGGCCAATGCCGTGGTCAGCTCGACGATCGACCCTGGACTCCCGTCCACCCCTACCGCACGCATCGCTCCACCCTACGTCCGCCCGCGGATCGCGTTTAGCCCGCTAAACGCAGGTCAGTAGTAGTAGGGGAAGGCCGACCAGTCGGGGGAGCGCTTCTCCAGGAAGGAGTCCCGGCCTTCGACGGCCTCGTCCTGCATGTACGCCAGCCGGGTGGTTTCGCCGGCGAAGAGCTGCTGGCCGACCAGGCCGTCGTCGGTGAGGTTGAACGCGTACTTGAGCATCCGCTGCGCGGTCGGCGACTTGGCGTTGATCGTCCACGCCCAGTCCAGCGCCTCGGCTTCGAGCTCCGCGTGCGGGACGGCGGAGTTCACCGCGCCCATCGCCTGCATCTGCTCGGCCGTGTACTCGCGCCCGAGGAAGAAGATCTCACGAGCGAACTTCTGCCCGACCTGCTTGGCGAGGTACGCCGAGCCGTAGCCGCCGTCGAAGGAGCCGACGTCGGCGTCGGTCTGCTTGAAGCGCGCGTGCTCGGCCGACGCGAGCGTGAGGTCGCACACCACGTGCAGCGAGTGCCCGCCGCCCGCCGCCCAGCCGGGGACCACCGCGATGACCACCTTCGGCATGAACCGGATCAGCCGCTGGACCTCGAGAATGTGCAGCCGTCCGGCCCTCGCCGGATCGATCGTGTCGGAGGTCTCCCCGTCCGCGTACTGATACCCGGAGCGTCCGCGAATACGCTGGTCACCACCGGAACAAAACGCCCAGCCGCCGTCCTTCGGCGATGGGCCGTTGCCGGTGAGCAGGACGCAGCCGACGTCCGAGCTCATCCGCGCGTGGTCGAGCGCGCGGTACAGCTCGTCGACGGTGTGCGGACGGAAGGCGTTGCGGACCTCGGGACGGTCGAACGCGATACGCACCACACGTTTGCCTGAGCGGCTCTCAGAGGAGCGGTGATAGGTGATGTCGGTGAAGTCGAAACCGTCGACTTCGGTCCACAAGGCCGGGTCGAACAGCTCGGAAACCTGGGCGTCATCCACGTTTGGGAGAATAGGACGTGTGGCCGTGAGTCGTAGTGTGAAACCCGAGGTCTGCCGGTGAATCCTTCCACCGCGCAGGCCAGGGTCATCGTCGACGAGCTCGTCCGCAACACCGTCTCGCACGTCGTCCTCTGCCCGGGCTCACGCAACGCCCCGCTGTCGATCGCGCTGTACGACGCGGCGGCCGCCGGACGGCTCCAGTTGCACGTCCGCATCGACGAACGCGGCGCCGCCTTCCTCGCCCTCGGCATCGCCGCGCGCACGGGCCGCCCCGTCGCCGTGCTGTGCACCTCGGGCACGGCGGCCGCGAACTTCCACCCCGCCGTGCTGGAGGCGGACCGCGCGGGCGTGCCGCTGATCGTGCTGACCGCCGACCGCCCGCCCGAGATGCGGGCCGCCGGCGCGAGCCAGGTCATCGACCAGCACCAGCTCTACGGCAACGCCATCCGCTACTTCGACGAGCTCGCCGTCGCCGAACGCCGCGCCGGCCAGAACTCGTACTGGCGCGGCCAGATCTGCCGCGCCTGGAACGCCGCGTACGGCGAATGGCGCTGCGGACCGGTGCATCTGAACATCCCGTTCCGTGAGCCGCTCGTCCCTGACATCGATGATGACGGCGAGTGGTACGAGTCACTCGAAGGGCGTCCGGACGGCGCCCGCTGGACGGAGCTGCCCGACTTCGGCGCGCTTCCCTCGTTCGTGGTGCCTTCGGCCCGGTCCGGCCTGGTCATCGCGTGCGACACCGGTGTGCAGGCGGCCAGCGAATGGGCCGAGCTGCACGGCTGGCCGGTCGTCTCCGAGACCGGCGGCATCGGGCTGGCGGGCGCGACGGCGATCTCGTCCGGCGCGTGGCTGCTCGGCGTCGAGGAGTTCATCTCGCGGCACAAGCCCGAGCAGGTCCTGTGCATCGGCCGTCCGACGGTGTTCCGGCAGGTCCAGAGCGTGCTGTCCGATCCCGACGTCGAGGTGCTGCTGGTCCGGCCCGATTCGGACTGGCCCGCGCCCGCGCACAACGTCCGCCAGGTCGGCCAGTGGTTCGACGAGCCGACCAAACCGGCCGATCCGGAGTGGCTCGCCAGCTGGCAGCGCGCGGACAAGGCGGCGTCGGCGGCGGTGGCCGAGGCGCTGGCCGCCGAACCGTGGCCGAGCGGACTGCGCCTGGCGACCGAGCTGGTCGACGCGGTCCCGGAGGGGTCCCTGCTGGTCGTGGGCTCGTCCAACCCGACCCGTGACGTCGCGCTCGCCGGACGGCTGCGGCCCGACGTCCTCGTGCACCGCAACCGCGGCGTCGCCGGGATCGACGGCATGGTGTCGACCGCGATCGGTGCCGCGACCGTCCACAGGGGACATTCGTACGCGCTGCTCGGCGACCTGACGTTCCTGCACGACGCGAGCGGCCTGCTGACCGGGCCCGCCGAACAGCGCCCCGACCTGACGATCGTGGTGCTCAACGACGACGGCGGCGGCATCTTCTCCCTGCTGGAGCAGGGCGCGCCCGAGCACAACGCCAGCTTCGAACGCGTCTTCGGCACGCCGCACGGCGCCGATCTCGGTGCCCTGTGTGCCGGTTACCGCGTGCCGCACGTCGTCGCCGAGACGCTCACCGAGTTCCGCGCGGCGCTCAAACCCGCGCCGGGGCTACGGGTGGTGGAGGTCCGGGTGGACCGAACGCGCCACCGTGAGCTGCACGCGCGCCTCCGTACGGCGGTGTCGTCGGCCGTGCGGGCTGTCTAGCCCTATTCCAGAGGCTAGGAACCCTTCCTTTGGCTGTGTCTCGCCGAGGGGTACCTGGCTACGTTCGAGCGCGCTGACAAATCCCTGGGAGGATTCGCAATGCGCTTGAACACTCGCGCCGGCTTCGCCGGATTGACCGCGGGCGTCGTCTCGGTGCTGCTCGTGGGCACCGCGGCCGCCGCACCCGCGCCCGGCTCGATCGGCATCGGCGACCCGTACTACCCGCACGCCGGGAACGGCGGCTACGACGTCGGTCACTACGACCTCCGGCTGACCTATCAGCCGTCCACCGACCTGCTGTCCGGTGCCACGACGATCCTGCTCACCGCGACGCAGGACCTCTCGGCTTTCAACCTCGACTTCGGCCTGAAGGTGTCGAGCGTCCGGGTCAACAACCGGCCCGCGAAGTTCGCGACGTCGACCGACGGCACCGGTGAGCTGACCGTCACGCCGTCGACGCCGCTGAAGAAGGGCCAGACGGCCACGGTCGTCGTCGCCTACGCGGACACGCCGTCGAAAGTGAAGATCGACGGCTTCACCGCCTGGAAGAAGACCCCGGACGGCGCGCTGGCCGTCGACGAGCCGCAGAGCGCGGCCTGGTGGTTCCCGTCCAACGACCACCCGACCGACCTGGCGACCTACGACGTCTCGGTCGAGGTCCCGAACGACGTCGCCGCGCTGTCGAACGGCACGCTCGTGCGCAAGACGGTGCAGCGGCCGGGCTGGACGCGCTGGAACTGGCGCAGCACCAAACCGCAGGCGACGTATCTCACGTCGCTGGAGGTCGGCAAGTTCGAGGTGAACGAGCAGACCACGCCGGACGGCAAACCGTTCATCACCGCCTATGGCGCCGACCTCGGCGAATCGCTCGGCGCGGCCAAGGCCAGCATCGAGCGGACGCCGGAGATCACCGAATTCCTCGCCTCGAAGTTCGGGCCTTACCCGTTCGAGGCGCAGGGCGGCGTCGTCACCACCGGCATCACCTTCGCGCTGGAGAACCAGACGCGGCCGGTGTACGGCGCCAGGGCCTTCCGGAGCGGCTCCAACACCTCGATCGTCGCGCACGAGCAGGCGCACCAGTGGTTCGGCGACAGCGTCACGCTCGGCAAGTGGAGCGAGATCTGGCTGAACGAGGGCTTCGCCTCCTACGGCGAGTTCCTGTGGTCGGAGGAGATCGGCGAGGGCACGGCCGACGAACTCGCCCAGTACATCTACGACTCCGTGCCCGCCGAGGACCCGTTCTGGCAGGTCCTGCCCGCCGACCCGGGCGCGGACGACCAGTTCCACGGGGCCGTCTACGACCGCGGCGCGCTCGCGGTGCACGCGTTGCGCAAGGCCGTGGGCGACGACACGTTCTTCCGGATCCTGCAGACGTGGCAGCAGGTGAAGAAGGCCAAGTCGGCGGTGATCGGAGAGTTCATCGCGCTGGCGGAGAAGATCTCGGGCAAGCCGCTGTACGACCTGTTCCAGACGTGGCTGTACACCAAGGGCAAGCCCGCGGTGAGCCCCAACGGCACGCAGGCTCTCCGGGCCGCTGTGGCGCCTGTCGCACCGAAGTCCTACGCGCAGATCAAGGCGACCCATGAATTCCTCGCCGAGCGACACGCCCACTGACGGGTAGCGCTACGCTCGCGGCGTGACGGCCAAAACGGAGCGGGTGAGGCGCATCGGGTGGTATGCCGCCCTCGTTGTCGCCTCACTCGTCACCGTGCTCGGCGTCTCGCTGCTGTTCGCCGCCATCCGCAACGACAACTCGATCGAAGCGGAACTCGGGCAGGCGACGGCGCAGGTCGAGTCGGTGACCTTCGACCGCACGATCATCAACTACGCCACCCCCGACGGCATCATGCACAGCCCGGCCAACGGGGTGCTCTACCCCTCGGGCCTGGCCGCCGGGCAGCTGGTGAACATCGAGTACGACGTCGGCGACCCGGAACTCGCGCGGGTGGCGGGCCGCTCGGCGGCGAACACGCTGCTGCCGCTGGGCAGCATGATCTTCTTCACCTGGCTGATCGCCGGCCCGCTGCTGTGGTGGATCCGGCGGCAACGGCTGACTTACCGGCGCTCGCTCGCCGAGTCGTCCGTCTGATCACGCGAGTTACGTCTCCAATCACGTGAGTTGCGCCTCTAATCACGTGAGTCCCGTTCCCAATCACGTGAGTCCCGTGCTCAGTCGTGCGGGCTTGCCGTGTGGAACTGGCGAACACGCGTGATTGGAGGCGCAACACGCGTGATCAGAGGCGTAACTCGCGTGATTGGGGGCGTAACTCAGCCGACCGACTCCTGCCACCAGCCCAGGACCTCGTCGGCCACGCCCGGCGCCGCCACCAGCAGCGCGTCGACCGGCAGGGCCGTGCCTTCCCCGTGCCGGTCCAGCACCACGGCCCCGGCCTCGATGGCCAGCGCGACCGATCCGGCGACGTCCCATTCGCGGTAGCTGTGCAGCACCGCCGCGGCCGCGTGCCCCAGCGCGACCTGCGCGATCGCCAAGGCCGCCGAGCCGAGTACCCGGACCCCGGCGTGCGCGGCGGCGGCCCGTTCGATGAACTGGCCCATCCCCGGCCAGACACCTTTGCGCGTGAGTTCCGTGCAGACGATCGCCCCGGCGGTCCCGCGGCGGTCGGTGAGTGTGATCGGCTTGCCGTTCGCCCTGGCCCCGCGGCCGCGCGCGGCGGCGTAGATCTGAGCTCGGTACGGGTCCGCGACCACGCCCACCACCGGCCCCGAAGCGTCGATCAGGGCGAGGCTGTATGCGCACCAGGGCACACCGGCGACGTAGTTCGCGGTGCCGTCGACCGGGTCGACCACCCAGCGGTATTCGGCGACGTCGGCACCGTGGTCGGCGCCGAATTCGCCGCCGACGACGGGGATTCCGGGGAATTCCGCGGTCAGCACGCGGCGGGTGTGGCGTTCGAGGATCCGGTCCGTGTCGGTGACCCAGTCGAAGGGCGAGTCCTTCGGATCGGGCTGGGCGCCGCGGCCGGCGGTCGCGGTGATCACGTCGGTCGCGTCGTTGGCCAGCCGCCCGGCCACTTCGAGGGCCCTCGACACCAGCCCTGGCTCGACGGGCTGGGGCGGCCTTGACGACAGGAGGGTCATGCCTGACTAGTGTGGCCGAGCCTGGTTTACGGAACACGACCTTGAGATGACATGTCGTCTGTTCCGTTTTTGTTGGCGTGGGCGTCACAACCGGATGCCACAGTGATCCGCGTGCGAGTCGCGATAGTCACCGAAAGTTTCCTGCCCCAGGTGAACGGCGTGACCAACTCCGTGCTCCGCGTCGTGGAACACCTCCGCGACCGCGCGCACGACGTGCTGATCATCGCCCCAGGGCCGGGTCCCGCGGAGTACCTCGGCGCCCCGGTCGTGCGCATTCCCGCCCTCGACTTCCCCGGCGTGAACTCCCTCCCGGTCGGCGTGCCGACCCGGACGGTGCTGACCGCCCTCGCCGATTTCGGGCCGGACGTGGTGCATCTGGCGTCGCCGTTCGTGGTCGGCGCCCGCGGGCTCGCCGCGGCAAGGCGGCTGCGGGTGCCGTGTGTCGCGGTGTACCAGACCGACATCGCCGGTTTCGCCGCCGCGTACGGCTTCGGCATCGCCGCCCGCGCGGCCTGGCGCTGGGTGCGCCGTCTGCACTCGCGGGCCGACCGCACGCTCGCGCCGTCGACGGATTCGGTGGAACAGCTGAAACTGCACGGGATCCCGCGGGTGCACCGCTGGGCGCGCGGCGTCGACATCGAGCGGTTCTCGCCGGTCCACGCCGATCCCGCGTTGCGCGCCGAACTGGCGCCGAACGGCGAACTGCTGGTCGGTTTCGTCGGCAGGCTCGCGCCCGAGAAGGAGGTCGAGCGGCTGACCGCGCTCGCCGGGATCGACGGGATCCGCGTGGTCGTCGTCGGTGACGGACCGGAGTTGCCGATGCTGCGCGAACGGATCCCGGGTGCGGCGTTCCTCGGCGCCCAATACGGCGAAGAGCTCTCCGCGGCGTACGCGAGCCTCGACGTGTTCGTCCACACAGGACCGCACGAGACGTTCTGCCAGGCCATCCAGGAAGCGATGGCGTCCGGGTTGCCGGTGCTGGCGCCGAACGCGGGCGGTCCGAAGGATCTGGTCCTGCCCGGCCGCACGGGGTACCTGCTGCCCGCCGACCGCGCCGGATTCGCGACAGCGCTCGTGGACAAGGTGAACGACCTGCGCGACGAAGCGCTGCGCGCCAGGCTGGGGGAGAAGGCGCGCAAGGTCGTCCTGGGCCGGACTTGGCCCGCTGTCTGCCGGGAACTGGTCGGCCACTACGAGGCCGTCCAGGGCAAAGTCGCGCGCGCGGCCTGATGCACATCATCCAGCTGGCCAACTTCTACGGGCCACGCTCGGGCGGGCTGCGGACCGCGCTGCACCATCTCGGCGCCGGTTACGTGGCGAGCGGTCATCAGGTGACCCTCGTGGTGCCAGGGCGGCGCTACGAGGACGAGACGCTGCCCTCGGGAGTCCGCCGGTTCTCCCTGCCGGCACCGCAGATCCCGGGTACCGGTGGCTATCGCGCGGTCGATCCGCACCGGGTGCGCGCGGTGCTGGAACGCCTGGAACCGGACAGGCTGGAAGTGTCCGACAGGCTCACCCTGCGCGGCATGGGCGTCTGGGCGCGGCGCAACGGTGTGCCCAGCATGGTGATCTCGCACGAGCGGCTGGACAGGTTGCTGGAGCAGTTCCTGATGCCGGAACCCGTCGCGCGGCGCGTCGCGGACGTCGCGAACCGGCGGATGGCGCGGCGCTACGACACGGTCGTCTGCACGACGGCGTTCGCCCGCGCGGAATTCGACCGGATCGCCGCACCGAACGTGCGACGGGTTCCGCTCGGCGTCGACCTCACGACGTTCGCCCCGGCCCGGCGCGACGACGGCTGGCGGCACACGCTGTCCGGCGACGCCGACGCGCTGATCGTCCACTGTGGACGTTTGTCGCCGGAGAAGCACGTCGAGCGCAGTGTGGACACCGTCGCCGAGCTGACCGAGGGAGGGCATCGCGTTCGGCTCGTGATCGCCGGTGACGGCCCTCGGCGGCGTGCGCTGGAACGGCGGGCGCGCGGGCTGCCCGTGACCTTCCTCGGTTTCCTTTCCGGACGCGGCGACGTCGCGCGACTGCTGGCCAGCGCGGACGTCTCCCTCGCGCCGGGTCCACACGAGACGTTCGGGCTGGCCGCGCTGGAGGCGCTCGCTTCGGGGACGCCGGTGGTGGTCTCGGCGTCGTCGGCGCTGCGGGAGATCGTGCGGCCCGGCTGCGGCGAGGCCGTCGACGATCGCGCACCCGCTTTCGCCGGCGCCGTCACTGGTCTGTTGGAGCGTCCCGAGGACGCGAGACGGGCGGCGGCGCGTGCCCGGGCGGAGGAATTCGCCTGGCCGCAGTCGGTGCAGGGAATGCTCTCCGCACTCGCTTGATCTCCATCCATGCCCCCGCCACCGCCCTCAACGGAGGAGCTTCGCTCCCAGGCTTGGTCTTTGTATCTCTTTTGTACAACCGGCATTCATCGTCCCCTCACGCCATCGAGCGAGAGGACGGCACGTGAGGTTCGAAGTACTGGGCACGTTCAGCATCTCTTCCGGTTCGCGGTCGGTCCCGCTGCACGGCCGGATGAGAAGAACGCTCCTCGGCGTGCTGCTGGTCCGGGCGAACACCTTCGTGCCGGTGAACGTGCTCACCGAGGCCCTGTGGGAGAGCAAGTGGGAGCCGCGGGCGGTGCCGAAGCTGCACTGGCACGTCCACAAGCTGCGGCAGGCCCTGCCCGAAGGCGACCGGCTCGGCTTCGACAACGGCGGCTACCGGCTGGAGGTCCATCCCGGCGAACTGGACGTCGAGACCTTCGAGACGCTGGCAGGCCAGGCGCTGAAGTCCGCGGACCCCGCTCAGCGCGCCTCACTGATCCGGCAGGCCCTCACGCACTGGCACGGCGCGCCCTACGACGGCTTGGACGTCCCGCTGCTGTCGGACGAGACGATGCGCCTCTCGGAACACCGCCTGGTCCTGCTCGAAGAGCTCTACCAGGCCGAACTCGACCTCGGGCGGCACGCGAGCGCGGCCGTCGACCTGGCGGATCTGGTGCGGCGGCATCCCTTGCGGCAGCGTGCCCAGTACCTCCTGATGGACGCTCTTTGGCGGGCCGGGCGCACCTCCGACGCGCTGGCGGCGTACCGGCGGGCGCGCCGGGTCTCGGTCGATCAGCTCGGCCTCGAACCGGGGCCGGAACTGCGGTTGATGGAGCGGAGGATCCTCGCCGGTGAGGTCGCGGGGGCCGGTGCGCACCGTGCCCCGGCGTTGCTTCACCGGGCAAGGTGAACCTACGGGGCGCCGCTTTGCTCCCGCTTGGGTGACCTGTCTCAGGACCTCGGGGTTAGGGTTCGAGGCATGTCCCGAGCGAGTCTTGACAAGGATCCGCACGAAGTCGCCGCCATGTTCGACGACGTCGCGGACGGCTACGACCGCGCGAATTCGTTCATGACCTTCGGCTTCGACCGCCGCTGGCGCACCGTCACCGGCCGGGTGCTGGACGCCAAACGCGGCGAGAAGGTGCTGGACCTCGCGGCGGGCACCGGCGTGTCCACCGTCGAGTACGCGCGCAACGGCGCCTGGTGCCTCGCGGCGGACTTCTCGGTCGGCATGCTCAGGGCGGGCAAGCACCGCGGCGTCCCCATGGTGGCCGCCGACGCGATGAAGCTGCCGTTCGCCGACGAGAGCTTCGACGCGGTCACCATCTCGCTCGCGCTGCGGAACTTCGTCGACACCAAGGCCGCGCTCACCGAGATCGCGCGGGTGGTCAAACCGGGCGGCAGGCTGGTGATCTGCGAGGTGTCGACGCCCACATTCCCGCCGATCCGGTTCCTGCACCGGAAGTTCATCGCGAAGCTGCTCACCTGGGTCGGCGCGCGGACCTCGTCGAACCCCGAGGCCTACTCCTACCTGGCCGAATCCATGCTGGCCTGGCCGGATCAGCGGACGCTCGGGGAGATCATCGCGAGCGCCGGGTGGACCGAGGTGGAGTGGCTGAACCTCACGTTCGGCGTCGTCGCCATCCACCGCGCCAAAAAGCCCTCCGTAAACTCGCGGCCATGACACGTCGCAACGCAGACCACGACGCCGAGGTCATCGTCGTCGGTGCCGGACCGGCCGGCTCCACCGCCGCCACGTACCTCGCCCGTGCGGGCGTCGACGTGCTGCTGCTGGAGAAGACCGAGTTCCCGCGCGAGAAGGTGTGCGGCGACGGCCTGACCCCTCGCGGCGTCAAGCAGCTCATCGACCTGGGGATCGACACCAGCGAGGACGCGGGCTGGGTGCACAGCCGCGGCCTGCGGATCCTCACCGGCGAGCTCACGCTGGAGCTCGACTGGCCGGACCTGACGAGCTACCCGCCGTACGGCGTTTCGCGGACCCGTCAGGACTTCGACGACCTGCTCGCGAAGACCGCGGTCAAGGCGGGCGCCCGGCTCTACGAGCGCACCACCGTCACCGGCGCCATCACCAGCCCGACCGGCCGCGTGATCGGCGTCGAAGCGAAGGTGGGCCCGGAGAAGACGCCGGTGAGCTACCGCGCTCCGCTGGTGCTGGCCTGCGACGGCGTCTCCGCGCGGCTCGCGCTGAGCGTCGGCATCCAGAAGAACGAGAAGCGCCCGATGGGTGTCGCGGTGCGGCAGTACTACAAGAGCCCGCGCCACGACGACCCGTTCATCGAGGGCCACCTGGAGCTGTGGGACCGCTCGGATCCGCGCGACCCGAAGCTGCTGCCCGGCTACGGCTGGGCGTTCCCGCTCGGCGACGGCACGGTGAACGTCGGCCTCGGCATGCTGTCGACGTCGGCCGCGTTCCGCAGCACCGACTACCGCGCGCTGCTGCGCCAATGGCTCGACGGAACGCCCGAGGAATGGGGCTACCGCGAGGAGAACGCCATCGGCAAGGTCGGCGGCGCCGGTCTCCCGATGGGCTTCAACCGCACTCCGCACTACCGCGACGGCCTGCTGCTGCTCGGCGACGCCGGCGGCATGGTCAGCCCGTTCAACGGCGAGGGCATCTCGGCCGCGATGGAGTCCGCGCAGCTGGCGTCGGAGTTCGTCGTGCAGGCGTTGGCGCGCCGCGAAGGCCCGTCCCGTGAGCGGGCGCTGGAGGGCTACCCGCGCGCGGTCGGCGAGCTGATGGGTGGCTACTACCGGCTCGGCAACGTGTTCGCGAAGCTGATCGGGAAGCCGAAGGTCATGCACGCCGCGACGAAGTACGGGCTGCGGATCAACTCGATCCTTCCGTTGGTCTACAAGGGACTCTCGGGCTGCTACGACGCCAAGGGTGGGGACGGCGTCGACCGCCTCATCGCCGCGCTGGCCCGCGCCACCCCCACTCCGCGCTGACGCCTCTGGCAAGTACATGAAGGCCCCCTTCCTTGCGCCTAGCGCAAGGAAGGGGGCCTTCATGTACTTGGGGACGGGCCGCAAGTAGGTGACTACTTGCGCTGGTCTCCACACGTCTGGACCAATTCCCGGCACCACGGGCTAGTGGTATCGGTCACAGGACAAATGCGGTCAAATGACCCCGGGAAGCCGATCTTGGGAACGACGTCGCAGGTCATCGGTACCGCACGCCGGAAGTAACCGTACTGGCCGTGCGGTCAAGTTAGGGCAGCCTTATAGCGCGGGGCCTAGGGACAAGAATGTGAGTCACGTCCTACACTCGGCCCATGCTTTGTGAATCGCTTCACATCCTCGACGGGAGGCTTGTGAACTATTTCACAAGCAAGGGGGCCGTCATGCACGGCCCGTAAGGGTTGCCTAACCCTCGGCGGTGTGACCCAGGTGACTTAGGGTGCCGACCGAGGGAAGCGGTGAACCCCGACTCGAAAACCGCAGCGGCGCGGAAAGGATGGCGAAAACCCCGTGCTGATGTTGCCCGTGCTGACCCAGGCGAGCACCCCTTCGGTGCCCAATCTGGACATGTACCTCCCCCTGGTCCTCCTGTTCGTCCTCGCTCTCGGCTTCGCGGTGCTCTCGGTGCTGCTCGGCCCGCTGGTCGGCCCGAGCCGCCCCAACAGGGCGAAGACCGCGGCCTACGAATGCGGTATCGAACCGTCGCCGCAGCCGGTCGTCGGCGGCGGCCGGATGCCGGTCGCGTACTACATCACCGCGATGCTGTTCATCCTGTTCGACATCGAGATGGTCTTCCTCTACCCGTTCGCGGTCTCCGCGGACGCGCTGGGCATGTTCGGCCTGGTGGAGATCGTGCTGTTCATCGCGACGGTCGGTTTCGCGTACGCCTACGTATGGCGTCGCGGCGGCCTGGATTGGAACTAGAGAAGCATGGGCCTCGAAGAAAAACTCCCCAACGGCATCCTGCTCGCCAGCCTCGAAGGCCTGGTCAACTGGGCGCGCAAGAACTCGATGTGGCCCGCCACCTTCGGTCTCGCCTGCTGCGCGATCGAGATGATGACCGTCGGCGGTTCCCGCTATGACATCGCGCGTTTCGGCATGGAGCGCTTCAGCGCGACGCCGCGCCAGGCGGATCTGATGATCGTCGCCGGCCGCGTCACGCAGAAGATGGCGCCGGTGCTCCGCCAGATCTACGACCAGATGGCCGAGCCCAAGTGGGTGCTGGCGATGGGCGTCTGCGCCTCGTCCGGCGGGATGTTCAACAACTACGCCGTGGTGCAGGGCGTCGACCACATCGTCCCGGTCGACATGTACCTCCCCGGCTGCCCGCCGCGCCCCGAAATGCTGCTCGACGCGATCCTGAAGCTGCACGCCAAGATCCAGGACGAGCCGATCAACGCCCGCCGGGCCGCGATCCGCGCCGCCAGCGGTGAGCGCACCGAGCTGATCGCCTCCTCGATCAAGTACGCGAAGAAGTGAGCGACGTGCCCGAAGACAACACCCCCGAAGAGACACCGGAAACCGGCGGCGAGCAGTCGAGCGCCGACCGTCCCGAAGGCGGTCTCGAGCCGCAGGGCACGCGCCCGGCCGAGCCGGTCGTCACCGGTAAAGAGCGCCAGGGCATGTTCGGCGTGCGCGGCACCGGTGACACCTCCGGTTACGGCGGCGTCCGCCTCCCCGCGTACAGCCCGCCCCCGGCGGAGCGCCCGTACGGCGGCTGGTTCGACGAGTTCGCCGACGAGTTCTACGCGGCCTTGGCGGACAACAAGATCCCGGCGAACGCGATCCTGCAGACCACGGTCGACCGCGGCGAGATCACCTTCTACGTCTCCCGCGAGCACCTCGTCGAGATCGCCAAGGTCCTGCGCGACGACACCGGTCTCCGCTTCGAGCTGCTCAGCTCCGTCTCCGGCGTGGACTACGGCGTCGACGTCCCGCAGCGGCTGCACTCGGTGTACCACTTCACGTCGATGACCTACCGTCGCCGCATCCGGCTCGAGGTCACCCTCGACATCGAAGACCCGCACGTCCCGTCGCTGGTCGGGGTCTACCCGACGGCCGACTGGCAGGAGCGGGAGACCTGGGACATGTTCGGCATCGTCTACGACGGCCACCCGGCGCTGACCCGCATCCTCATGCCGGACGACTGGGACGGCCACCCCCAGCGCAAGGACTACCCGCTCGGCGGGATCCCCGTCGAATACAAGGGCGCGGAGATCCCGCCGCCGGACCAGCGGAGGTCGTACTCGTGAGCATTCACGACGAAGCAACCGAAGTCCCCGAAGCCGACTCGCGTGACACCACCGAAGGCCGCGTCTACACCGTCTCCGGCGGTGACTGGGAAGACGTCATCGAGGACTCCCGCCACGACGAGCGCATGGTCATCAACATGGGCCCGCAGCACCCGTCGACGCACGGCGTGCTCCGGCTCGTGCTGGAGATGGAGGGCGAGACCGTCACCCAGCTCCGCTCGGTCATCGGCTACCTGCACACCGGGATCGAGAAGAACTGCGAGTACCGCACGTGGACCCAGGGCGTCACCTTCGTGACGCGCATGGACTACCTCGCGCCGCTCTCGACCGAGATGGCGTACTGCCTCGGCGTCGAGAAGCTGCTCGGCATCCAGGCCCCGCGCCGCGCCGAGCTGCTGCGCGTGATGCTGCTGGAGATCAACCGCATCGGCTCGCACCTGGTCTACATCGCCACCGGCGGCATGGAACTCGGTGCCACCACGGCGATGACGCTCGGCTTCCGTGAGCGCGAAGAGGTCCTGCACCTGCTGGAGCACCTCACCGGTCTCCGGATGAACCACGCGTTCATCCGCCCCGGCGGCCTCGCCCAGGACATGCCCGCCGACTACCAAGAGGTCGTCAGCGCGTTCGTCAAGGTGATGGACGAGCGGCTTCCCTTGTACGACAAGCTCTTCACCGGTCAGCCGATCTGGCGCAACCGGCTCAAGGGCGTCGGGTACCTGCCGGTCGACGCGTGCCTCGCGCTCGGTGTCACCGGCCCGGTGCTGCGCAGCGCAGGTCTGCCGTGGGACATGCGCAAGACCGAGCCGTACTCCCGCTACGACGAGTTCGAGTTCGACATCCCGACCTCGACCGACGCGGACTGCTGGGCGCGGTACCTGCTGCGCGTCGAGGAGATGCACCAGAGCCTGCGGATCATCAAGCAGTGCCTGAAGAAGCTCGAGCCGGGCCCGGTCATGGTCGAGGACAAGAAGGTCGCCTGGCCGGCGCAGCTCTCGATCGGCAGTGACGGCATGGGCAACTCGCTCGAGCACGTCCGCAAGATCATGGGCCAGTCGATGGAATCGCTGATCCATCACTTCAAACTGGTCACCGAGGGCTTCAAGGTCCCGCCGGGCCAGACCTACACGTCGGTGGAATCGCCGCGCGGCGAACTCGGCGTGCACCTGGTCTCCGACGGCGGCACCAGGCCGCTGCGGGTCCACGTGCGCGAACCGAGTTTCGTGAACCTGCAGTCGATGCCCGCGATGGCCGAAGGCGGCCTGGTGGCGGACGTGATCGCCGCCATCGCCTCGATCGACCCCGTCATGGGGGGAGTGGACCGTTGAGCACCCAGCCCGGAACGACACCGACGCCCGAGCCCGGCACCAGCCTGGCCGAGCAGACCCACATCGCCGCCGGCGGTGACGTCGACGTGATCGCGATCGCGCCGGATCCCGCCGAGGCGGAAGGGATCCTGGAGAACGCGAAGCTCGAAGACATCTTCGATGCCGACACCTACGCCAGGGCGCAGAACCTGATCTCGCGGTACCCGCAGTCCAGGTCGGCGCTGCTGCCGCTGCTGCACCTGGTGCAGTCGGTGCAGGGGTACGTGAGCCAGGAGGGCATCGCCTTCTGCGCCGCGCAGCTGGACCTGTCCGACGCCGAGGTCAGCGCGGTCGCGACGTTCTACACCATGTACAAGCGCCGCCCGTGCGGCGAGCACCTGGTGAGCGTCTGCACCAACACGCTGTGCGCGGCCATGGGCGGCGACGCGATCTACAAGAAGCTCCAGACGCATCTCGGCTCCGAAGAGAAGCCGTTGGGGCACAACGAGACCGCGGGTACGCCGAACGAGCCCGGCTCGGTCACCCTCGAACACGCCGAATGCCTCGCGGCCTGTGACCTCGCCCCGGTCATCCAGGTCAACTACGAGTACTTCGACAACCAGACCGAGGACAAGGCCGTCGCGCTGGTCGACGCGTTGCAGGCGGGCAAGAAGCCCGCCCCGACGCGCGGCGCGCCGCTGACGAACTTCAAGGGCGCCGAACTGCAGCTCGCCGGGTTCTTCCCGGAGGACGCGCAGCAGTACCGCACGGACGTCGACGGCCCTTCGCAGGCCGTCGAAACCCTGCGGGGAGCGCAGGTCGCGCAAGACCGCGGCTGGACCGCGCCCGCCATGAAGGACGTGGCCTTGCCGGAAGTGGAGAAGAAGTAATGGCCGATCCCATCACTCCGGTCCTCACGAAGCGCTGGCTTTCGCCCAACTCCTGGACGATCCAGTCCTACGAAGCCCTCGAGGGCTACACCGCGATCCGCAAGGCGCTCAAGGCCACTCCCGAGCAGATCGTCCAGGTGGTCAAGGATTCCGGCCTCCGCGGCCGTGGCGGCGCGGGCTTCCCCGCCGGCATCAAATGGTCCTTCATGCCGCCGAACGAGGACAAGCCGCACTACCTCGTCATCAATGCCGACGAGGGCGAGCCGGGTACCTGCAAGGACATCCCGCTGATGATGGCGGACCCGCACTCGCTGATCGAGGGCTGCATCATCGCCTCGTACGCGATGCGTTCGCACCACTGCTTCATCTACGTCCGAGGCGAGGCGCTGCACTGCATCCGCCGTCTCAACGCGGCCGTACGCGAGGCGTACGAAGCGGGCTACCTCGGCAAGAACATCCTCAACTCCGGATTCGACCTCGACATCACCGTGCACGCGGGCGCCGGGGCGTACATCTGCGGCGAGGAGACGGCGCTGCTGGACTCGCTGGAAGGCCGCCGCGGCCAGCCGCGGCTCAAGCCGCCGTTCCCGGCCGCCGCGGGGCTCTACGCCGCGCCGACCACGGTGAACAACGTCGAGACCATCGCCAGCGCGCCGTACATCATCAACGGCGGTTCGGACTGGTTCCGCCAGATGGGCCGCGAGAAGTCGCCCGGCCCGAAGATCTACTCGATCTCCGGCCACGTCGAGAAGCCCGGCCAGTACGAATGCCCGCTCGGCACCACGCTGCGCGAGCTGCTGGACATGGCGGGCGGCATGAAGGACGGCGTCCCGCTGAAGTTCTGGACGCCGGGTGGTTCGTCCACGCCGATGTTCACCGCCGAGCACCTCGATGTTCCGCTGGACTTCGAAGGCGCGGCGGAAGCCGGGTCGATGCTGGGCACGACGGCCGTGCAGGTCTTCAACGAGACCGTTTCCGTGCCGTGGGCCGTGATGAAGTGGACGCAGTTCTACGAGCACGAGTCCTGCGGCAAGTGCACGCCGTGCCGCGAGGGCACGTACTGGCTGGCGCAGATCCTGGAGCGCATGGTCGAGGGCCACGGCACCGAGGAGGACATCGACACCTTGCTCGACGTCTGCGACAACATCCTCGGCCGTTCGTTCTGCGCACTCGGCGACGGCGCGGTCTCGCCGATCCAGAGCGGGATCAAGTACTTCCGCGAGGAATTCCTCGCACTCTGTGAAACCAACAAGCGCGAACTGGTGGGGGCGCAGGCATGACGATCGCACCCGACAGGCCGGGAACGTCCACAGAGGACACCCCGGTCCCCGAGGGCCATGTCAAGCTGGTCATCGACGGTGAAGAGGTCATCGCGCCCAAGGGCGAGCTGCTGATCCGCACCGCCGAACGGCTCGGCACGGTCATCCCGCGCTTCTGCGACCACCCGCTGCTCGACCCGGCAGGCGCCTGTCGCCAGTGCCTGGTCGAGGTCGAAATGGGCGGCCGTCCGATGCCGAAGCCGCAGGCCTCGTGCACCATGACGGTCGCCGACGGCATGGTCGTGAAGACCCAGCTGACCTCGGCCGTGGCGGACAAGGCACAGCAGGGTGTGATGGAGCTGCTGCTCATCAACCACCCGCTGGACTGCCCGGTCTGCGACAAGGGCGGCGAATGCCCGCTGCAGAACCAGGCGCTCGCGCACGGCCGCGCGGAATCCCGTTTCGTCGACACGAAGCGGACGTTCCCGAAGCCGCTGCCGATCTCCTCGCAGGTGCTGCTGGACCGCGAGCGCTGCGTGCTCTGCCAGCGCTGCACCCGGTTCTCCCGCGAGATCGCCGGCGACCCGTTCATCGAGCTGCTCGAACGCGGCGCCCACCAGCAGATCGGTACCGCGGAGACCGCGGACGTGCTGGACCTGGCGTCGCGGACCACGTCGGGGCAGCCGTTCCAGTCGTACTTCTCCGGCAACGTCATCCAGATCTGCCCGGTCGGCGCGCTGACGTCGGCCGCGTACCGGTTCCGTTCGCGGCCGTTCGACCTGGTGTCCGCGCCGAGCGTGTGCGAGCACTGCTCGTCCGGCTGCGCCGAGCGGACCGACTTCCGCCGCGGCAAGGTCATGCGGAAGCTGGCGGGCGACGACCCCGAGGTCAACGAAGAGTGGATCTGCGACAAGGGCCGCTTCGCCTTCCGCTACGCCACCGCGGATGACCGCATCCGCCGTCCGCTGATCCGCAACGCCGACGGCGTGCTGGAAGAGGCTTCCTGGACCGACGCGCTGCGCGCGGCCGCCGCCGGGCTCGCCGAAGCGCGGGACGGCAAGGGTGCCGCGGTGCTCACCGGCGGTCGCCTGACCGTCGAGGACGCCTACGCGTACTCGAAGTTCGCGCGGATCGCCTTGGGCACCAACGACATCGACTTCCGGGCGCGTCCGCACTCGGCCGAGGAGCTGGGCTTCCTCGCGTCGCACGTGGTCGGGACGACGCCGGAAAGCGGCGTCACGTTCGGCGAGATCGAGCGGGCACGCACGGTGCTGTGCGTCGCGTTCGAGCCGGAGGACGAGGCGCCGATCGTGTTCCTGCGGCTGCGCAAGGCGGCCCGCAAGAACCGCACCCGCGTCGTCCACTTGGGACAGTGGACCACCTCCTCGGTCCGCAAGACCTTCGGCGAGCTGCTGGCCTGCGCGCCGGGCAGTGAGGCCGCCGCGATCGACGGCATCGCGCAGCACGCGCAGGACGTCGACCAGGCGCTTTCGGCCGAAGGCTCGGTGATCCTCGTCGGCGAGCGTGCCGCCGAGGTCCCCGGCCTCTTCTCGGCCCTGCACCGGCTGGTGGAGCGCACCGGCGCCCGGCTCGCGTGGATCCCGCGTCGCGCGGGTGAACGCGGTGCCCTGGCGGCGGGCGCGGCGCCGACGCTGCTGCCCGGTGGCCGCTCGGTCACCGACGACGCGGCTCGCGCCGAGATCGAAAAGGCTTGGGGCGTCACGCTTTCCGCCACGGCGGGCCGCGACACCACCGCCATCCTCAAGGCCGCTTCCGGTCAGGACATCGACGGCCTGCTGGTCGGCGGCGTCGACCCGGACGACCAGCCGGACCCGGATCTGGCCCGCCGCGCGCTGCAGAACGCGAAGTTCGTGGTGAGCCTGGAACTGCGGCACAGCGGGGTCACCGAACACGCGGACGTCGTCCTCCCGATCGCCCCGGCGGTCGAGAAGGCGGGCAGCTACCTGAACTGGGAAGGCCGCCGCCGCGAGTTCGCCGTCACCCTCGAAGGCACCGGCGCCCTGCCCGACTGCCGGGTGCTCGACACCCTCGCCGTCGAGATGGACGCGGACATCTTCACGCAGACCCCGGCCGCCGCTGCCGCCGATCTGGCGAAGCTGCCCGCGCGTGAGATGAAGGACTCCTTCATTGCAGATTTCGCAATGAAGGACGCTTTCATCGCACGTCCGGAGGCGGCGAACGGCCAGGTCCTCCTCGCCACCTGGCGCCAGCTGATCGACAACGGTTCGCTGCAGGACGGCGAGCCGCACCTCAAGGGCACGCAGCGCGAGGTCGTCGCCAAGCTCTCGGCGAAGACCGCCGAAGGCTTGGGCGGCAGCGTGAAGGTCTCCACCGAACGCGGTTCCATCACGTTGCCGATCGAGGTCGCGGACCTGCCGGACGGCGTCGTGTGGCTCCCGGGCAACTCCGACGGCTCCGCCGTCCGCGCCGCGCTCGCGGCCGGTCATGGCTCGGTCGTCAACCTCACCGGAGGTGAGAAGTGACTCCGTTGCTCAGCCAGATGCCGGACGCCGCCGAGCGGGCGGCGCTGCTGGCGGACGACCCGTTGTGGCTGATCCTGATCAAGACGGTCGTCATCCTGCTGATCGGCCCGATCCTGACGATCTTCCTGATCGTCTGGGAGCGCAAGGCCGTCGGCCGGATGCAGAACCGTCCCGGCCCCAACCGGGTCGGGCCCGGCGGCTACCTGCAGTCCCTGGCGGACGCGATCAAGCTGCCGTTCAAGGAACAGATCATCCCGGACACCGCCGACCGCAAGGTGTACTTCCTCGCGCCGGTGATCTCCGCGGTGCCGGCGCTGATCGCGCTGGCCGCGATCCCGTTCGGCCCGGTGGTCTCGATCTTCGGTGAGCGCACCACGCTCCAGCTGGTCGATCTGCCGGTCGGCGTGCTGGTGATCCTCGCCTGCTCCTCGATCGGCGTGTACGGCCTGGTGCTGGCCGGCTGGTCGTCCGGCTCGCCGTATCCGCTGCTCGGCGGACTGCGAAGCGCGGCTCAGGTGATCTCCTACGAGATCGCGATGGGTCTGTCCATTGTGGGCGTCATCCTCTACGCGGGTTCGATGTCGACGTCGGCGATCGTCGAGTCGCAGCAGACCGGCTGGTACTTCTACCTGCTGCTGCCGAGTTTCGTGATCTACCTGATCTCCATGGTCGGCGAGACCAACCGCGCGCCGTTCGACCTCCCCGAGGCCGAATCCGAGCTGGTCGGTGGTTTCCACACCGAGTACAGCTCGATGAAGTTCGCGATGTTCTTCCTCGCCGAGTACGTCAACATGGTGATCGTTTCGGCGTTCGCGACCACGTTGTTCCTCGGCGGCTGGAAGTTCCCGTTCGTCGGCGCCGACCACGCGCTCAACCAGGGCTGGCTCCCGCTGCTGTGGTTCACGGCCAAGCTGTTCATCCTGTTGTTCGGGTTCATCTGGCTGCGCGGCACGCTGCCGCGGCTGCGGTACGACCAGTTCATGCGGCTGGGCTGGAAGGTCCTGGTACCGGTCAACCTGGTCTGGATCGTCGTGATCGTCACGGTCCGCGCGATCAAGAACTCGGGCGGCCTCTCCACCCCGCAGATCCTCATCGGCGGCGGCGCGCTCATCCTCGTCGTCGTCATCCTGAGCCTGCTGCTGCCGGACAAGAAGGTCCCGGACGAGGACTACGTCCCGGTGACCGGTGGCGGATTCCCGGTGCCGCCGCTCGACCTGCAGGTTCCGGACCAGACTCCGCGTCAGAAGGCCGTCGCGAAGGCCGAAGCCCGGGCTGCCAAGCGCAAGCCCGCGGCGGTTTCCAGTGGAAGGGAGGCCGGCGATGGGGATGTTTGATCCCATCAAGGGTTTCGGTGTCACCTTCGGGATGATGTTCAAGAAGGTCGCCACCGAGGAGTACCCGGAGGCAGGCGCCCCCGCCGCTCCGCGTTACCACGGCAGGCACCAGCTGAACCGGCATCCGGACGGGCTGGAGAAATGCGTCGGCTGCGAGCTGTGCGCGTGGGCCTGCCCGGCGGACGCGATCTTCGTCGAAGGCGGCGACAACACCGAAGAGGCACGGTTCTCGCCCGGTGAGCGGTACGGCGCCGACTACCAGATCAACTACCTGCGCTGCATCGGCTGCGGGTTGTGCGTCGAGGCCTGCCCGACCCGGTCACTGACGATGATCAACTTCTACGAGCTGGCCGACGACGACCGGCAGCGGCTGATCTACACCAAGGAAGACCTCCTCGCGCCGCTGCTGCCCGGCATGGAGCAGCCGCCGCACCCGATGCGGCTGGGCGACAACGAGCAGGACTACTACGTCAACGGCCCCGAGCTGGCACGCAAGCCCGCCGAGAGCACGGAGGCCGTCCAGTGATCACGGCTTTCCTCGCCCAGACGGACGTTTCGGCCGGGATCACCACCGGCGAGACCATCGCGTTCTGGGTGCTCGGCCCGCTCGCGCTGCTCGGCGGGCTCGGCATGATCTTCTCCCGAAACGCCGTGCACTCGGCGCTGTGGCTGGTCCTCACGATGCTGTGCCTCGGCGCGCTGTACATGATCCAGCAGGCGCCGTTCCTCGGCTTCACGCAGATCATCGTCTACACCGGCGCGATCATGATGCTGTTCCTGTTCGTGCTGATGATGGTCGGCAGGGAGAGCTCGGATTCGGTCGTCGAAGTACTGCGCGGGCAGCGGGTCATGGCGACCCTGCTCGGCGTCGGCGTCGGCGGACTGCTCGCGGCCGGTCTCGCCCGCTCGCTGGCCAACGTCACGCCGGCGATGCCGCTCGACCCGGCGAGCCTCGACGGCGGCGGCCCCGGCGGCCTGGGACGGCTCATCTTCACCAAGTACCTGTTCCCGTTCGAACTCACGTCGGCGCTGCTGATCACCGCCGCGCTCGGCGCGATGGTGCTCGCGTTCACCGACCGGCACGCCAAGGGCGGCAAGAAGAACCAGAAGGAACTCGTCGTCGACCGGTTCACCGGCAAACACGACCGGCCTTCGCCGCTGCCCGGCCCGGGTGTCTTCGCGACGGCCAACTCGATCGCCACCCCGGCGCTGCTGCCGGACGGTTCGATCGCGCCGGAGTCGCTCTCGGACATCATCGAGTCCACTTCGGCCTCGCGGCTGGAAGACGAGCGCAAGCAGGTCGCGGGCTCGACCGACGGCCCCGACGCACACGCTCTCGTGGGCAAGCCTGAAGGGGAGAAGGAATGACCCCGACGTACTACCTGCTCCTGTCCGCGCTGTTGTTCACCATCGGCGCGGTCGGGGTGCTGGTGCGCCGCAACGCGATCGTCGTGTTCATGTGCATCGAGCTGATGCTGAACGCGGCGAACCTGTCCCTGGTCACGTTCGCCCGGATCAACGGGTCGCTCGACGGTCAGGTGATGGCGTTCTTCGTGATGGTCGTGGCCGCCGCGGAGGTCGTGGTGGGGCTGGCGATCATCATGGCGATCTTCCGCACCCGGCGCTCGGCCTCGGTCGACGACACCAACCTGCTGAAGTACTAGGGGTTCAAGAGTGACCGCATCATCGTGGCTGCTGGTGGCCTTCCCGGCTCTTGGCGCACTGATTCTTCTGCTGGCCGGTAAACGAGCCAGGGGCTGGGGACACCTCCTCGGCAGTGCGACCGTCTCACTGTCCTTTGTGTACGGCCTGATCCTCTTCTTCACGGCCGACACGAAGAACGTCGCGGACGTCAAACTGTTCTCGTGGATCCCGGTTTCGGCGCTGCAGGTCGACTTCGGGCTCCGGATCGACGCGCTTTCGCTGACGTTCGTGCTGCTGATCACCGGCGTCGGCATGCTGATCCACTTCTACTCGATCGGCTACATGGCCGAGGACCGCGATCGGTCGAGGTTCTTCGCCTACCTCAACCTGTTCGTCGCCTCGATGCTGATCCTGGTGCTGGGCAACAGCTTCGTGACGTTGTACCTCGGCTGGGAAGGCGTCGGTCTCGCGTCGTACCTGCTCATCGGCTGGTACCAGGACCGCCCGTCCGCGGCCACCGCGGCGAAGAAGGCGTTCCTGATGAACCGCGTCGGTGACGTCGGGCTGGCGCTGGCGATCTTCCTGATGTTCAAGTACGTCGGGAGCACCGGTTACGCCGAGGTCTTCGGCGCGATCGACAAGATCCCGACCGGCGCGATCACCGCCATCGCGATCCTGCTGCTGCTGGGCGCCTGCGGTAAATCCGGTCAGTTCCCGTTGCAGGCCTGGCTTCCGGACGCGATGGAGGGCCCGACCCCGGTCTCGGCCCTCATCCACGCGGCGACGATGGTCACCGCCGGCGTCTACCTGGTCGCCCGCGCGCACGAGATCTTCAACGCCACCCCGGACGGCCGCCTGATCGTCACCCTGGTCGGCACGGTCACGCTGCTGATCGGGTGCATCATCGGCTGCGCCTACGACGACATCAAGAAGGTCCTGGCGTACTCCACGGTCAGCCAGATCGGGTACATGATGCTCGCCGTCGGCCTCGGGCCGATCGCCTACGCGCTCGGCATCATGCACCTGGTCGCGCACGGTTTCTTCAAGGCGGGGCTGTTCCTCGGGGCCGGTTCGGTCATGCACGCCATGAACGACGAGGTCGACATGCGGAAGTACGGCGGGCTGCGCAAGCACATGCCGGTCACCTTCTGGACCTTCGCGCTCGGTTACCTCGCCCTGATCGGCATCCCGCCGCTGTCCGGCTTCTTCACCAAGGACGCGATCATCGAAGCGGCGCTGTCCCAGGGCGGCTGGCGCGGCTGGGTGATGGGCGGCGCGGCACTGCTCGGCGCCGGGCTCACCGCGTTCTACATGACGCGCCTGATGGTGATGACCTTCTTCGGCAAGGAACGCTGGAAGGAGATCAAGTCCAGCGACGGCCGCGACTTCCACCCGCACGAATCGCCCGCGGTGATGAAGTGGCCGATGATCGTCCTCGCCGTCGGTTCGATCGGCGCCGGTGCGTTCTTCGCCCTCGGCGACCGGTTCGCCGAGTGGCTCTCGCCGGTGGTCGGTCCGCTCGAAGAGGGCGGCCACAGCGTCATCCCGCACGCGCTGGTCCCGATCCTCACCGTGGCGCTGTCCGTCCTCGGCGCGGTGGCCGCGTGGCTCTTCGTCGGCCGTAAGGACGTTCCGGTGGAACGCCCCGAGCGGGTCTCCGCCGTGGTCAAGGCCGCGCGCAACGACCTCTACGGCAACACCCTGAACGAGACGCTGGTGGCCCGCCCGGGCACCTGGCTCGCCCGCGCACTGGTCTACGTGGACAACCGCGGGGTCGACGGCGCGGTCAACGGCCTCGCCGCCGCACTCGGCGGCGGATCCGGGCGCCTGCGCCGCCTTCAGACCGGCTTCGTCCGCTCGTACGCACTGTCCATGCTGGGCGGCACATTCCTGCTTCTGGCGGCACTCCTGCTGGTGAGGTTCTCCTGATGACCTGGGTACTCGCAACCATCCTGCTGCCGCTGGTCGGCGCCGCGGTCGTCGCGGGGATGAAGAAGAACGACAGGCTGGCGACGCTCACCGCGCTCGTGGTGTCGCTCCTGACGTTCCTGCTGGTGATCCCGATGTGGGCGAGCTACGTGCCCTCGGGAGACCGGATCCAGCAGAAGTCCTCGATGGACTGGATCCCCAACTTCGGCATCCACATCTCGTTCGGCATCGACGGCATCGCGCTGGTGATGATCGCGGTCATCGGCCTGCTGGTGCCGATCGTGGTCGGCGCGCTGGGGCTGACCGACAAGCTCCCGGCCGGACGCTCGGCGGGCGGGTTCCTCTCGCTGATCCTGGTGCAGGAGGCGCTGACCATCGCGGTGTTCGCCGCGACCGACGTCTTCCTGTTCTACGTGCTGTTCGAGATCATGCTGATCCCGATGTACTTCCTGATCGGCGGCTACGGCGGCGCGAACCGGCAGTACGCGGCGGTCAAGTTCTTCCTCTACTCGTTCCTCGGCGGCCTGATCATGCTGGCCTCGGCCATCGGGGCGTACTCGATGGCGTCGGACGAACTCGGCAAGGGCACCTTCGACTGGGAAACGCTCGTCACGGTCGTCCGCGACGCCCCGCTGGGCACCCAGATCTGGCTGTTCATCGGGTTCTTCCTCGCGTTCGCGATCAAGGCCCCTTTGGTGCCGTTCCACACCTGGCTGCCGGACGCCGCGGGCCAGGCGCCCATCGGCGTCGCGGTGCTGCTGGTCGGCGTGCTGGACAAGGTCGGCACGTTCGGCTTCCTGCGCTACTGCCTCCCGATGTTCCCGGAGGCCAGCAAGGAACTCGCGCCGTGGGTGCTGGTGCTCGCCGTCGCGGGTGTCCTTTACGGCTCGATCCTCGCGGCCGGGCAGCGCGATATGAAGCGCTTCATCGCCTACGTGTCGATCGCCCACTTCGGCTTCATCGCGCTGGGCATCTTCACCTTCAACGAGCAGGCGATGGTCGGCTCGGTGTCGTACATGCTGAACCACAGCCTCGCCACCGGCATGCTGATCGTGGTGGTCGGCCTGATCGTGATGCGCGGCGGGTCCACGCGGATCTCCGACTACGGCGGAATGGCGAAGGTGACCCCGCTGCTCGGCGGGATGCTGCTCATCGCCGGTCTGTCCACTTTGTCCCTGCCCGGCACGAACTCCTTCATCAGTGAGTTCCTGGTGCTGCTGGGGTCCTTTGTGGACTACCCGGTGTACACGATCATCGCGACGGTCGGCATGGTGCTGGCCGCGGCGTACGTGCTCTGGCTCTACCAGCGCGTCATGCAGGGCCCCGTCCGCGGAGATGCCCTGATCGGCGCCGGCGGCGGGCCTGGCACGGCGATCGCTCCCGAACTCGGGGCGACCAAAGCAATCAAGGACCTCGGCGGCAGGGAGATCGCGATCCTGGCGCCGATGGTCGTGCTGATCATCGCGCTCGGGTTCTACCCCAAGCCGGTGCTCGACACGATCACCCCGTCGGTGCAGGCGACGATGTCGTCCGTGCAGGGAGGCAAGTAAACCGTGCTCTTCTTGACTCAGGCGCCACCGGTGCAGGTGCCGTCGATCGACTACTTCGCCGTCACGCCGATCCTGATCATCCTCGGGGCCGCATGTGTCAGCGTGCTGTTCGAGGCCTTCCTGCCCAAGCACATGCGGTGGCCGTCGCAGGTCTTCCTGTCCCTGGTCGGGATCGGCGCGGCGGGTGTCTTCTTGGTCTGGTACGCCAGTTCATCCGCGCCGAAGGCAGGCATCACGACCTTCAGCGGCGCGATCGCCGTCGACCGGCCGTCGCTGTTCCTGTGGGGCACGCTGCTGGCGCTGGCGCTGGGCGCGGTGCTGCTGATCGCGGACCGCTCGGTCGAACCCGGCGGCGCGTTCGTCGCGCAGGCCGGCATCCGGCCCGGCACGCTGCAGGACCGCGCGCAGGTCGGCACCACCGGTATGCAGACCGAGGTCTTCCCGCTGACGCTGTTCGCGCTCGGCGGCATGATGTCGTTCGTCGCGGCCAACGACCTGCTCACCATGTTCATCGCGCTCGAGGTGCTGAGCCTGCCGCTGTACCTGATGTGCGGTCTCGCGCGGCGGCGTCGCCTGCTCTCGCAGGAATCCGCCGTCAAGTACTTCCTGCTCGGCGCGTTCTCGTCGGCGTTCTTCCTCTACGGTCTCGCGCTGCTCTACGGCTACGCGAACTCCGTGAAGCTGTCGGACATCGCCAACGCCGCCGCCGGTTCGGACCGGTCGGACACGCTGCTGTTCGCCGGGCTCGGGCTGGTCGCGGTCGGTCTGCTGTTCAAGGGTTCGGTCGGCCCGTTCCACACCTGGACCCCGGACGTCTACCAGGGCGCGCCGACCCCGGTCACCGCGTTCATGGGCGCCTGCACCAAGGTCGCCGCGTTCGGCGGGATCCTGCGGGTGTTCCAGGTGGCGTTCGAGTCGACGAGCTGGGAATGGCGCGGCGTGCTCTGGGGCGTCGCGATCATCTCGATGCTGATCGGCGCGGTGCTCGGCCTGACGCAGACCGACGTGAAGCGCATGATCGCCTACTCGTCCATCGCGCATGCCGGGTTCCTGCTCGTGGGTGCGATCGCGATGACCGAAGAAGGCCTGTCGAGCACGCTGTTCTACCTGCTGGCCTACGGCTTCACCACGCTCGCCGCGTTCGGTGTCGTCTCGCTGGTGCGGGACTCGAACGGCGAGGCGACCCACCTGTCCGCCTGGGCCGGGTTGGCGAAACGGTCTCCGGTATTGGCCGGGGTGTTCACCTTCCTGCTTCTCGCGCTCGCCGGTATCCCGCTGACCAGTGGCTTCGTCGGGAAGTTCGTGGTGTTCTCGGCGGCCCTGTCCGACGGGATGGCGCCGCTGGTCGTCATCGCCCTGATCTTCAGCGCCGTCGCCGCGTTCTTCTACCTGCGGGTGATCGTGCTGATGTACTTCTCCGAGCCCGCCCCCGACGGCCCGACCGTCACCGTGCCCGGCGCGTTCACCACCACGGCGATCACGCTCGGCGTCATCGTCACGCTGGTGCTCGGCCTGCTCCCGGCGTTCGCCCTCGACTGGGCGGGGTCCGGCGGCTTCGCTCTCAAGTAGTTTTCTTTGCGCGTGAAGGCCCCCTTCCCTCGGTTCAGCCGGGGGAAGGGGGCCTTCACGCGTTTCGGGCACTGAATTGCCGGGCCGCACCTGGCAGGTTGCTCGCCATGCCGAAGCCGAAGCCCACACCCCAGGCGAGGGCTCTCGCCGAGGGACTTCGAGCCGCGCGGCGGGCCGCCAGATTGGCCGCGACCGAAGTGGCCGACAAACTGGCCTGGTCCCAGTCGACGATCAGCCGGATCGAAACCGCTGTGCGCGCGGCGTCCGCCGAAGAGGTGGCCGCGCTGCTCGCGGTCTATCAGGTCACCGGCGAGCGACGGGACGCGCTGCTCTCGTTGTCCCGCGACAACGGGCCCTGGTGGTTCGCTGACCTGTCACTCCAGTTGAAGACTCTCACCCAGTACGAAAAGGAGGCCCGCAGGATCGTCGCTTTCGCGACCACGCTTGTCCCCGACCTGCTGCAGACTCCCTTCTACGCGAGGGCTACGGACCTTTCCGCCGCGGCGATCGAGGCGCGGCGGGAACGGCAGAAATTGCTGGGACAGAAGAAGTTCGTCGCCTATATCGACGAAGGAGCGCTGCGCCGTCAGGTCGGTGGGCCACAAGTGATGGCGAATCAGCTTCGGCATCTCGTCTCGCTGGCCGAACGGCCCACCGTCGAACTCCGGGTCATCCCCTTCACCGCCGGAGCTCATCCCGGTGGTGCCTATGTTCTGCTGGAATTCGGCGACGTCCGGCCGTTGGTGTACCTGGAGCATCGGCGATCCGGGCTGTTCCTGCATCGACCCTGCGATGTCGAACCCTATCTCCAGTCCACTGTGGACGCTGTCGCGCTGGATCCGGCGCGGTCGGTGCGCCTGATCGAGTCAGTGGTCGAGACTCGCTCGCAGCGCGGCGACCTTTTGGGACAGTAACGTGGGATCGCCGGGGAGGACGGTGATGTACCGGTTCTGAGGAGAACCGCTCACGTGCATGGCCACCCGTCCGGCGTCGAGGTCGAGATAGGTCAGGCCGTCCGTGGCCTCTGTGCGCTTTTCCCCGTTGGGACGCTTGGCCGCGGCAAAGAACCCGACACCGAAATAGGGCTGCTCGAAGACGTCGTCCAGCCATCGCGCGTCCCGGCTTCGCGAATCCTTGAAGTCGTCCTGGGGCAACGAAAACGGCGTGAAACGCGCGGGCGGGTACTCGGGCAGGTTCATCACGAGCGCCGCCGCGCGGTCGGAGGTCCGCACGCCCTTGAGCCACACGCGATTCCCCTCGCAGATCGCCGTCACCGCTGCCCGTCCGCGCACCGCGACGAGCACGCTGTACTGCTCCGCCTCCGTCCGCACGGTCGCGTAGTACTCGGTGTTCGGCCGGTCGAGTATGTGCAGGACGTCCTCGAAGTCGCTGGTCAGCCGCTTGCCCTCGGTGAACCCGAGCCCGCCGAGCTCCTCGAACGCCGCCCGGTCTTCGCCGTTCCGCGACGACGGCGGGATGTACCGCAGCCCGCCCGCGAAGATCAAATGCGGATCTCCGCAGCCGACGTGACGGAACGCGGTCAACAGTGTGTCGAGCGTGATCTCGACCGGGCGCGCGAGCACCACGTGTCTCCCTCCCCTGGGACTGCGGTGCTACTTCTTGTTCTCGCCGATCACCGGTGGCATCGGCTTTTCGGGGTAGCCACCGAAGGTCTCGTCCGGATCCGGGTTTTGGAGGTACGCCGGAGCCTTCTTCTCCTTGTCCTCCTCGCCCTTCCCGCGAGCGGCGCCGGGCGCCATCGGCATCCCGTTCGCCCCGCCACGACCCGCAGCTCCGGCCGTCCCCGCCGCGCCTCGGCCGCCCACGCCTTCGCCCGGCAGCCCGGCGCCGCTCCGTCCACCCGCCCCGGGCTGCCCGGTGCCGCCTGGTCCGCCAGGGACGCCACCCCGATACCCGCCCGGAGATCCTGGCCCGCCCGTGGTTCGCCCGCCCGGCCCGCTGGTGGGCCCTTGCCCTCCGCCGGTACCCGGCCCGAACGAGGTGTACCCGGGCGGGAAGGCGCCTGGTTGGTTGAAGGTGGTGGTGCCCGGCTTGCCGGTCGGCCCGAAGTCGAGGTTCGCCCCCGGCGGCATGACCGGCGTGGTCTGGGGTGGTGTGTACGAATTCGCGCGGGTTCCGTCGTCGGGCTGCTGTGCGACCGGATGCGGTTGGGCCGGCTGGTGCTGACCTGGCTGGGGGCCTTGCCCGGGCTGAGGACCGCTGTCGGCCGCGCCGCCCGGCGCCGGGGTGCCCGGCCCGCTGGGTCCACTCGGCCCACTGGGTCCGCTCGGGCCTCGGTAGGGCTCGCCTGCGCCGTGTTCGCGCCCGTCGGAGCCGTCGCCGAACCCCTTCGCCGCCGGTTTGCCGGAGCTGCCGTCGTCCAAGGTGACGCTGCCGCCGGGGTCGGTGAGCTGCGCGTACTGGGCGGGCAGCTCGTCACCGTTGGCGGTGCTGGCGGAGTGGTAAGACGCGAACGCGTCGATGTTGTGCTGACTGTCGGCCTGGTACCCCTTGACCCGGTCCCAGTAGCCGAACGTGCCGCCGCGTCCCATGAGCGCCTCGACGTCTTCGGCGGTTGGCGCGGGCTGCTCGGGCGGAACCGGCTTGACGGAGTTCTTGGCCGTGCCGAACGCGTCCATCTGGGAGCTGATGGCGGTCTGGGCCCGTGTCAGGTGCGTCACGTCGTCCGCCGCAGCCTCGACGACCGGCACCGTCGCGTCGACCGCCGCCATGCTGGCCCCGCCCTGCCAACCCTCCAGGGTCTTCTGCGTGAGGGCGGCGAGCCGCTGCGCCCGTTCGTGGTGCCGCCGGGTCAGGTTGTAACCACTTCGCTGCGCGTCGGACAGCGACCCGGGGCCTTCGCCACCCGTGATCTGTTCGTAGATCTGGGTGGCGGTGAGCGGTCCTGCCGGCATCAGTTGCCCCCTCGGATGGTGGCCAGCACCCTGATCGCAACTTCACGCGCAACGGCACAGGGGCTTTTCTTGCCGACGTTGGCTTCGGACTGCTCCGCCGCGACACCGATGGTTTCTGTGTCGCTGGTTCCCAATGCAGCCGAGCACCGGCCTGCGGAGCGCTCGTCTTTCATGCCGTAAGCGGTCAGCGGGTAGCCGTCAACTGCTTCGAGCGGCTCCATGAATTGGTAGGACTTACCCTTGGCGGCATAAATCCTCGCTGTCCCGCTGTCCTGTGTGTTGCTGAAGACCACGCTGACCAAGGGCCGTGTAGTGGAGGGGACGACCCAAGTGCACGCAGGGCCCGCTGCGCCGTCCCGTGCCTCGCCATCCGCCGAGGCACCTAGGAGCTCTTCGACCTGAGGTTTAGTGAGAGCGTTGCAAGGCGTCTGCTTGAACCTTGTCAGGTCGATCGGAGTCCCGACCTTGGGTACCTCTGCAGGCGCGTTGGCTGAGTCTGACTGGCTCAAGCTTGCTCCGCCGCTGGTGGGCGAGGGAGTGCCGTTCGTGGTGGGGGTCGAGCAAGCGCTGACGGCAAGCGCGACCGCGCCGACTATGAGAACTGTCCGCCGCATCAGGCGATGCCTTTCGGCTGTTGGTTGATAACTGTGGTGGCGTGTTCTTCCGCAGTGGCGTACCTGCCGAGCGCGGTCACGTACTTGTTCGCCATGTTCTCGCAGTAGGCGATGCGTTGGTTGAGGGCTGCGACGAGCGCTTCCCCCGACTGCCGGGTTATTGATGCATTGTCCCCGCTTGCGTACTCGAGCCCTGGAGGCTGAGCAAAGGCGATCCTGTTCGCATCGATCAGATCGTTCTTGTACTCCACCGCCAGGTCACGCCACTCCGCCACCAGTTCATGGAGGGTCGCCTCGTCGTACTTGAACCCTGCACCTTCCGCGACAGGCGTCCCGTAGGAGCCGCCGGTGGGCGGAGCTTTGCAGACCGAGCCCGGGTCGAAGCCCGGTTGGTAGACCGGTGACCCCTCAGGCACGGCCATGCACCCCCGCCGCACCGAATCGATCCCCACTGAATAGCCGAAGCCGTCCCGAAGTCACCGTCGTCATGTGCCCCTCCCGTGGCTACAAGGCGCGTCTCCCCGATGCACCCTGCGTAATCCGACGCCGGGAAGATTACCAGGGTTCCCGGGGTGGTGAACCCGACTGCATAAAGTCCCGTTCCCTGCTGAATAGCCTCAGCGAACTTGATGACTATCCGTGAAAACCATTCGTGTGAATGTGCCCGGGAAACTGGGTTCTAGCTGGTGGTTGGACGATCAAGTTCGCACACTCTGCGTAATGAAGTTTCGAAGAGTGATTCTCGGCGCAGTTCTCGGCTGCCTGCTCGCCGCTTGTGCGGAATCCGTGGAAACACCCCCGTCGCCACCGCAGTTTCCGGAATGGCAGCCGAAGCAACCCCGGCCTGCGGATCGCGACGAAGAGGCCGTCGGTGCGGCGCTCGCGGCGCTGGATTTCTGCGAGTTGATCGACCTGGCCGCCTACGACCGCAGAAAGGCGGGCGATACCCGGCCCGTGACACGCGAGCCCAAGGTGAAGTACGGCAGGAAGATGTGCACCCTCGTCCGTGATGGTTACGAACCTCTCATCTACGCCGAGGACGTGGACCCGGGTCACCTGGTTCTCCACCGGGTCGACGGAGCCGTCATCGACTTGGGCGGGGTGAAGGGCTATCAGGAAGAGACCCGCCGCGAGGGCAGGCTCGATGGCTGTGCGATCACGGTGCCGGTGAGCTTCCAGCGCGCGGTCAGGTTCGAACTGGGGATGACCCGCAGCAAGGACTGTGAACTCCTCCGCGACTTCGCCACCGCGGGCGCCGCGAAGCTGCCCCGCGACCTCGTCTACCCACCGGACGGTCAGGACAGCGCCCGGGTCGGGGCCTGCGCGGACTGGGTCTCCACCAGCAAGGGTGAGAACTGCGATCCGGCGGTCGAGGTCGAAGTACCGGGCGGCGCCGAGCGGATCATCGCCGCCGGAGCCGCCGATCCGAACGTCGAATGCGCGGTGTTCCGTGACGCGGTCCGGATGGCGTTCGGCCCGGACTTCGCACCGATCGCCACGCCGGGAGGGTGCTACTTCGTCGAGCCGAAACATCGGCTGCAGGTCGAGGCCGGGGCCACCGCGAACGGCGGCGCGCCGGGGGAATGGCTCGCGGATCCGAACAAGACCTTCAAAGACCACCAGCAGCTCACGTTCGGCGACCGGCCGGGAGTCACTTTCCGTTCGAAGGACGACCACGAGTTCGCGCTCTATGCCTCACCACTCGGGAACCTCGACGTCCGCGGGCATGTCCGGCTGCGGATATCGCCCGAGCAAGAGAGAGGGGTCGAAGACTGGGACCGCTCGAAGGTCGTTTCGGAGGTGGACGTCGCCAAGGCTCACGCCGTGATGGATTTCGTGCTGGCGACCCACTTTCGGGTGGCCGGGTGACGTGCGCGCCGTCGTAAGCTTCCTTCATGTACATCGAGCGGGTCCGGCTGGAGAACATCCGTGGCTTCAGTGGCGCCCGCGCCGTCGACCTCAAGCTGCCCGGACCCGGCTGGGTGGTGCTCGCCGGGCGCAACGGTTCGGGCAAGACCTCGCTGCTGCGGGCCATCGCGGTCGCGGCGGCGCCGGATGTGGCCTGGGGGTTGCTGTCGGATGCCGGCAGCTGGATTTCGACGAACCAGACGTCGGGGTCGATCGAACTGTCGGTGATGCGCGAGGAGGGGCCGGCGCCGGTCGAGGTCCGCTGGCTCGACTCCGGTCTGCTGCCGATTTCCGGATTGCCGCCGGGCCAGCCGTTCTGCGCGGCGTATGGGCCCTTCCGGCGGCTCGCGGGTGGCAGCGGGGAGGCCGAGTCGTGGATGCGCGGCGCGGGGTCGCTGGCGCGGATGGCCAGCCTGTTCCACGAAGACGCTTCGCTCGCCGAGGGTGTCACCTGGCTGATCAATCAGCATCTCCGTGCCCTGGAAGGAAAAGCGGGCGCACGTGAGCTGAAGGACGCGGCGCTGGAGATCCTCGGTGACGGCCTTCTGCCGGGCGGTTACCGGATCCGGGACGTCGATTCGGACGGGCTTTGGGTCGAATACCGCGGTGACCGGTTCCCGTTGCGCGAGATGAGCGACGGCTATCGCACGGTGACCGCGCTCGTGGTCGATCTGCTGAAGCAACTCAACGGCGCCGGCCTCGATCACGAGAGTCCCGGAGTCGTGATCATCGACGAGGTCGACGCGCATCTCCACGTCTCGTGGCAGAAACGCATGGGGCCGTGGTTCAAGGCGCATTTCCCGCGGATCCAGTTCATCGTCACCACGCACAGCCCTTACGTCTGCCAGGCCGCCGACCCCGGCGGTCTCATCCGGCTTTCCGGGCCGGACGAGGAGATGCCGCCGCGCGTGGTCTCCGAGGAACTGTACGAGCGGGTCGTGTTCGGCTCCGGGGACGACGCCGTGCTGTCCGACCTGTTCGGCTTGGACACGCCTTATTCGCCGCAGGCGGTCGAACTGCGGGAGCACCTCGCCGAACTCGAGTTCCAGGTGGCCTCCGGCCGGGCGGACGCGAACGGGGTCCGGGAATGGGAACGTCTCCGGGGCATGCTGAGCAGTTCGCCGCCGAGCCGGGTCGACGAGGTGGCCAGGCGGCTCGAGGCCGACGATCGGTGATCGGGATCCGCCGGATCGCGCTGCCGGGGCGGGTGGTGGCCGATCTCGAAGAGCTGACCGCGCGGATCCCTCCCGGTGACAGCAAAGAAGCGCGACGGCTTTGGCGGGTTTCCCGTGCCGTCCGGCGTTCCTTGCGGGCGGGCCTGGACGTCATGGCCGCCGGCCGCGGCTACTGCATGTACTGCGGCGACGGCCTCGGGTCCACTGTGGACCATTTCGAGCCGATCGCGCGGAATCCGGGGCGCGCGTTCGACTGGCTCAATCACGTGCTCGCGTGCGAGTACTGCAACAGCCACCACAAACGCGACCTGTTCCCGGTGGACGAAGACGGCAACAGCCTGCTGATCGACCCGACCGCCGAAGACCCGCTGGACCACCTGTTCCTGGTGCTGTCGATCGGGACCTATCGCGCGTTGACCGCGAAGGGCGAGCAGACCATCGAGGTGTGCGGGCTGAACCGCGCGCAACTGGCGCGCGGGCGGGAAACGGCGGTCAACCAGGTGAGCGCGCTCGTCATGGGCTGGTGGACCGCGCGCGAACTGGGGGACGACCGGAGGCGGCGCGCGATGGTCTGGACCCTGCTCGACCAGCCGCACGCCGACGTCCTCCATGCGATGCTCCGGCAGGCGGGCATGCCGGGCGCCCGCGCCGTGTTCCGGGCGGACGACGAGCTCATCGACCTGCTTCGCGCCCCGGAGCTCGCCGAAGACCTTCAGCTCTCCGGGGGTGCGGTGTAGGCGGCCAGGGTGGCGTCGGCGCGCGTGCGGGCGGTGGTCGCGTCCGTCCCGTTGGCGACGTCGGCCTCGTACCAGGCCTCGTTGCTCAAGGTCATGAACCGCACGCCTTCTTCGCTGGTCATCCAGGCCATGGCCGCCTCGGGGTCGGCGGACTCCCCGGAGTCCAGGTGCAGCGCGAGCCCGTTCAGCATCATGTCCCAGCCGATGCCCACTGCGCCCGGCCCGAACTGGTTCCAGTGCTCGTTGGGAACGGCGGTGTGGTCGAGTTCGAACCGGGTGCGCCCGTCGGCTTCGGGGCTCAGCCGGAGCTCGATCCAGCTGACGTCGCCGCCGTACTCCCAGGTGGCGGCGAAGCTCTTCGGCGGATCGCAGCGCTCGACCGTCCCGCCCGCGTTGCCTTCGAGCTGGTACTTGCCGCCGACGCGCAGTTCGCCGCTGATCGGGAGGAACCAGCGCGGGATGCGTTCGGGATTCGTGCACGCGTCCCAGAGATCGTCGAGGCCGGTGTCGTAGACCTGGCTGACCGTGGCCGTCACCGCCTCGCCCGCTTCGACCACGCGCTTGCCCAGCCGGCGCTGGACGGAGTTGATCTGAGTGGTCACGTCGACCATGGGTGCCCTCCGTTGCTCGGCTTGCCGCCAAGATATCAGCAGAGGCTTATATAAGCCATAATGGAAAAGGGGCGCCCGGCCGAACCGGACGCCCCTTTCCTGGCGGGTTGGCTCAGGGAGTGGGGGAGCAGGCTGTGCGCCCGATGACCACTTCGCCGGTGATGTTCGAGGCCGGGGCGAACTTGATCCGCAGCATGGTCAGCGCGATGCTGCCGTCGCCCGGCAACGTTTGCTCGTTGAAGATCGCCTCGGCGAGCAGAGTCCCGTTGGACTTGGTGATCGGCTTGACGTAGCCGACCGGCACGGGCGACGGCAAGGTGCCGAGCCCGGTCGCGCCGCCGTAGGTCCAGCTCGCGTTGGTGCCGGTCTGCGTGGCCGTGCAGCTGACCGAGTAGGACCTGATCTTGATCCGCGGGCCGCTCGACGAGACGAGCGCCGACAGTTCGAAGTTCTGCCCCGTGGCCTCCGACTTCGTCGAGGTCACGTCGTTTTCGGGGTCGACGACGGTCGTCGTGCACGTCGACGTGCCGCCACCGAACGTGATCCCGGTCCTGGTCACGACCCCGGACGAGTTGCTCGTCGGTCCCTCGACCGCGCAGTCGGCGAGCGACGAGATCGAGATCGGCGCCGAGGTGCCCTTGGTGAAGGCGGCGGAGCCGAGCGAGGCCACGCCCGCGGGGTTCGAGGCGGCGGCGGGCGTCACGCCGGTGCCGAGACCTGCCAGCAGCAGCGCGCCGACCAGGCCGGCCCGGCTTGCGACGGTGATACGCATGGGCTTCCTCCTCACGTGATGGAGAGCGAGCCGGATCGGCCGTTCTTCCTTTGTCATCACTATCTGCGTGTCGGATTCGCCCGTTGCGTGCGTGACGGTCGTTTCACTCGACCGTGGATCATGGACACCCGTTGGATATTCGGATTCGTATCCGGATACAGGCCTGTATATTCGAGGTCATGCCGACCTACCGCGTCCTCGTCAACGGCAAGTTCGACCACCCTGACACCGGGACCCGCGCCCGGCTCCTGGCCGAGCTCGATCAGCATCAGGCGATGGGGTTCAGCGAGGACGGCCTGCTCACCTACAGCGCGCACCTCGGCGCGTTCACCTTCCGCATCACGCTGCGGGGTGAAGAGGAGCGCGACGTGCTCGACGAGGCCGAGCTGAAGGTCATGGAACTGCTGGACGCCAGGGGCTACCCGTACCGCGACGTCGCGGGGAAGGCGACCTGCATGGACGACATCAAGATCCGCCGCCGCTGACCACGGCCGTTCAGGAGACCTCGTTCGCCGGGGCGGCGAAGGTGTTGCACGCCGAGGTGTCCTTGGCCGTCAGCCCGCGCTTCTGCCACAGCGTGGCGTTCTTCGCCGAGCCGTGGGTCTCGCTGTCCTCGCTGTCGAAGCCGCCTTGCTTGAGCGGGGCGAGCAGCCCGGCGCCGATCGAGCCGCGGCCGGCGGCGTTGGCGAGGAACAGCGTGCTGAAGCAGTCGGCCTGCAGTTCGAGCCGCCTGCTCAGGTCGAGGATCTTCACCTGGTCGCCGTCCGCCTCGCGGTAGAGCGCGTCGTGCTTGGAGAGGATGCCGGACTGCTCTTGGACGTGGTGCCCGTATTCGTGGGCGAGCAGGAACAGCTGGGTCAGGAGTTCGGGTCCGCCGTTTTCGAGCTGTCTCGGCAGCGGGACGAAGATCGTGGCGCCCTCCGAGCAGTAGAAGCCCGAGGCCTCCTCGGGAGGCGGCGGGGGACCGCAGGCGGTGTTCTTGACGTCGTCGGCGTTGATCGCGACCGGGATCCGCGGCTCACCGGCCTGCGTCAGCGCGGGATGCCACGCTCGCTCCAGGCAGGGGGCCAGCGCCAGGTAGAACGCCTCCAGTTTCTCTTTCGTGCCGCGGAGTTTGGGCAGCTCGCAGGTCACCTTCGGCAGCGTCACGCCGGGAGCGACCAGCGGGTTGGCCGCGGTCTCGTACTTGCGGGTCGGCACGTCGGCCTTGGCCGTCGGCGACGTCACAGGCGCCGACGACGAGACGGCAGGAAGGCGAGGCTGGACGGCGCCCACCTTCGACTCCTTCAGGCCGCCGACCACGAGCACGGCCACTACCAGCATCACCGCCATGAACACGGCGAAGAGGACGACGGTGATCCACACCGTCGACCGCTGCTCGCGGTGGTCTTCGGCGGGAGGTCTCCACGCCGGTCTTTCGCCGGAATCGTCCGGACTTCCCATGGTGTTCCCCCAGTTCGCGCCAAAGCGGGCAGGATACTCGGCAGGGGTGTCATATTCGTCACCGTTTCCCCTGGACAGCACGTCAACAGGCCTCGGTGGGTAGCCACTACGCTGGAAGCAACCCCGAACGGTGTCAAAGAGAGCGGAGCCGACGTGTCTGTGTCTTCACCTGCCCCAGGTGGTGCCATCGAGGACCTGCGCGCGTCCGTGGGGCTCCAGATCGCCGACGAGCAGCTCCTGCGCACCCTCGCGACCGGTCTCGCCGACGTCGAGACCCTGCTCCGCGAGGTCGTCCGCAGTGACGTCAAGGCCGTCGAGGACGCCGCTTCGCACCTGGTCGAGGCGGGGGGCAAACGTTTCCGTCCGTTGTTCACGCTGCTTTCCTCGCAGTTCGGGCCGAAGCAGGGCGACCAGGTGGTCACCGCCGCCGCGGCCGTCGAGCTGGTGCATCTCGCGACGCTGTACCACGACGACGTGATGGACGAGGCGACGATGCGCCGCGGTGCGGAGAGCGTCAACGCCCGCTGGGACAACACCATCGCCATCCTGACCGGCGACTTCCTGTTCGCGCACGCCTCGCGGCTGGTCGCGGACCTCGGCACCGACGCGGCCCGGATCATCGCCGAGACCTTCGGCGAGCTGGTCACCGGCCAGATGCGCGAGACGGTCGGCCCGGCCGACGGCGACGACGCGGTCGAGCACTACCTCACGGTCATCGCGCAGAAGACCGGTTCGCTGATCGCCACCTCCGGCCGGTTCGGCGGGATGATGTCCGGCGCGCCCGACCACTACATCGACGCGCTCCGCCGCTTCGGCGACATCATCGGGACGGCGTTCCAGATCTCCGACGACGTCATCGACATCGCGTCCGCCTCGGACGAGCTCGGCAAGGCGCAGGGCACAGACCTGCGCGAAGGCGTCCGCACGCTTCCGATGCTGTACGCGCTGGCCGACCCGGCGACCGACCCGCGCCTGGTGGAGCTGCTGTCGGGGCCGATCTCCGACGACAAGCTCGTCGCCGAGGCCCTGGACCTGCTGCGCGCCTCGTCCGGACTCGAACGCGCACGCGAAACTCTTTCCGACTACGCTCGTCGGGCGCGTGCCGAACTCGCGGCGCTGCCCGCGTCGCCCGCCCGGGACGCCTGCGAATCGGTCGCCGACTACCTGGTCGCACGAACGCATTGACAAAGGGCAGGTTAGATGTCCATTTTCGGACAGGTTTGGCTGTGGAGTCTGCTGGCGTTCGTCGTCGGCGCGCTGCTCACCTGGCTGGTGCTGGTGATCCCGGCGCGCAAGCGCATCCGTGAGCTGGAAAGCTCGCTGGCCACCGCGCACGCCGAGACGTCCCGGCTGCCCGCCGGGGTGAGTCTCGGCGCGGGTGCCGCGGCCGTCGCAGGCGGCACCGCGTACCTCACGAAGCCGTCGCACGACGAGCTGGACGAGGAGTTCGCGGCGGTCGAGGAGCCGAAGCCCGCGTACCCCGAGACGCTCACCGAGCAGGAACCCGCGCAGCAGTGGACCGAACCTGCTCAGGAGCCTGCACAGGACGCCGTCGAGGAGCCGGAGCCCGTCGCCACCCCGACGCAGACCTTCGAGCCCGAAGAAGAGTACGAGGCCGAGTACCGCACGGCGCCCCAGGCGGACCGGGAGCCGGAGCCCGAACCGGAGCACCCGGCCGAGCGGACGCAGTACATCCCGGCGGCCCAGCCGGAACCCGAGCCCGAGCCCGAGCCGGAGAACCCGTACGTCAGCGCGGCGACCGAGTACCTCCAGCCCGCGTCGAAGCTGGACGTCGAGCCGGAACCCGAGCCCGAGCCCGAGCCTCAGCCGCCCGTGCCGAGCGAAGGGCCGTACCGGTCCCGCCTGGAGATGCAGCTGGACCCGGAAGGCGTCGAGACGCAGCCGGAGCCGGTGTCGCTGTTCAACCCCGCGTCACGCGTGGAGACGGAGCAGGCGCCCGTCGAGACCAACTGGTTCGAACGCGAAGAAGAGCTGCACGCGCCCGCGTACGCCTTCGGTTCCGACGAAGAAGCGAAGGCCGGGCTCCTCGACTCGGAGCCCGAGACGCCGGCCGAAGCCACCCAGGTGCTGCCCAAGCGCACGCCCAGGGGCGCGGTCCGCGGTGGTTTCGAGCCGCCGCAGCCGATCCAGCCGTCCATGCGGGCGATCGAACGTCGTGAGCCGGAACTGTCCGGTGGGCAGAGCGGCTCGCTGTTCGAGCCCGCCGTCCAGCCCGGCGACGCGATGCCGGCGCCGGAGCCCCCGCCCGCGCGGCAGGTCGCCGCTCCGGTGACCGAGTCCGTTCCGCCCGGCCCGTTCGGCCCCGGATCGGCGATGCCGCGGCCGGGCGGTGGCCGTCCGGCCGACGACTTCGCGGTCAAGGCCAGCGTGACGGCCCTGCGGTACTGCACCGAGGACTCGCCGCAGTTCCCGAAGATGGTCGCGGAGGTCTGGTTCCGCTCCGCCGCCGACGCGGAGCGCGTGGGCTTCCGTCCCCTCACCTGATCGCAATGAAGGGGCCTTTCATAGCAAAATTTGCTATGAAAGGCCCCTTCATTGCACTACGGAACTAGCTGACGACGGTCCAGGTGTCCTTGCCGCGCAGCAGCCCCTGCAGATCGGGCTTGCGGGCGGCCTGGGCCTCGGCGACCTGGGTACGCGCCTGGTCGTCGTAGGTGGGCCGCTCGACCTGCCGCAGGATGCCGGTCGGCACGTGGTTCAGGTTCTGGTCGCCGATCCGCGAAAGCGCGAACGCGTACGAGGTGTCCTCGATGGTCGGGTCGTGCACGACGAGGTTCTCCTCGCCGATGTTCGCGACCTTCCCGACCTCCAGCCCGGCCCAGCCGCCGCGCGTGACACCGAATTCGCCCTGCGGGCCGAACTTGATCGGCTCGCCGGGCTTCAGCGGGATGAGCCGGCTCGCGGCCTCGTCCTTGTCCTTGAGGACGTCGAAGGCGCCGTCGTTGAAGATCGGGCAGTTCTGGTAGATCTCCACCAGCGCGGATCCGCGGTGCTTCGCGGCGGCCTCCAGCACCTCGGTCAGGCCCTTGCGGTCCGAGTCGAGCGCGCGGCCCACGAACGACGCCTCGGCGCCGATCGCCAGCGAAAGCGGGTTGAACGGGGTGTCGACCGAGCCCATCGGGGTGGACTTCGTGACCATGCCCGGCCCGGACGTCGGCGAGTACTGGCCCTTGGTGAGGCCGTAGATGCGGTTGTTGAACAGCAGGATCTTGATGTTCACGTTGCGCCGCAACGCGTGGATCAGGTGGTTGCCGCCGATGGACAGCGCGTCGCCGTCACCGGTGACGACCCACACCGACAGATCCGGTCGCGCGGTCGCGAGCCCGGTCGCGATCGACGGCGCCCGGCCGTGGATCGAGTGCATGCCGTAGGTGTTCAGGTAGTACGGGAACCGGGACGAGCAGCCGATACCCGAGATGAACACGATGTTCTCGCGTTTGAGGCCGAGCGTCGGCAGGAACGACTGCACGGCGTTGAGCACGACGTAGTCCCCGCAGCCGGGACACCAGCGGACCTCCTGGTCCGACTTGTAGTCCTTCGCCTTCTGCGGTTCGGTCTCGGTCGGCACAAGGTCCAGGCCGCCGAGGGTGGGGATCCCCAGGTCGATCGCGGTCACTTCGTCCCCTCCGTACTGGTGATGATCTCCGTGAACACGCCTTGCAGCTCCTCGGCCTTGAACGCCATTCCGGCGACCTTCGTGTACGACTTCACGTCGACGAGGTACTTGGCCCTCAAGAGCATCGAAAGCTGGCCGAGATTCATTTCAGGGACGACGACGGTGTCGTACGAACGGAGTACGTCACCGAGGTTGCCCGGGAACGGGTTGAGATGCCGTAGATGCGCCTGCGCGATGGGCATCCCGTCCTTGCGGACACGGCGGCACGCGGCGCCGATCGGGCCGTAGGACGAGCCCCAGCCGAGCGCCAGCACCCGTGCCTTGCCGCCGCTCGGGTCGTCGACGACGAGGTCGGGGACGTCGACGCCGTCGATCTTGGCCTGGCGCAGGCGGACCATCTTGTCGTGGTTGTCGGGCTCGTAGGAGATGTGGCCGGTCTTGTCGGCCTTCTCCAGCCCGCCGATGCGATGCTGCAGACCGGCCGCGCCCGGCACCGCCCACGCCCGGGCGAGGGTCTCGGGATCGCGTACATACGGCCAGAATTCCCCGGAACCGTCCTCGGCATTCGGTTCGGTGGCGAATTCCACGCGCAGATCCGGCAGGTCCTCGACGTCCGGGATCAGCCACGGCTCCGAGCCGTTCGCGATCGCGCCGTCCGAGAGCAGGAAGACCGGCGTGCGGTACTTCAGCGCGATCCTGGTGGCCTCCAGCGCCGCGTCGAAGCAGTCGGCGGGGGACAGCGGCGCGACGATCGGCACCGGGGATTCGCCGTTGCGGCCGAACATCGCCTGCAGCAGGTCGGCCTGCTCGGTCTTGGTCGGCAGGCCGGTCGACGGGCCACCGCGCTGGACGTCGATGACGACCAGCGGCAGTTCGGTCATCACCGCGAGACCGATGGCCTCGGACTTCAGTGCGACACCGGGCCCGGACGTCGAGGTGACGCCCAGCGCACCGCCGTAGGAGGCGCCGAGCGCCGCACCGATGCCGGCGATCTCGTCCTCGGCCTGGAAGGTGAGGATGCCGTAGTTCTTGTGCTTGGACAGCTCGTGGAGGATGTCCGACGCCGGGGTGATCGGGTACGTGCCCAGCAGGATCTGCAGGCCGGACTGCTGCCCGGCGGCGACCAGCCCGTACGCCAGCGCGGTGTTCCCGGTGATCTGGCGGTACGTGCCCTGGTTCAGCTTCGCGGGCGCGACCTCGTACGTCGTCGCGAACGACTCGGTCGTCTCGCCGTAGTTCCAGCCGGCGCGGAAGGCCAGGATGTTGGCCTCGGCGATGTCGGTCTTCTTCGCGAACTTCTCGCGCAGGAACCGTTCCGTGCCTTCGGTCGGCCGGTGGTACATCCAGGAGAGGAGCCCGAGCGCGAACATGTTCTTCGCGCGTTCGGCGTCCTTTTTGGACAGTCCGGTCTCTTCGAGCGCGCCCCTGGTCAACGTCGACATGGCCACCCGGTGGACTTGATAGGCCGAAAGGGTGTCGTCGTCGAGCGGGTCGTTGTCGTAACCGACCTTGACCAGGTTCCGCTTCGTGAACTCGTCGGTGTTGAGGATGATCGTCCCGCCCGACGGGACGTCGGCGAGGTTCGCCTTCAGCGCGGCGGGGTTCATGGCGACCAGGACGTCCGGCCGGTCGCCCGGCGTCAGGATGTCGTAGTCGGCGAAGTGCACCTGGAAGCTCGAGACGCCCGGGATGGTGCCCTGGGGCGCGCGGATCTCCGCGGGGAAGTTCGGCATGGTCGACAGGTCGTTGCCGAACGCGGCCGCTTCCGAGGTGAACCTGTCGCCCGTCAGCTGCATGCCGTCACCGGAGTCGCCGGCGAACCGGATGACCACCCGGTCCAGCTTGGCGACCTCGGTCGGCCTGACGGCCGACAAGGAGCCGTTGCCGTTCGCACTCGTGCTCATAGGTCAGGGATTCCCTCTCTCCCGACGTGCGTCGTCCCCGGCCGTGCCGGAGATCCGGTGCCTCGCCCGGCGATGTCGGCCAGGTCACAGGTGCCATGTCCCGAGGTTAGTCCTCGGCACACTTCCCAGGATCCCCTAAAAATGGCCTGGACCTACTTCTCGAGTGGCCTGAGCTCGTCGCTGAGCGGGGCTTTCCCGGTTTATCTGTTACCGATGGTAACGGTTAGCGGTACGCCTCGATTGTGAGCCGTATCTCCATCAAGCGTAGTGAAGTCCGGTCGGGGAACGGTCATCGGCCGGTCATGGCCGCTCGCAACCTGGTCAGTCGTTCGGCGAACGCGGGCGCGGTGAGTGACGCCAGCTGCGGCTCGATCTCGGCGTCGACGGCGGCCGAATGGTCGGTCAGTGAAGCGGTGTGCCGAAGCGTGCGCTTCGTCGCCAGAAGAACGTCGCGCGGAGCGCCGACGGCGGGTTTCGCCAGTTCACGGGCGGCCTCGACCAGATCCCCGTCGACGAGCCGGAGCGCGAGCCCGGATTCGACAGCGGCTTCGGCGCCGACGACCTCACCGAAGAGTGTCATCGCCGCGGCCTTCTGCGGGCCGACGAGCCGCTGGATCATCCACGTCATCCCGCCGCCGGGATGGATGCCGATATCGAGAAATCTGGCCACGAACTTCGCCTTCGGTCCCACGATGCGGACATCCGCGGCGAGTGCGAGGTTCAGTCCGGCGCCAACGGCGGCACCGCCGACCGCGGCGATCGTCGGCAAAGAACACCGCGCAACCGAGAGGAATCCGTCGTAAATGGCGCGGAGTCCGTCCTCCCGGGCGCCGGCGAGCGTGTCCAGGTCCGCGCCCGCGCAGAAGGCCGGTGGCGCGCCGGTAACGACCAGAGCGTGGACGCTCTCGTCGGCTTCGGCACGCGAAACGGCCTCGGCAAGCTGCGCGGACAGGTCGAGGGTCAGGGCGTTGCGGGTCGCCGGCGCGTCGATGGTGAGCACGGCGACGCCGCTGTCGTGGCTGGAGCGGATCTGATCGGTCACGGGATCGAGGGTGTCACGCTTCGGGCGTGGGCGGGCGTTCCAGTAACCGGGAAAGGACGACGGTGGAGACCGTACGGTCGACGATCTCCAGCCCGCGCAGCCGTTCCAGCGCGGTCTCCAGATGGTGGATGTCCGACGCGCGCAGGTGGACGATCGCGTCGGCCGCGCCGGACACCGTGTACGCCGCGACGACCTCCGGCAACGGCTCCAGCCTGGCGCGGATCCGGCCCGGGGTGATGTTGCCGTTGCAGGTCATCTCGACGAACGCCTCGGTGCCCCAGCCCAGTGCCTCGGGATCCACGACCGCGGTGAAGCCGCGCAGGACCCCGGTTTCGAGCAGCCTGTCGACCCGTCGCTTGACCGCGGGCGCGGACAGACCGACGACTTTGCCGATGTCGGCGTAGCTGGACCTCGCATTGGCCATCAGGCATGAAACGATTCGCTGGTCGATGGTGTTCACACGCAATGTTTAGCAGGTATATGCGCAGCGAACAGCGATTGATTGCGGAATTAGGTGAGCCTTACCCTTCGGGTATGCCGGAACTGGAGCAGCAGCCCCGTGTACCCACGACGCGCCGCTACCTCATGTGCCCGCCGCGGTACTTCGCGGTGGATTACGTCATCAACCCCTGGATGGACCCATCCGTGCCGGTCAGCGTCGACACCGCGATGGCGCAATGGACCGAACTCCGTGACACCTACCGACGCCTCGGCCACACCGTCGAGGAGATCGACGCGCAGCCCGGCCTGCCCGACATGGTGTTCGCCGCGAACTCCGGCACCGTCGTCGACGGCCGTGTCCTCGGCTCGCGGTTCCGCGCCCCGCAGCGCACCGCCGAGGCCGAGCACTTCCGCCGCTGGTTCGTCGAACACGGCTACCGCGACATCACCATGCCCGAGAAGATCAACGAGGCCGAAGGCGACTTCGCCTGGACCGGCAAGATCCTGCTCGCCGGCACCGGCTTCCGGACCGACCCGGCCGCGCACGCCGAAGCGCAGGAGGTCCTCGGTGTCCCGGTCGTCTCGCTGCGGCTGATCGACCCGAGCTACTACCACCTCGACACCGCGCTGTTCGTGCTCGCCGAGGCCACCGACACCACGGCCGCCCAGATCGCCTACTTCCCGGAAGCGTTCTCGGCCGGATCGCGGAAGGTGCTGGAGCGGATGTTCCCGGACGCGGTAATCGCGGACCGGGCCGACGCGGAGTGCTTCGGGCTCAACGGGGTGTCCGACGGCCGCAACGTCGTCCTGCCGGTCGAGGCGACCGGATTGGCGGCACGGCTGACCGAACGCGGCTACGAGGTCGTCTTCCTGGACATCTCCGAGCTGCGGAAGGCGGGCGGCGGCCCGAAGTGCTGCACCCTGGAGATCCGCAAGTAATCCGTTCGTGGACACCTTGCGGGATCGTGTAACTACTCCGTTCGCCAACGCGATTAATCGGGAAACAGACTCGGTCCCGAATGAGGCGCGGATGGTGATCCTGGCGATAGGCGGCGTGGGCAGGCCCGTGCGTGCGCTGGATCCAGGCGAAAACGAAACATGGGTGACCGTCGAGCAGTTCGAGCGAGTGCTCGACACGGTGGCCGGCCGGGAAGACGTCGGGCTCACCTTCGACGACGGCAACTCCTCCGACGTCGAGATCGCGCTCCCCAGACTGGTGGAGCGCGATCTCACGGCGGAGTTCTTCCCTCTCGCCGGCCGCATCGGTCAGCGAGGCTTCCTCGACGCCGACGGCCTTCGCAAGCTGGTCGACGCGGGGATGTCGATCGGCTCGCACGGCTGGGAACATCGCGACTGGCGGCGGCTCGACGGCAGGCACGCCCGGCGTGAACTCGAAACCGCACCGAAACTGCTGGCCGACCTGAGCGGGGAACCCGTGCGCGCGTACGCGCCGCCGTTCGGCGCCTACGACCGGCGGGTGCTCAGCAGGCTCCGGCGTTCCGGCGCGACGAAGGTCTACACGACCGAAGGCGGCGCGGCGTCGCGCGACGGCTGGCTGTGGCCGCGGGTCGAGGTCCGGCACGACGTCGACCAGGAGTGGCTCGACAGCGTGCTCGCTGAACGAGACGGCCTGTACCGCCGAACGGGACGGGCCATCGCGCGAGTCGCCAGGCTTGCCCGCTTTTGACCGTTTTTCTTTGCATAGTCGGAAAACAACACCCCGCCGGCCCTTGAGTCGAATCCTGTGCGGCGACATCCTGAGCATCCTCGGTAAAGAAGTCTTATTAACTAAGGGGTGCTCGGTATGCGGAAACTACTGCTGTTCTCGGCCATGGTGGCGGCCGCGGGACTGGCCCCCGCGGCGACGGCCGTGGCCGCCCCATCGGCGCAGGCGGCCCCGACCGCCCAGCAGTTGCTGGCGAAGACCACCGCCTGCAAGCAGATCTCGAACGGCAAGTACAAGACCGACGACGAGACCGGCCGCACCATCGCGGTCTGCGACGCGGGCGGCGCCGTGTTCTGGAAGGCCGACATGGACGTCGACTGCGACGGGCAGCCGACCGCGCGGTGCAACAAGACCACCGACCCGTGGTTCCAGGACGGCACCGCGTACCCGCGCTCCGACGGCAAGGCACTGATCGCCGACCAGACGCCCTACATCGTCGTGCCGAGCATCAGCAGCACGTGGAACTTCGAGAAGTCCGGCCTCAAGGGCGCCGGCTCGTGCGCGGTGATCTACAACAACAAGGTGCTCTACACCGTCATAGGCGACACCGGGCCAAAGGACATCATCGGCGAAGCCTCTTACGCGACCGCGAAGGCGCTGGGCATCAACCCGGACCCGAAGAACGGCGGCGTCGACTCGGGCGTGACCTACATCTGCTTCAAGAACTCGAAGATCTCGCCGATCGAGAACCACGGGAAGGCGACCTCCGTGGGGGAGGGGCTGGCGGCGAAGTTCGTTCAGGGCGGCTGAAGTCCTTGTACGGCAACGGCCCCGGGAGCTTTCGCCCCCGGGGCCGTCCGGTTTCTCGTGATCAGCGCGGGACCACGTGCTTGGTCCACTGGCCGGGGTTGTAGGGCGGTGCGATGACATCGACGGTCGCATCGGATTCGTTGATCCGCCAAGGTCCTAGTATGGAGAACCGGTAGGTGCCGACCGCGACGTTGGGAAATGTCAGGAAGCCGTTGGCGTCGGTCTTGGCGAGCGACACGAGCTTCTTGTCGGTCGTGCTCAGGGCGACGGTCGTGTTCGCCGCTCCTTCGCCTGTGTCGAACCGGTAGTTGCCGTTCTTGTCGTACCAGATCTGACCGCGGGCATCGGCCCTGGCGCCCGGCACCTTCGCGTTCTGGTAGGCATACGGCCCGGAACTCAAGGAGTTGTCGTTGTCGAACCAGCAGTCGAGCCCGGTTTCACCGAAGGCGCCCGCTCTCGCGGGCACCGTGCCGGCGACCTTCAGGACCACGCTTTGTCCCGGAGCGATCTTGCCCGCCTTGTTCACGTAACTGAACGCACCCCACTGGGCTGCCGGGACTTCCAAGCCCCGCTCGTAGCCCCCGGGATCGCAGCCCGCGTAAATGCCGGCGACTTCGCGGGCGCCGACGTTCGTGAGAGTCACCGTCGCCGTCGCGGTCTCGCCCACCGCGTAGGTGGTCTTGTCGAGCGCGATCTTCGCGCTCAGCGAGTCCGTCAGCGGGCGGATCGCTCTGCTCTCGAGCGCGGTGTTCTGCCCGCTGCCGTCCAGCCGCAGGCTCGGCGGGTACGCGGTCACCCAGCCGTCCGGGATTTTCTCGAAGTGCCAGTAGATGCTGGGGCCGACCGGGACGGCATCGAAGGAGAACCGGCCTTCGGCGTCTGTGATCGCGGTGAGGTACCCGGACGGACCCGGACCGGACACACGAGCTTCCGCGCCGGCGAGACCTTCCCCGGGCGAGAGCTTGCCGTCCTCGTTGCGGTCGCCATAGAGGACACCGGCGACGCGATCTGTGGTGTCGGGTGAAAGCAGCCCGACGGTGATCCGGCTGTGGTTGTCCGAGTAGTCGGCCTCTCCAGGGCCGCTCACCTCGATGTCGAGCACCGGATTTCCCTCGTTGAGGGTGTAGACGCTGCCCTTGGTCGTGTACGTCCTGCTCTCGCCCGGTGCGTAGGTGGCGCCGTCCTGGGAGCGGAGGTCGCCCCAGGACGTCTCATCGACGATGAAGTAGCCGCCGGACTCCCTGTGGGCGTACCCCCTGACCTGACTCGCCGTCGTGTCGCCGATGTTGGCGACCGTCACCTCGATCGGGATGGCGTCGCCCGGCAGCCAGCGGCCCTCCTGGGCCTTGGCCGTCACCTTGATGTTCGGGCCGGTGGCGGCGTACGCGGGCAGGGCGGTCGCCAGCCCGGCGACCGTGAAGGCCGCGGTCAGCACTCCGATCGCGCGCAGAGATGTTCTTCGCATGGTGTTTCCCCAGTCCCGCCCGGCACGCCCGTCCCTCACGGACGCCACAGGCGATCGTCGACGAATCGAACCTAAAGTCCGTCGCGTCCGGGCGACCAGAGCGGAACATTCCGGTGCCGTGACCGGGCAACCGTGAGGGCGGCTCGGGCGTGTTCAGGGGTCGTGAGCGCTTTGGGTCGTTACTGAGGGGCGGCGAAGGTGGCCGTTCGGTCCAGGTGGTCGTGAGTGGCGATTCGGGTTCTAACCCGAATCGCCACTCACGACCACCCGGACCGAACGGCCACCACCGCACGATCACTCACGACACCGGCGGCAAGTCGTCGCCCGTGCCCCGGCCGGATCCCAGCCCTCCCGGGTCAGGACCGTCCGGACCTCGGCGGCTACTTGGCACGGCGAGTTCCGCACGTCCTGCCAGCCGTAGACGAGCCTTGCCCGTCCGGCCAGCTCGGCGGCGTTGTCCCGGTTCCGGTCACGGAAGGCGATGTCCGCCATCGCGTGGGTGGCTCGGCCGTCGAGTCTGACCGTTACCGCGGCGCCATGTGGGTCGTAGGTGACGTCCTCCCAGAGGACCTTGCCTTTCACCTCGAAAGCTGTTTGCCGACTACCTTGCGGGAGACCGTGCGCGTCTTCGACGGCTTCCTTGTATTCCACTTCGAGCACCGACATCAGTCCGCCGCCGAGAAGCGCGAGGCCGTGCCGGATGGCGGGCCGGTAGCGGAAAGGCGGCCGGAAGAGCACGCAATCCTCCATCGCCGCCAACGAGACTTTGCTTCGACTGACGAGGTCGACCACGGTATCGGTCGCCATTTCGGCGTTCTCTGTGCGGTGGCCAGATCTATGATCGTGTCGGTCATGCGGGTCCGTGGGGGAGAGGTCCTGATCGCGATGTGCGGCAGGGCGCGCGAACGGTGCACGATCACCAGAGGTGGGCATGAGACCGCCGAGGACGTGTACGGAACCGTGATCTCCACCGGGCCTTCGATGACGGGCAGCAGCCCCCACTCCTCGGCGGCGGTGCGGTGACTCAAGACCACATGGCCGCCGCCGTACTTCAGCGCGGCCTGAATCTTGGCCGGCCTCGAGAGCGTGCCGGTGAACATCGCATAGACGCGCGGTAGCACTCGTTGCCAGCGTCCGGCATCGAGGTTGGCTTCTATATCGGCGACGGAGTGGCCGTAGGCGCGAAGTTGCCGGGTGTTGACGACCCCGTGCTGCTCCGCCAGGAGGACCGGCCAGCTCGGGCGTTGTTCGGCCGGGATGGATTCCTCCGACCAGCGTTTGTGTAGAGGCACCCTTCGACGATCTCCCCTGGACCACGATCATGGAGGGCGCGGCGCGAATCTGTGGATGAACGAGGTGCGAGGAGCGCCGGCTGTGGATAAGTGGGCCCAGGTGGTCGTGAGTGGCGATTCGGGTTAGAACCCGAATCGCCACTCACGACCACCCGGACCGAACGGCCACCACCGCACAATCGAGACGAAACCCTTACGCGGCCCGTGTAGCGTTTCGCACTCTTCGAGCGATGAGTAATTCCCTTGCCGCACAGGCATTCCGCCAAACGCAGGCGAACCGCGGACACCGGTAACGAACCCGGTCCTCCTGCCGACCAACGGGCAGCGGAATGCGGCTGGAGGAATTCGTCATGAAGATCAGTGTCTTCGGGCTCGGTTACGTCGGTTGCGTGTCGGCGGCGTGCCTGGCCGGGCGCGGGCACGACGTCGTCGGGGTGGATGTGAACCCGGTGAAGATCGACCTCGTCTCCAGCGGCAAGGCGCCGGTGGTCGAGGAGCGCATCGGGGAACTGACCGCGGAAGTGGTCGCCCAAGGCAGACTGAGAGCGACCACCGACGTCAGACAGGCGATCGCGGACAGCGAAGTCTCCCTCATCTGCGTCGGTACCCCCTCGGCTCCCAACGGCAGCCTCTCGACGGCTTTCCTGGAGCGCGTCGCCGAGGAAATCGGCGACGCGCTCAAGGCCAAAACACAACGGCACACCGTCGTCTTCCGCAGCACCATGCTCCCGGGCACCTGTCTGGACCTGCTCGTCCCCATCCTCGAGAAGTCGTCCGGTCTCACCGCCGGCGTCGATTTCGGGGTCGCGGTGAACCCCGAGTTCCTGCGCGAGGGGAGCAGCGTCAAGGACTTCTTCGACCCGCCCAAGACCGTCATCGGCGAGCTCGACGCGGCCAGTGGTGACGTCGTCGCGGCGCTGTACGAGGGGCTTCCCGGCGAGGTCTTCCGTGTCGCGATCCCGGTGGCCGAGATGACGAAGTACGCCGACAACTCCTTCCACGGGCTCAAGATCGGCTTCGCGAACGAGCTCGGTTCCATCTGCCGAGCGCTGGGGCTCGACTCGCATCAGGTGATCGACGTCTTCCTCGCCGACCGCAAGCTCAACATCAGCCCCGCCTACCTCCGCCCCGGGTTCGCTTTCGGCGGCTCGTGCCTCCCCAAGGATCTGCGTGGCCTGGTCTACGCCGCGCACCGCGCGGACGTCGCCGTCCCGATCCTGTCGCACGTGCTGCCCTCGAACGACGAACACCTCCAGCGCGCCTTCGACCTGGTCGCGCGCACCGGTAAACGCAAGGTCGGGTTGTTCGGTCTGTCCTTCAAACCCGGCACCGACGACCTCCGCGAGAGCCCGCTCGTCGAGCTGGCGGAGCGGCTGCTCGGCAAGGGGTACGACCTCCGCATCTACGACGCCAACGTCAGCCTTTCGCGGCTGATGGGCGCGAACCGCGAGTACATCGAGGGCAGGCTGCCGCATCTCGGCCAGCTGCTGGCCGGTTCCATCGGCGAGGTCGTCGACCACGCCGAGGTCTACCTCATCGGCTGCACCGATCCGGAGGTCCTCGCGGCGCTCCCGGCGGGCGGCGGCCACACCATCGTCGATCTCGTCCGTGTACCCGACGCCGACCGGCGCCGGACTGAAGAGGGATATGTCGGCCTTGCCTGGTAAAGCTCTCATCCTCGTCGAGAACCTTTCCGTCCCCTTCGATCGCCGCGTCTGGCAGGAGTGCCAGACACTCCGTGACGCAGGCTGGGAAGTCCACGTCATCTGTCCACAAGGGACGAAGCGGGACACCGAAGCCGAAGTCACCATCGACGGCGTCCACATCCTGCGGTACCCGCTGAAGGCCGCCACCGGTGGCCCGGCCGGGTACATCCGGGAGTACGGCTCCGCGCTGTGGCACACGCTCCGGCTCGCCCGCAAGGTCGGCCGGGTGGACGTCGTGCACGCCTGCAACCCGCCGGACCTGCTCTTCCTGGTCGCGCTGTACCTCAAGCGCCAGGGCGCGAAGTTCATCTTCGACCAGCACGACCTGTGCCCCGAGCTGTATCTTTCGCGGTTCGACCGCGGCGAGGACTTCCTGTACCGCGCGGTCTGCGCGCTGGAGCGCCGCACCTACAAGACGGCCGACGTCGTCATCGCGACCAACGAGAGTTACAAGGACGTCGCCGTGAAGCGCGGCGGCAAGTCGCCGGACGATGTTTTCGTCGTGCGAAGCGCGCCTGTGGTCGAGCGGTTCCACATGGTCCCGGTCGAGCCCGAGCTGAAGAAGGGCAAGCCGCATCTGCTCGCGTACCTCGGCGTGATGGGCCCTCAGGACGGCGTCGACTACGCCTTGCGAGCGCTCGCGTCGCTGCGTGATGTCGTCGGCCGCACCGACTGGCACGCCGTGTTCATCGGTTCCGGTGACGCCTTCGACGCCATGGTGGCGTTGTCGAAGGAACTGAAGCTCGACGACCAGGTCGAGTTCACCGGCCGGATCCCCGACGAAGACCTGCTGCGCTACCTGTCCGCGGCCGACGTCTGCCTCTCGCCGGACCCCCTGAACCCGCTCAACGACGTGTCGACCATGAACAAGATCATGGAGTACATGGCGATGAGCCGTCCCATCGTCTCGTTCGAGCTCCGGGAGGCCCGGGTCTCGGCCGGGGAGGCCGCGCTGTACGCGCCGGCGAATGACGAGCCGGAGTTCGCGAAGCTGATCGCGCACCTGCTGGACTCGCCGGAGCAGCGGGCCACGATGGGTGAGCTGGGGCGGGCGCGCGTCGCCGGTCCGCTCTCTTGGGAGAACTCCCAGAAAGCCCTGCTCTCGGCCTACGAGGCCGCGATCCGTTGATCGACTTCCCGGTCGCGTTTTGAACAAGACTGGGGCAATCCTGTAACCAACGCCGTGGTCGGTCCGACGGGATTCATGCCACACCCAACCGCGCCGATGGGAGATCCCGGCTTTGAGTGACGACACGGTGCGCCTGTCCATGATCGGACAGGTTCTGCGCGGGAGGTGGCGGACCCTGGTGGTCCTCGCCCTCCTCGGCGCCTTGGTCGGCGCGGGATCGTCGGTGATCCTTTCCCCCGGCTACCGGACCACCTCCAGCGTGCTGCTGCAGGGCCCGCGTGAGGCGGACGAACTGCTCACCCAGGCCGAGGTGGCGACCAGCTCGGTCGTGCTCGACCGGGCCGCCGCCGGACTCGGTGACGGCGAGACCGGCGCCGACCTGCGGGACAAGGTGACCACGTCGGTCGCGCAGGGCAATGTCATCACCATCGAGGCCACCGGTGACACCGCCGAACAGACGCAGCGGCTCGCGGACCAGCTCGCCCAGGAGTTCGTGAAGTACTCCACGCAGATCATCGCCGGTTCCGGCGACGCCGCCGTGCAGCTGGCGCAGGAGCGCCGCGAGACGCTGCGGCAGCAGGTCGCGCAGACCAACCAGCGGATCAGTGAACTTTCGGCGAAGGTCAACGACGGCAAGACGACCGTGGAGAGCGTCCAGCTCCGCACCGAGTTGCAGGGTCTGCGCTCGACGATCGAGTCGGCGATGTCCACCTTGAACGCGGCCGACACGGCGAGCGGTCTCGGCAACATGGTCGTGCTGGGTTCGGCCGAGCTGCCGTCCGCGGCGGCCGCGCCGACCTTGCCGCAGCTCGCCATCGGCGGCGCGGTGTTGTTCTTCCTGATCGGCCTGTTCGGGCACCTCTTCACCGCCCGCACCGACCGGCGGCTGCGCGACGACGAGGAGATCGCCGCGGCGATCGGCGGCCCGGTGCTGGCCACCTTCGACGCCGTGGACCGGCGCCCGGCCGGAACCACCCTGCGGGCCAAGATCCTCCGTGACGACCGGCCGTGGAACATCCCGCGGGTCGACGTCTTCGCCGACGAGATCGACGCCGACATCCAGTACCGGCGCCTGGTTTCGCGGCTCCCGCACCGGCGGCTGCTCGTCCTCGCCGTGGACGGTGACCACGCCGGGCAGGCGGCCGCCGGGCGGATCGCCCGCCTCGCCGGCCGGTGGTTCGCGCCCGTGACGGTGTCCCCGGCGCGGCCCGTCATCGAAGACGCCGACGCCGAGGGCGTCCTCGTCGTGACGAGCCTCGGCTCCCGGTCCGCGTGGGAGCTGGTCGGGATCGCCGAAGCCGTCGCCGACGCCGGGCTCGCCGTGGTGGGCACCGTGCTGCTCCGCCCCGTCTCCCCGACCCGCACCCGGCCCGGCGCGTCCACCCACGCCGACCACGAAGCACTGGCAGGTACAGCGTGACCAGCGCCGAAAAAGCGAAGTCCGAACCGCTCATCGACCTGCAGCGCCTGGTCGTCTCGGTGCGGAGACGGCGTCGCCTGTGGATGTCCATGGCCCTGCTCGGCCTGATCCTCGGCGGGCTGGTCGCGGTGTTCCTGCCGTCGCCGCCCACCGCCGTCGCGCAGATCCTGGTCGTCCACCCCGACGACTCGCCGACCGACAGCGGAACGCTGATGCGGACCGACGTCGCCGTGCTCCAGACGACGAAGACCGCCACCGAGGCGCTCAAGAAGTTGAACAGCACCCAGGCGCCGGAGGAGTTCCTCAAGGACTACGAGGGCCTGGGCCTGACGAACAACGTCCTCCAGCTGACGGTCAAGGGCAAGACCGACGAAGAGGCCGTGGCCCGCGCGCAGGCGATCTCCGACTCCTTCATCACCGAGTACATCTCTCGCAACCAGGCGGCCGCGGCGGCCGAGCAGAAGGCCCTGCTCGACCAGCGCAACCAGGCACAGAACGAACTCGGCTCCATCGAGTCGGCGATCGTCGCCGAGGAAGCCAAGAACCGCAACGCCAACCCCGCGCAGCTGGAACGGCTGTACTCGCGCCGCGCGGAGCTGACGTCCAAGATCTCCGACTACGACGGCCGCGCGCAGGAGGCGGGCATCGGCACGCCGAAGGTCGCCGCCGGGACGCAGATCGTCGACGCGCCGCGGATCCTGCCGCAGTCCTTCCTCAAGACGCTCGCCACCGACGCCGGGATCGGCTTCGCGCTGGGACTGCTCGCCGGGCTGGGCCTCGCCGCCGTCACGAGCGTGGTGAAGGACCGGCCGGTGCTGCGCCGCGAGATCTCGCAGCACCTCGGCGCTTCCGTGATCGCGCAACTACCGAAGCCGCCGCGTTTCCTGCGCCGCTCGCGTGCGGTGACCAGGCGGCAGCGGGTCGCGGCGACGCTGGTCCGCGCCGCCGGGCAGGAAGGCGGTTCGGTGTCGCTGCTCGACCTCGGCGCCCGGCAGATCACCGCCGCGCTCGCCGTGGACATGGCGCGCGAGCTGGCGGAGAAGGGGACGGCGTCGCTCGTCGACGACCTGCCGAAGACGAATCTCCGGGAGCTGGCAGGCCAAGGCCCGATCCAGGTGCTGGATCGCGGAGACACGCCGTTGGCTGCCGGGGAACGCCGGATCGGCGTCGGTTCGGTCGAGCCGGGGACGTCGTGGACCGACCTCGAAGTCCTCGGTGACGAGACGATCCTCGTCGTCCGCACCGGGCACGCGAACACCGAATGGCTGCACACCGTCGCCCGCCAGCTGGCCGACCGGCACATCCCGATCATCGGGGTCGTCGTGGTGGATCCGGATCCGCGCGACCACACCGACGGGACGCTGTGGGACGGCCTGCACACGGCGTTGCGCGGGCGGGCCGCCCGGCCCATGCCGAAGCCGGTGGAGATGTTCCCGAAGAAGAACGGGTATCCGACGCCGTACAAACGCGCCAAGGAACTCGGCAACGCCGATCAGCCGACCAAACGATTCGCGCCTGTGTCATCGGACAACGCCGAAGCCTTGTAAGGGGAGCGAAAGTAGATGTGCGGCATCGCAGGGGCCTACTTCTGGCCGGACGGGGGTCCGCTCACCGATCGGCTCACCAAGACCCTCGCCCATCGCGGACCGGACGGTTCCGGCCGGTACGACCACGGGGAAGTCCACTTAGGACACCGGAGGCTGTCGATCGTCGACCTGACCGAGACCGGCGCGCAGCCGATGGTCAAGGATGGGCTCGCGCTGACCTACAACGGCGAGCTGTACAACGCGCCGGAGCTGCGGAAAGAACTCGAAGCCGCCGGGGTGCGGTTCCGGGGGACGTCCGACACCGAGGTCCTGCTGGAGGCGTGGCGCAAGTGGGGCACCGACGGCCTGCACCGGCTTCGCGGCATGTTCGCCTTCGGTGTTTTCGACGAGCGTTCCGGCGCCTTGACCCTGGTGCGGGACCAGCTGGGCATCAAACCACTGTTCCTGGTGCGCCGCGGCAAGGGGGTCACGTTCGCCTCGGAGCTGAAGGCGCTCGCCGCCGAACTCGGCGGTTCTCTGACGGTCGACGACACCGCGCTCGTCGCCTCCTTGCTCTATTACTGGGTTCCGGACGGCCGTTGCGCGTTTCGCGAGGCCGAAAAGCTGCCGCCGGGCAGCTGGGCGCGGTTCCGGCCGAACGGTGACGTCGAACGCGGCACGTTCTGGTCGCTGCGCCAGGTCGCCGAGGAAGGCGCCGCGTACGAGGGGGAATTCGATCTCAACGCTGTCATCGAGGACTCCACGCGCAAGCACCTGATGTCGGATGTGCCGGTCGCGACGTTCCTCTCCGGCGGGCTCGACTCCAGCTACCTGACCGCGATCGCCGCCCGTGAGCAGCCGGGGATCTCCGCGTACACCATCGGTTTCCGCGCCGAGGACGCGAAGTTCGAGGCGATGCCGGACGACCTGATGTACGCGAAGAAGGTCGCCGCGAAGTTCGGCGTCGATCTGCACGAGATCGAGATCGCGCCGCAGGTGCTCGATCTGCTGCCGCGGATGACGTACCACCTCGACGAGCCGATCGGTGATCCGGCGGCGATCAACAGCTACCTGATCTGCACCGCAGCACGCGAGGCCGGGGTCAAGGTGATGCTGTCCGGCATGGGTGCCGACGAGCTGTTCGCCGGGTACCGCAAGCATCTCGCGAACAAGATCGCCGTGCGGTACCAGCGGGTTCCCGGCCTCGTGCGGCGGCCGGTGGAGTCCCTTGTGGACAGACTGCCGGTGGCGACGTCGAAGCGCGGATTCCGTTCGGTGCGGTTCGCCAAGCGGTTCCTGTCGTTCGCGGAACTGCCCGAGGAGACCGCCTTTCGGCGCAGCTACACGATGTACGACCAGGCCGAGCTCGTCGCGCTGCTGAACCCGGACCTCGCCGGCGCGGTGGACGACGTGATCACCGAACACGCGGACACCTATCACGACAACACGTTGACCGATTTCGTGAACCGCATGTGCCTCGCCGATTCGCGGCTGTTCCTGCCCGGGCTCAACCTCGCCTACACCGACCGGTCCAGTATGGCCGCGTCCACCGAGGTGCGGACGCCGTTCGTCGACATCGAGGTCGTGAAGGCCGCGTTCCGGATCCCCGGCGACAAGAAGATCGTGAAACGCCAAGGGAAGATGGCGCTGAAGGAAGCGGCGCTCTCGATCCTCCCCGCCGAGATCGTGCATCGGCCGAAGGGCCTGTTCAGCGCACCACTGCGGGCTTGGATGAGCCGCGACCTCGCGCCGCTGGTGCGCGAGGTGACGAACGAAGGCGAATTGGTGAAGGCCGGGTTCCTCCGCCGCGAGGCCCTGCAACGGCTCGTCGACGAAGACGCGTCCGGGCAGCAGGACCGGTCCAAGCACCTCTGGCACATCTTGACCCTCGAGTACTGGTATCGCGGTGCCATCGCGGCCCGAAGCGCTTAGGAGCGACGTGAAGCAGGTAGTGCAGAACTACAAGAGCGGGGAGCTGGCGCTCCTCGACGTCGAAGTGCCCGCGTGCAAACCGGGGGGTGTGCTGGTCCGCACCGCCTATTCGCTGATCTCCACCGGTACCGAGATGATGAAGGTGTCCGAGGCGAGCCTTTCCCTGGTCGGCAAGGCGAAGGCGCGGCCGGATCAGGTCGCGAAGGTGATGCAGAGCGTCGCGACGAACGGCCTGAGCGCGACCTATCGCAAGGCGATGAACAAGCTCGACTCGTACACGCCGCTCGGGTACTCGCTGTGCGGAGTGGTCGAGGAGGTCGGCCCGGGCATCGACGACGTCGCCGTCGGGGATCTCGTGGCGTGCGCCGGGAACGAGCACGCGCTGCACGCGGAACTGAACTGGGTGCCCAAGAACCTCTACTCCAAGGTGCCGGACGGCGTCGACCCGCGGCACGCCGCGTTCGGCACGGTCGGCGCGATCGCGATGCAGGGCGTCCGACAGGGTGAACCGCAGATCGGCGACATCGCGCTGGTCATCGGCCTCGGCCTGATCGGCCAGCTGGTCGTGCAGCTGCTGGTCGCCTCCGGGGTCCGCGTGGTCGGCGTCGACCCGGATCCGACGCGATGCGCGATCGCCGAAGGGCTCGGCGCGCTCAACTGCGGAGACCCGGGCTCCGGCGTCGTCGACACCGCGGTCGCGGAGCTCAGCTCCGGGCACGGCGTCGACCAGGTGTATCTGGCCGCGGGCGGCAGCACGAACGAGCCGGTGGAGCTGGCCGCGAAGCTGGCCCGCGACCGCGGCCGGGTGATCGACATCGGCAAATGCTCGTTGAACCTGCCGTGGAACGCCTACTACGAGAAGGAACTCGACGTCCGGTTCTCCCGCTCGTACGGCCCCGGCCGCTACGACCCGGAGTACGAACTCGAGGGCCGTGACTATCCGATCGGCCAGGTCCGCTGGACCGAGCGCCGCAACCTGGAATGCGTCGTCGACCTGATGGGCCGCGGCCGTCTCGACGTCGAGCCGCTGATCTCGCACGTCTCGGACTTCTCCGACGCCGTCGAGACGTACCGGAAGCTGAACGAGGGCGAGCTCAAGGCCGTCGCCGTGCTGTTCGAGTACGACAAGCGCCCGGCGGGCCCGGCCGAGCAGGCCGTCACGGCGGTTTCCGTGCCGAAGCCGTCGGCGGTGCGCGCGGCGCCGAAGCCGGGCGGCGTGCGGATCGGGTTCATCGGCGCGGGCAACTACGCGTCTTCCATGCTCCTGCCGCATCTCGCGGAGATGGAGAAGGTCGACCTCGCCGAGGTCGTCACCACCTCCGCGCTCTCGGGCGCGAACGCCAAGCGCAAGTTCGGTTTCGGCCGCGCCACCACCGATCTCGACACGATGCTCGAAGACTCTTCGATCGACGCCGTGTTCATCGTGACCCGGCACAGCTCGCACGCCGAGCTGACCCGGCGCGCGCTGCTCGCGGGCAAGGCCGTCTTCGTCGAGAAGCCGCTCGCCCTGTCCGAAAAGGAACTCGAGATCGTGCTCGGCGCGATCGAGGAGTCCGGCAACGATCGGCTGCAGGTCGGCTTCAACCGCCGGTTCGCCCCGCTGCTGAACGAGTCGGTGCTCCACTTCGGGCCGCGGATCGGCCCGGCTTCCGTGCGGTACCTGGTCAACGCGGGGCAGCTCGACGCGAACAGCTGGTACAACCAGGCCGACAGCGAGGGCTCGCGGTTCGCCGGCGAGGGCGGGCACTTCATCGACACGGTCAGCTGGCTGCTCGGCGCCGACCCGGTCTCGGTGTACGCCACCGCGACGCCCGGCCACCAGGACCTGCAGATCCTGCTGCGTTACCCGGACGGCTCGACCGCGTCGATCGCGTACACCACGAGCGGTGCGGCATCGTTCCCCAAGGAGACGATCGACGTCACCACCGACGGCAAGGTGCTGAAGTTCGACGACTTCGCGCGCGCGTCGGTGTTCGGCCGCAAGAAATGGGCCAGCTCGCGGATCCCCAAGGGCCGCGACAAGGGCCAGGCCGCCGAACTCGAAGCGTTCGTCAACGCGCTGACCACCGGGGTCGCGATGCCGGTCTCCGTCGACTCGCTCGTCGCGACGACACTGGCCACGCTCGCGGTCAACCGCAGCCTGGAGACCGGGGCACCGGTGCGGATCGGACTCGGCTGATGGATCCCTCCTGGTACCTGCGGAGACTTTCGCGGATGGGGCCGGCCGAGATCGCGGGCCGGGTCACCGACGTCGTGCGCAAACGCCAGTGGCGCGGGGTCGCGAGCGAGCAGGCGACGTGGCTGCCGGACCGGCGATTCGCGTCGGTGCCCGGTGACGAGGTCCTCGCCGCCGTCTCCGGCGAGGCGGTGAAGGACCTGCTCGTCAAGGCGGACAGGCTGATGGACGGGCGCGCCGAGTACTTCGGCGTCGAGCGGGACGATCTCGTCGACCCGGACTGGTCGTACGACCCGAAGACCGGTCGCCGCGCGCCGTCCGATGTGTACTCCTTCGACGTCCCTTACCGGAGCGAGGACGCGGTCGGCGACATCAAGCAGATCTGGGAGCCGTCGCGGCACCAGCATCTCACCGTGCTGGCCGCCGCGTACGCCCTGACCGGCGAGGATCGGTACGCCGAACGCGTGGCCGCGCACCTGAAGTCCTGGTGGGCGGCCAACCCGCCGATGCGCGGGGTGCACTGGGTCAGCGGTATCGAACTCGGCATCCGGCTGCTGTCGTGGGTGTGGGTCCGGCGGCTGCTCGACGGCTGGGCACAGGCCCCGGCGCTGTTCGAGGACAACCCGGTGGCGCTCAACCAGATCTGGCACCACCAGCGCTGGCTGGCCGCCTTCCCGAGCCGTGGTTCGTCGGCGAACAACCACGTGATCGCCGAGGACGCCGGACAGCTCGCCGCCGCCTGCGCGTTCGCCTGGTTCCCCGAATCCGCCCAGTGGCGGGACACTGCGCTGGCGTCGCTGGACAAGATGCTGCGGCACAACACTTTCGACTCCGGTCTCAACCGCGAGCTCGCCACCGAGTACCACGGGCTCGTCCTGGAACTGGGGCTCGCCGGGGCGCTGGAGGCGAAGGCCGCCGGTGTCGCGGTGCCGGAGTCGACCTGGCTCGTGCTGCTCCGGATGACCGACGCGCTCGCGTCCATAGTGGACAACCGGCTGCGGCCGCCGCGGCAAGGTGACGCCGACGACGGCTTCGGACTGATCGTCGACGGCGACGAGACGAGCCGCTGGGCGTCGCTCATCGACACCGGGTCTGTCCTTTTCGGACGGTTGGAATGGTGGCCGGAGACGCCGGGCGGCGATGTCCGCACGCCGCTCTTCTCCGCGCTGGCCAAGGACATTCCGGTCCGTTCGCAGCGCCCGGTGCGGCGGCGGGACGACTTCGCCGACGCAGGAATGACCATCCTGCGTGACGCAAAGATCTGGTGCCGTTGCGACGGCGGGCCGCACGGCTTCCTGTCCATCGCCGCGCACGCGCACGCGGACGCGCTTTCGGTGGAGGTCCGGCACGACGGTGTCGACATCCTCGCCGACCCCGGAACCTACTGCTACCACGGCGAACCGAAGTGGCGGTCGTACTTCCGGTCCACGGCGGGGCACAACACGCTCGAACTCTCCCGCGCCGACCAGTCCGTCTCCGGCGGCCCGTTCCTGTGGACGAAACACGCCGTCACCACCGTGATCGCGGCGGGAACGCCGTCGCGCTGGAGCGCGGAACACGACGGCTACGCGCCGTCCGTCCACCGGCGTTCGGTGGAGCTGGAAGGCACCGAATTGCGGATTCTCGACGAGGTTCGCGGTGGCGAGGCACAGCACTGCCGTCTCGCGTTTCACCTGGGCCCGCTGGTCGAGGTCTCGCTTTCCGGCAGGACGGCGACGCTGTCCTGGACCGTCGACGGCGAGGCCCGGACGGCTTCGTTCGAGCTGCCGCCGGAACTGGACTGGTCGGCGCATCGCGGCGAGACCACCCCGCCGATGGGCTGGTATTCGGCGGGGTTCGGCCGTCGCGAGCCGTCGTGGACCCTGCTCGGCAGCGGAACCGTCGCCGACGGAGCCACGTTCACCGGCGTGCTCACCTTCGAACCAGGTAACGAGGATCCCCCATTGTGATCGCACGACCGCACCGCCTCCGCCGGGCAGCGCTTCTGGTGCTGCTCGGCCCGCTGGCGCTCACCGCCTGCACCACGCCCGCCGACGAGCCTGGACCGGATCCGGCCAAGGCGCCGTCCGGTTCGGTCGCGCAGGTGTGTGACAAGCTGCCGGAGGGGCCGGCGGAAGCGCCGGCGGGGGCGGTGAAGATCGACCCGGCGGTGCCGGGCGACCTTGCCGCGAAGACGCGGTCGAGCCCGGCCGGGACGACGTTCTGGCTCGCACCGGGGACGCACAAACTCGGCGACGACCGCTACGACCAGGTCAACCCGAAGCCGGGAAACGTCTACGTGGGCGGTCCGAAAGCCGTGCTCGACGGCCGGAAGATCAACCAGTACGCCTTCGCGGGTGACGCCGCAGACGTCAAGATCCGGAACCTGACCGTGCAGGGCTTCGCCGCGCCGCACGACGAAGGCGTGGTCAACCACGATTCCGCCGACGGGTGGGTCATCGAGCACAGCGCCGTCCAGGACAACGACGGCGCGGCGCTGATGGCGGGCGCGCGGCAGCAGGTCCGGGGCAACTGCCTGCGGCGCAACGGCCAGTACGGGATGAACGCCTACGCGCAGGACAGCGGCATCACCGGTCTCGTCGTCGAGGGCAACGAGATCACCGGCAACAACACCGGCGACTGGGAAAGCAAGATCGACGGTTGCGGCTGCTCCGGCGGGATCAAGTTCTGGGAGGTCGACGGCGCCGACATCGTCGGCAACTGGGTGCACGACAACCGCGGCGTCGGGCTGTGGGCCGACACGAACAACAACGACTTCCGCATCGCGGGCAACGTCATCGAGAACAACGACGGCTCCGCGCTGATGTACGAGACCAGCTACAACGCCGTGATCAGCGGAAACACCATCCGCCGCAACAACTGGGTGGACGGCAAGCGCTACATCGACCGCGGCGACAGCTTCCCGGTGGCGTCGATCTACGTGTCCGAATCCGGCGGCGAGCCAAGGGTGAAGGCGCGCACGGACAAACTGGAGATCTCCGGGAACACGTTCGAGAACAACTGGAACGGCGTCACCCTGTGGGAGAACTCCGACCGGTTCTGCAACAGCCCGGCCAACACGTCGTCCGGCTCCTGCACGCGGCTCGTGCCCGAGCAGGCGAAATGCGCGCAGCCCGGGATCGCGGGCGGGCCGCTGAACGCCGACTGCCGTTGGAAGACCCAGCGCGTCGAGATCCACCACAACCGGTTCGTGCTCGACCCGGCCGTCGCCGGCTGCGAGGAGAGCTGCGCGCGGATGGCGATGCTCGCGAACTTCGGCACGTTCCCGGACTGGTCGCCGTACAAGGGCGAGGTCGTCCAGCACGCGATCACCTTCGCCCAGGGCAACCGGCTCTACGACAACACCTACTCCGGGCCGTGGAACTTCGTGGCGTTCGAGCCGAGCCGGGTGCTGGGCTTCGGCGAATGGCAGGGCGCGCCCTACAAGCAGGACCAGGGCAGCAAACTCACCCGTGCGGGAGGTGGCTGACATGCTCGATCCCGCGGTCCGGGCCGAACCGTCGATCCGCACGGGGATGCCCAAGGCGGTCGGCGTCGCGTGGACACTGCTGATCATCAACACCCTGGGCTCGACAGGGGCGAAGACGCTCCTCCCGTTGCCGCGTTCGGTCAGCCAGCTGATCACCATGGGCGCGCTGGGTGCCGCGTTCGTGATCGCGCTCGCCCTGAACGCCCGGCTGCGGATCAGGCCGAGCGCGTATCTCTTCCTGCTCACCCTGCTGCTGGTGTTGAGCGTGGTCTCCAGCCTGAACCTGGAAGGCGGATTCGGCGCGCTGTTCCGCTGCTTCCGGTTCGCCCTCTTCCTGAGCACCCTGTGGCTGCTGACCCGCTGGTGGAACGGCGGTCTCGACCTCGTCCGCACGCATATCCGCGCCTACGGTGTGGTGCTGGTGACGGTGGTGATCGGGCTCGCGCTGGGCCCGGGCAACGCGATGCCGTTCGAGTACGGCGGACGGCTCACCGGGACGCTGTGGCCGCTGACGCCGCCGCAGGTCGGCCAGTACGCGGCCATCGTCATCGGGCTCACGGTGCTGTTGTGGCTCGGGGGGAAACTGGAGCGGAAGCACGCGCTGGTCGTCATCGTCCCGGCGTTCGGGATCCTGCTGCTGACCCACACCCGCACCGCGATGCTCGGCCTGGTGGCCGGGACCGTGGTGGCGCTGATGTCGCAGTGGATGTCCAGCGCCCGCGCCCGCAAGGTGTTCACCTGGCTCGTGTTCGGCGGCCTGTTCGCGGCGGTGGCCTTGGGCGGGTTGCTGCAGGCCTGGTTCCTGCGGGGCCAATCCGAGGAGAACTTCTCCAGTCTCACCGGCCGCGCGAAGGTGTGGGACGCGCTGCTCGACGCGCCGCGCACGACACTCGAGTACCTGTTCGGCGTCGGGCTGACCGACAAGTCCTTCGACGGGCTCCCGATCGACAGCAGCTGGCTCGCCGTCTACCACGAGCAGGGCTACGTCGGGATCGCGATCGTGGCCGCGTTCATGCTCGTGCTGGTCGTGGTCGCGGTGCTGCGGCCACCGTCCCCGGCCAGGGCGTGCGCGATCTTCCTGATCACGTACTGTCTTTCCGCCTCCTACACCGAGGCGGGCCTCGGCGACGCGTCGCCGTACCTGCTGCACCTGGCCCTGGCCGCGTCGCTGCTGGTGCGTGCGCCCGCCGAAGAACCAGAGTTCGTCAAGGATGATCGCGGCCGCGGGTTCACCACAGATGTCAAGGAGCGCGCGTGAAGGTCCTCGTGATCCACAATCGCTACCGATCCGAGCAGCCGAGCGGTGAGAACACCGTCGTCGACCAGGAGACCGCGTTGCTGGCCGAGGCCGGGCACGAGGTCGGCCTGTTCGAGCGGCGCAGCGACGACATCGCGGAGATGTCGTTGCCGCGCAAGGCCGTCGTCCCGCTGCAGGTGCCGTGGAACCGGGCCGTGCGCGCGGAACTGGCGCGGCGCCTCGTCGACGACCGGCCGGACGTCGTCCACATCCACAACACGTTCCCGCTGCTGTCGCCGTCGGTGCTGGCCGCCTGCGCCGAGGCGAAGGTCCCGACCGTCGCGACCGTGCACAACTACACGCTGATCTGCCCTCCCGGCACGCTGTACCGCGAGGGCTACATCTGCACCGATTGCGTGGGCCGCAAGCCGATCCCGGCGGTGCGGCACGGGTGTTACCGCGGTTCGGCGCTGGCCACCGTGCCGATGGCGGCGAGCATGATGCTGAACCGCAACCGCTGGTGGTCCGGTGTCACGCGGTTCTTCTGCATCTCGAAGGCGCAGCGCGAGATCCTGATCGCCGCCGGGATGCCCGCCGAGCGGCTCGCGGTGAAGTACAACTACGTCACCGATCCGGGCAAGACGCGCAAGGGCGCGGGGGAGCACCTGCTGTTCCTCGGCCGGATCACCGAGGAAAAGGGCATCGGCCTGCTGATGAAGGCGTGGGACCGGCTCACCGCCGCGGGCGGTTCGCTGCCGCCGCTGGTGATCGCCGGCACCGGCCCGATGCAGGACGAGGTCGCGCGCTGGGCACACGGCCGCGACGACGTCCGCTACCTCGGGCTTCAGTCCAAAGAGGAGTGTCGGGACCTGATCGTCCGCTCGAACGCCGTCGTCGCCCCGTCGGAATGGCTGGAGGCGTTCGGCCTGGTCGTGGTCGAGGCGATGGCCGCCGGCGTCCCGACCGTCGCCGCGGCCCACGGTGCCTTCCGCGAGCTGGTGGAGGAGGGTGTCACCGGCCTGCTGCACGAACCCGGGGACGCCGCATCGCTCGCGGCGCGGCTGCGGGAGATCGTCGGCGACGCCGAACGGAACCAGGAAATGGGCTGGGCCGCACGGTTGGTGTACGAACAGGAGTTCACCCCGAAGATCGGCCTCGAACGGCTCGTCGGCGGCTACCAGGCAGCGATCGACGCGTGATCACCGGTCCGCCCGCGCTCCCGCCGCGGGCGCGGATCCCGCTCTGGACGCTCGGCGCCTTCGGTTTCGTCGTCGCGCTCGTCCTCGGCGTCCGCTACGCCGGGACTTCCCACACCGCCGGCCTCGACGCCCTGGTGTTGCCGGTGGTCGACCGGGTCCAAGGCCCGCTCTGGTACCTGGCGACCGTCATCGACTTCGCGGGCGAACCGGTGGGCGCGATCGTGGTGATCGCGCTGTTCGGCTGGGTGTGCGTGCGGCACCGGCGGCCGCGGACGGCGATCCTGCTGGTGGTCGCCTCCGGGGTGACAGTGGCGCTGACCACCGCCCTGAAACCCCTGACCGGCAGGCTGATCCACGGCGAGTTCCTCTCCTATCCCAGCGGGCACACGGCCTTCGCGGTCACGGTCGCGACCGTCGTCGCGCTGCTCGTGATCGATGTGCGGCAGCTCGGCGCCGCAGCCGGGGCTTGGGTGCTGGTGGGGTTGGTCGCGTTCTCGGGGCTCGCGATGGGGTGGGCGGAGGTGGCGCTGGGGGCGCACTATCCGACGGACACCTTCGGGGGTTTCGGGGTCGCTGTCGCGGTGGTGCCGATGGTGGCGTGGGCGGTGGACCGGCTCACGCGGCGGGTTTGAGCACGACGTTTGGCCGGGGCCGGGCTTGCGCTGCCCGGAACGCGGCTCGCAACTCGCGCTGGACCTCGTCCGGCTCGGCGCGCAGGCGGGACGGCAGCGTCTGCAACACGACGATCCCCGCGGCGGCGTACCGGGCGTTGCGCGCGACGGTGGCGCGATGGCCGTCGGGGCCGGCGTGGTGGCGGAACGAATCGATCTCCCAGGCGAAGGCGACCTCGTCGCACCAGAAGTCCGGGGTGGCGAGGTAGTTCCCGTTCGCGTCGAAGATCGGGACATTCCAGCGACCCGGTGGAAGACCGGATCTTCGCCAGAGACGCCATGCGTCGGCCTCGGCGACGGATCTCGCTCCGGCCAGGAGCGGGACGAGGGCCTTCCTGGGCAGGGCCGTTCCGTTTCGGCCCGCTTGGTCGAGTTCGCGGGTGAGCATGTCGGTGGTGCAGAAGCGGCGTTGGACGGACTCGGCCATCATCGCCTGGATCTCGTCTTCACCGGTGAGCCTGCGGGCGGCGTCGATGACGGCTCGGGGGACGGGAGCCACGGGGAGGTCTCCTCGGAGATGAGGGCGGGGCAGACGGTGAGTCCGCTCCACGTGGACGAACCCGACGCCGGCCACCCCTCGATTCGCCGGGATGAGCACATGGACTTCCTCCTGTCGAGGAACCCTTTCCAAGCCATGGCGGCGGAGTGCCCACGTGCCGGTGAGCACCGCGTCTTGTCCGGCATGGAGTAACCCGGCGCGGACGCGATGCTCGTCTGTCGGCGTACCGCTGCTCAGCAACACGATTCCGGGCAGCAGCTTTCGCCAAGGGCCGCCTTCCGCACATCGACGGGAGATGGTCCGGCGCGGCACGCCGATCTGTTCGAGATCGACTGCGCGGATCACCTCCGGACGGTCCGGAGCGGTGAGTAGGGCGCTCGTTGGCCAGGTTCCTCGTCGCACTGGATCATGATGCGACGGGGTACCGACAATTTTCGCTCTTCGATCGCATGAAAGTACCTTTCATGAAAAACGAGAGGCGACGATGTAGGAATTGGGACACTCAACGTCCCAATTCCTACATCGTCGCTGCAGCGACGCACCCGAGAACCCGAGCGCCGACCGAGCAACCTCAGCACCCACCATCCCCAAAAGAGCTGCAAGCATCCTGCGAGTAAGGAGCTCCCTGCCACCCCGAAACCCCCACGGTCCGCGAAGTGTCCTGAACGACGAACCGCCACCCACCCGAATAAGCGTTGTCGTACCACCGATTCCCCTGCCGGAAGGTCACCGCGTCCGAAACGGAGGTTCCCCGGTAAGGCGACCAGTCCGGATAGGTCCCGAAGTTCGCCAGCAGCGCCATCCGCCCGCAAAAGCCCGAGCAAGCGGACCCGTGGGAGAACTTGTTGCCGTGGATGGAAACCCGCTGTGTCTTCCACCGGCAATCGTCGTACAACGGCGGCGAAGAGATCCCCGGGGCGGCACAGGAAGAGACCGGAGGGACGAGGAGGGTGCACGAGCCGGAGGACGTGTTCGCCGGGCTGTTGCAGAAGCGGTCCGCGTTCTCCCACAGGGTGATTCCGGCCCAGTTGTCCTCGAAGACGTTGTCGACGATCTCCACCGAAGAGGTCCGGGCGCGAACGCGTGGTTCTCCGCCGGATTCGGATATGTAGATCGTACCGACCGGGAAGTTGTCGCCTCGCGCGGCGAAAGCGCGACCTTGCACGAGGGTGTTGCGCCGGAAGGTGTTCCCGCGGACCACGGCGTTGTAGGAGATCTCGTAGAACAACGCCTCCGCCTCGTTGTCCTCGATCAGGTTGTCCTCGATGAGGAAGTCGTTGTTGTTCGTGTCCGCCCACAGGCCGGCGCCGTGGTTGTGGTGGACCCAGTTGCCGCGGATGTCGGCGCCGTTCACGGCCCAGAATTTCGCGCCGCCGGTGCAGCCGCAGCCGGGTTCCTTCGTCTCCCAGTCGTCGGTGTTGTTGCCGGTGATCTCGTTGTCCTCGACGAGCAGTCCGGTGATCCCGTCGCCCGCCCGGTAGGCGTTGATGCCGTACTGCCCGTTGTTCCGGAGGCAGTTCCGCAGCACCTTCTGACCTGGTCCCGCCATCATCGCGGCGCCCCGGTTGTCCTCGATGGTGTTGCCTTCGATGGTCCAGCGCTCACCGGAGTCGTGGTTGACCACGCCCTGATCGCGCGGCGCCGCGAAACCGCGGATCGTGAGGCCGCGGATGACGACGTCGCGCGCCTGTTGGGTGAACGCGTAGCGGTTGACGCCGCCGCCGTCCAGGACGGAGCCGGGCGCGCCGAGGTAGGCGTTGCCGTCCTTCGGGATGATCTGGCCGAATTCGTCCGGGCCCAGGGTGTGCTTGCCGTCGGTGAGCCAGAACGTCGTACCGGACGGGAGTTCGCGCGTCTTCGCGGAGAGATCGGTTCCGGGGGAGACGACCACGGCGTCGGCCGGCTTTCCCTGGCTCACCGGTCCCGCGGCGCAGGCCGCGACAGGAGCCGCCGAAGCCGGGACGACTCCTGTCGCGATCAGCATCAGAACAACCAGGAACGCGGGCATAAAGGCAACGGTAGGCCAGTATGGACCGTCCCAGATGGACACTTACAGGTGAAACTTCAGCAGGTCGTCGCCTCTCCGAAACCACTGCAAACGTCCTGCCGGTAGGGCTCGGCCCGCCATTGCGCCGCGGTCAGCTTCCGTGACGTGTCGTGGGCGACGAACGTCCATGGCCCGTAGTACTGGTTGTCGTACCACCGGTTGTCCTGCCGGAAGGTGATCGCCTCCGAAACCACGGCGGCCCGGTACGGCGACCAGGCCGGGAAGGTTCCGTAGTTCGAGAGCACCGCCATTCGCCCGCAGAGGCCGAGGCAGCCTTCCATCGACGAATCGAACTCGAACGTGTTCTCGTGCACCGAAACGCGCTGGGTCTTCCAGCGGCAGTCGCCGTACAGCGGTTCGGTCTTGATGCCCGGATCGGAGCAGGCCGACGTCGGTGAAACCAAAGCGGTACAGGACAGCGTCGACGTGTTGGCGGGGCTGTTGCAGAAGCGGTCGGCGTTCTCCCACAGCGTGATCCCCGACCAGTTGTCGGAGAACATGTTGCCCCGGATGTCGATCAGGCTGGTCCGGGCGGGCAGTCTCGGCTCGCCGCCGGATTCGCTGAGGTACACCGCCGCGACCGGGAAGTCGTCGCCCTTCGCGGCCCGGTTCCGTCCTTGCACCAACGCGTTCCGGTTGAAGGTGTTCCCGATCAGCTCCAGGTTGTAGGAGATCTCGTAGAACAGCCCCTCGGACGCGTTGTCCTCGATCAGGTTGTCCTGGATGAGGAAGTCGTTGTTGTTCGTGTCGGCCCAGAGCCCGACACCGTGGTTGTGGTGGACCCAGTTGCCGACGACGTCGGCCCCGTTCACGGCCCAGAACTTCGCGCCGCCGCTGCAACCGCAGCCCGGGATCCTGGTCTCCCAATCACCGGTGTTGTTCCCGGTGATCTCGTTGCCCTCGATCACCAGATCGGTCAGCCCGCCGCCGAAACGGTAGGCGTTGATGCCGTACTGGCCGTTGTCACGGAGGCAGTTCCCGATCACCCGCTGGCCCGCCCCGGTCATCATCCCGGCGCCGTCGTTGTCCTCGATGACGTTGCCCTCGATGGTCCAGCGTTCGCCGGAGTCGTGGTTGACCACGCCCTGGTCCCGTTCGGCGACGAAACCGCGGATGGTCAGCCCACGGATCACCACGTCCTTGGCCGGCGTGGTGAAGGCCGCGCGGTTGATCCCGCGTCCGTCGAGCACGGCGCCGGGCGCGCCGAGGTAGACGTTGCCGTCCTTGGGCATCACCTGGCCGAACTGGTCGGAACTCAGCGTATGCGTGCCCGGCGCCAGCCAGAACGTGCTCCCCGGCTGGCTGAACCGGGTCTTGTCGGTCAGATCGGTGCCCGGTTCGACGATCTGGGCGCCTTCCGGGGCGGACGGGACGCCGACGGTCGTGCCGCACGCCCCTCGAGCCGGCTCTTCGGTTGCCTCCGCTGTGGATTCAACGGCGACCTGGAGCAGTAACACCGACAGCGCCACGCAAAGCGTGCGCGAGCCGGCCGAGCGATCCGCGATCCTTGAACTCATACCCTTCTCCGAAAAACCGGCTTCACCGGACGGCCACCCAGCCACGGCGCCGGATCTTCCGCGTCGAGCGCTTTGCGGTACACGAGGCAGGCCTGCGAGACCACTTCGACCGTCCGGTCGATGTCTTCTTCGGACAACGCGCTGCTGACCACGAACGACGGTCCGAGGACCCCGCCGGTGACCAGTTGCCGCAGGAACAACGTTCGGTAGTCCTGCGACGGTTTCTTCTCGGCGTCGAGCGTGCCGAAGACGAGGTTGCTCGCCCGGCCGCGCACGACGACGTGTTCCCCGACCCCCGCCGAGGCCGCGACTTCGCGGACCCCGGCGGCGAGCCGGTCGCCGAGCGCGTGCAGCCGCGCGGCGATGCCTTCTTCGGTGTAGGTCTCCATGACCGCGATGGCGGCGGCCAGCGAATGCGTTTCGGCACCGTGCGTGGTGGACAGCAGGAAGACGCGCTCCTTGGTGGTGCGCAGTCCGCCGAGTTCCATCAGTTCCCGTTTGCCCGCGAGCGCCGAGACGGCGAACCCGTTCCCGAGCGCTTTGCCGAACGTCGAGAGGTCCGGCGTGACACCGTAGAAACCTTGCGCTCCCGCCTCCGACCAGCGGAAACCGGTGATCATCTCGTCGAAGATCAGGACGCAGCCGTACCGGTCGGCGAGTTCCCGCAGGCCGACGAGGTACCCGGCGGGCGGTTCGATTTGCGTGGACGCCTCCAGGATGAGGCAGGCGACCTGACCGGCGTTCTCCTGCAGCAGCCGCTCGGTCGCGGGGAGGTCGCCGTAGGGGAACGACACGGTCAGGTCGGTGATCCCGGCCGGGATGCCCGACGACATCGGCGTGGTGCCGATGAACCAGTCGTCGATGGAGAAGAACGCGTGGTCGCGGCAGATCGCCACCAGCGGCCTGCCGGTGGCCGCCCTGGCGAGTTTGACCGCGGCCGTGGTGGCGTCCGAGCCGTTCTTCGCGAACTTGACCATCTCCGCGCCTGCGACGGTTTCGAGGAACTTCGTCGCCGCCCGTTCCTCCACAATGGACGGACGGGCGAAGTTGGCGCCCCGGTCGATCTCGCGGTGGGCCGCTTCGCTGACTCGCGGATGCACGTGCCCGAGGCTGACCGCGCGCAGCCCCGAGCCGTACTCGATGTATTCGTTCCCGTCGACGTCCCAGACGTGCGCGCCGAGCCCGTGCGAGATGACCGGCGCCAGATTCTCCGGGTACTGGTCGTCCCCCTTGGCGTAGGTGTGCGCGCCGCCGGGGATCATCGCGTGGAGGCGTTCGTTGGCCCGCATGGATCGGGGAAGACGACGGGTCATGATCTCACCTCGTGTTCTGTAGGACCGCGGAAAGCGGGAGCGCGGATCGGTCCCGCTCCGACATCAGCACCGCCGGAAGCGGCCACGGGATCGCCAGTTCCGGGTCGTCGTGGGCGATCGCGACGTCCTCGGCCGGGTCGTGCGCGCGGTCGATCCGGTAGGAGACGTCGGCGTACTCGGTGAGCGCCTGGAACCCGTGCGCGCACCCCGCCGGGATGTACAGCGAGACCTGGGTCTCCCCGGACAGTTCGAACGTCTCCTTGCCGAGGTACGTCGGCGAATCCGGCCTCAGGTCGACGACGACGTCGAAGACGGCGCCCCACGAGCACCGGACCAGCTTCGCCTCACCGAGACCCGAGCGCAGGTGCATCCCGCGCAGCACTCCCTTGCGGGACCGGGAAACGCTGTCCTGGAGGAACCCGTTCGGGTCGATTCCCACCGACCGGACGACGTCGGCGTCGAACGTGCGGCTGAAGAAACCGCGTTCGTCGGCGTGTGGCGTCGGCTCGAACAGATACGCGCCCGCGATGGCGGGCACCGGGATCGCTTTCATCGGACTCCCATCGGCAGGAGGGCGGCCGACAGTTCGGCGAACTGCTGTTCCAGCAGCCGTGTCTGCTCCGCGCCTAGTTTCGCGACGATCTCGGTCAGTTCGCCCGCCCGCGACTCGAGTTCGGCGAACTGGTGGACCAGCGCGTCGAAGTCGATCTCCTTGGCGGACTGACAGAACTCCCCGAGCCCCATCGTGGTCATGAGGATGTCGTTCTTGCGGGCGTACCCGACGGACAACGTCGGCTTCGCCAGCTTCAGCGCGCACAGGACGTTGTGGTACCGGGTGGCGACGACGATCTCGACCGTGGACATCGCCCGCAGCACGTCGTCCAAAGTGGACGTATCGGCGGCGGTGATCAGCGGGGATTCCAGTTCCCGCATGATCTCGTCGACGACCTGCGTGTCGGCCCGGTCGCCGATGAACAACCGCACCGGCCTGCCGTCGGCGATCAACCTGGCGACGAACCGGGTCATCTTGTCCACATAGGACTCGTAGATCTCGTCGGCACGGGCCCGGTCGTCGTTCCCGCCGCGATAGGCCATCACCCCGACCCCGACCGAGCGGGGCAGCACCGGGTCCGACGCCGCGGAGAGGGCGAACGCGAGATCGGGGTAGACGCGGTCGTTCGTGACGTCTACGCCCATCGTGCGCATCGCCTCCCGTGACGGTTCGTCCCGGTAGGACCGGAACGTCGCCAGCCGCGCGGCCCGGCCGATGATCGACCGGGTGACCCGGTGGCCGCTCACGTTGGCGCCGACGCTCACCAGCGCGACCTTGGTGCCGACCAGCCGCCCGGACGCCGACAGCAGCAGCAAGGCGTACGGAAAACCCCAAGGGCGCAAGGGAAGCGTGGATTCCAGGACGCCCATCCCCGGCACGATCACCACGTCCTGGCGCCGCACCCACGCCGCCGTGCGGAAGATGTCGACGAGCTTGCCGAAGCCCTTCATGGCGATGGACACCGGTCCCGAAGCCGTCCGGTACTCACCCTGGTACCAGTTCAACGCGGTCGTCTCGAGGTCGTAGCGCGACGCGACGATTTCCGGACCGCCGCACATCACGCTGAGCGCGGCGTCCGGATGCTCCGTCCGCAGATACCCGAGAACCGCCTCGAAGGAACCGTCGTTGCCGAGGTTCCCTGATCCGAGGAGTCCGAACAGCCCGATTCTCACGGGCGGGCTCAAGGGACTCGTCCCTCCTGGCCGGCGACGACCGAGGCCACGGACACCTCGCGCGGACCGAGTTCGGCCTCGGCCTGCACCGGCATCCGGCCCATGGCCGGGTTCCCCGCCCGGTTCAGCATCCATTGCCGCAGGTAGCGGAAGCATTCGCGCTTCTCCGCCCCGGAGATCGGCGCGTTGCGGATCGCGTTGACGTAGCCGAGGACGTACTCGCCGAGCAGCCGGATCATCGGGTGACGCAACTTGTCCGCGCGCTTCGGGTCCAGGTTGGTGGCGCGCTTGCGCACGGTCGGGTACTCGTGTTCGGAGCGGCCAGGGTGGTCGCGGCGGAAGTACAGCCAGTCCGGCACCTGGTGGAACGGGCCGTGCAGCGCCAGTTCCGAGATGATCGTGCGGTCCGCGTGGTGGTAGCTGTCCAGTGGCGCGACGCGGCGCAGCACCTCGGTGCGGATGACCGCGCCGTCGTCGTCCCCGCCCGGCGCGAACAGCGTGCTGCGGAAGCGTTCCGCGGCGTGCGGCGAAACCGTGTTGAGCGGGTACTCCAGCGCCTGCGTGACGACGGCCTTCTCGTCGATCATCGCCGTCCACGAATGCGAGAGCACGAACTCGGGGTGCTCGTCGAGCGCCTCGACACAGCGTTCCAGCAGGTCACGCGCGTAGAGGTCGTCGTCGGATGCCCATTTGAACAGCTCGCCGCGGGCGACGTCGACGCAGTAGTTGTGGTTGGGCGCGCAGCCGATGTTCACCGGTTGGCGCACATACCGAACGCGGGAATCCAGCTTCGCGTACTCACGGCTGATCTCTTCGGTGCGGTCCGTGGACGCGTTGTCCGAGATGATCAGTTCGAAGTTCTCGTAGCTTTGGCCGAGGAGTGCGTCCATCGATTCGGCGAGGTAGTCCTCGCCGTTGTAGACCGGGAGCCCGATGCTCAACCGAGGAGCGGTGCTCATGACGTCCTCATCTCTTCCTTCTCCGAGTGTCTGTTGGTGAACCCGCGACCGCGATCGACGTCGGCAGAGCGCTGGTTGGTATGCCATGTCCCGATGGGCGGGACGGGCGCCCTGCCACCGCGATAGCGGGGCCTTCGGCCGGGCGGGTTCACGTGCTGCTCACTTTCGGCGGGTGCGTTTCTGCTCCGCCGTCCTTCTCCGAAGCCAGATGCTCTTTGAGAGCGGTGTGCAGCTGGAGCCACCACACCGCCGATCCGCTGGTGATCGCCAACGCGACTCCCCAAGCGGATCCGGACGCCCCGGCCAAGAAGGCGCCGATGAGCCCTAAGCCGACATAGCCGGCGGAGTTGATCAGCTGGGCGCGAAGGCTCCTTTTCGCAGCGCCGAGCGCACGCAATCCGGCGGCCGCCCCGGTGTTGAATCCGGCCGCGGCGATACCGATGGTCACCGGGAGGATCAATTCCGAAGCGGGATCCCAGACGTCGCCGAGCACGAACCGGCCGGCGTCGTCGGGTACCAGAAGCAGGGCGAGACCCCAGATCAGGGCCGCGACCGCCTGGCCCGCGCCGAGAACGGCGCAGAAGCGGCGAAGGCGATGCGGTGCCCGTTGGAGCACCCGTGCGCTTTCGGCCACCGTGACCAGGGAAAGTCCCATCAGAAGGGCGAAGAACGGGCCGAGCAGCAGTTCGGCGCCGCGTACCGCGCCGACGCTCGCCAGCCCGGCGATCGCGCCGAGGCCGTACATCCGCAGTTGCGTCGAACCGGCGTTGCTGACGTTCTCGACCACGTACCGGGCGCCGAGGTCGCGGTGCCGTTTGAGCCATTCGAGCGTGCCGCGCGGATCCGGCCGGACGCCGGACTGCAAGCAGCCGTATCCGGCGGCGACCGCCCCGGAGAGACCCCACGCCAGGATGAACGCGACGACCGTGTCGAACCATTGGTGCGCGATGAACAGCGCGGGGATCAGGGCGATGCCCCAGACGACGTCGTTGACGAACGCCTTCTTCCCATGCCCCGCGGCGAAGAAGGTGAACCGCCAGGCGTCCTGAAGCAGCAACGTGGGGATGACCACGCCGAGCGCGATGAACGCCCCGCCGATGGGACCACCCACCACGAGGCCGGCGACCACACTGATGGCACCGGCGACGACACCCGCGGAGAGCGCCGTCCCGGTCGCCTTCGCGGTCGCGGCCCGCCAGGATTCGGTGGACACCCCGGAGAACCGCACCATCAGCGGATCCGTCGTCAGTCCGCGCGAAAGGTTGAGCACCACGCCGTAGCTGACCCAAGCGAGGCTGAACATGCCGAAGGCGAACGTGCCGAGTGAGCGCGCCACGAACAGCCCGACCACGAAGTTGGTGATACTGGAGACGGCCTGGTCGCCCAAACCCCAGCTGAGCCGTCCGGCCATCGCCCGGATGGCTGGGGAACGCAGAAGTGATCGCATCTCTAGTCCTTGAGCAATCCGGCGTCGTGCAGCGCCTTCGCGGCGGCGACGACGGAATCGAACGGCAGCCCGGACCGCTCGGCGACGTCGAGCAGGCTGTGCTCGCCGTCCGAGAGGTTGAGCACCCAGAGCATGGCCATCTGGGCTTGTTTGGCGTCGCTTCTCCCGCCGAGCGAGTCGTACAGCCCGCGTTTGCCGAGCTGAGGCTCGCCGTACGGGCTGAGGTTGACGTAGCCGCGGTTGCGGTCGAGGACGGCGAAGGTGTCCCGCAGGGTCTGAAGGGTTTCCTCCATGGCCGCCGTCGAGACGAAATCGAGGTTGTCGGCCGAGGTGTGGTACTCGGGATAACCCGCGTACGGCGTCCTCGTCAGTGATCCGACACCGAGGTTGAAGCCGGGGGAGCAGAACTGGCGCTCGTCGTAGCCGTACGGCGAGAAGTCCACGATCTGGTGCGCGCGATCGGCGAGGACGTACGCGAGCACGCGGTCGATCTCGGCGTCGCCCCGGCGGCTTCGCTTGTACGTCAACGATCCCGGGTCACCGGCACACGCCAGCACGAGCCCGGCCTTGATCCGGTCGACGCGGTCGGTATTGCGTGCGAGCCAGGTGATCGCGCCGATCGTGCCGGGCATGAACAGGAACCGGTACGTGTAGTGCGGGTTTTCGAGCGTCTGCGCGAAGGCGGCCGCGATCGCGATCCCGGCGACGTTGTCGTTCGCCAGCGACGGATGACAGGTGTGGCAGGAGATGATCACCTCGTCCGCGACCTCGCCCGGTACGACGTGCTCGGCGTAGGTGAGGTGCCCATCGTCCAAAGTGGAATCGATGTGCACCTCGTACTCGCCGTCCGGCATCGCGTCGAGGGTCTCCTGCGCCAGGCAGAAACCCCACGTCGGCGAGTAGTAGCTGGTCCGGTACGGCACCCAGGACGGCTGGTCGGGCAAGGTGTGCAGATGTTCGCGCAGCTCGGCGAGCGGCATCTTCCGCGACACCGGGACGCTGTAGCCGACGACGTGCAGGTTCGACTTCTGGAAGTCGACCACGCGGCGGCCGGAGGCGTCCTTGATGTACGCGTCGCGGATGTTCCACTCCTGCGGCACCGTCCAGTCCAGCACCTGGGTGCCGGTGGGGACCTCGTGGATCTCCAGCGGGATGTGCTCGCCGACGATCTCCAGCGTGGCGCGGACGCCGTCGCCGGTGATGCTGCGGCACAGCGGATACAGGCGCTCGACCAGCTTCTCCAGGTCGGCGCCCGTCTCCAGGTCCCGGTGCGACATCAGCGACGCCGCAGGGTGTCGTCGAGTTCACCGGCGGCGGTGCGGTCCTGCAGGCGCGCCAGCCGGGTGAACAGGCGCTGGAAGCCGTGTTCGGTGAGGCCGTGGGTCCGATAGGCCTCGATCAGTTCGAGCGCGCCGTCCTTGACCGACCAGTCGCAGTCGAAGCCGGGGATCGCCGCGCGGAACCGGGAGAAGTCGACCCGGTACGAGCGCGGATCCGCGCCCGCCTCACCGGTGATCCGCAGCGTGGAGCCGGGAACGGCCTCGACGACCTCTTCCGCGATCTCGGCGACGGTCACGTTGTTGCGTTCGGTGCCGATGTTGAACGCCTTGCCGTGCACGGCTTCCTTCGGCGCCACCAGCGCCGCCGCGAAAGCGCGCGCGATGTCCTTGGCGTGCACCAGCGGCCGCCACGGCGTGCCGTCGGAGAGCACCAGCACCTCACCGGAAAGGTGGGCGTGCGCGGTCAGGTTGTTGAGCACGATGTCGCCGCGCAGCCGCGGCGAGAAACCGAACGCGGTGGCGTTGCGCAGGTACACCGGGCTGAAGTCGCCGTCGGCGAGTTCTTGGACGTCGTCCTCGACCCGAACCTTCGATTCGGCGTACGGCGTCACGGGGCGCAGCGGCGCGTCCTCGTCGACCAGGCCGTCGCCGCCCGAGGCCCCGTAGACCGAGCACGTCGAGGCGTAGAGGTACCGCTTGACCCCGGCGTCCTTCGCCAGCTTGGCGAGCTTCACCGAAGCGTGGTGGTTGATGTCGTAGGTCAGGTCCGGCGCCAGCGAGCCGAGCGGATCGTTGGACAGCGCGGCGAGGTGGATCACCGCGTCCACCCCGGCCACGTGCTCGGCCGTGACGTCACGAAGGTCGACCTCGAAGCCTTCGGGGTCTTGGGGCTTCGGGCCCAGCACGCAGGTGTCGTAGAGACCGGAGTCGAGGCCGATCACCTCATGGCCTTCGGCGGCCAGCACCGGGGCCATCACCGTGCCCAGGTAGCCCTTGTGCCCGGTCAGCAGCACACGCATGGCTTTCAGCCTTTCGGAGTGAGGTCGAGCGTCAGTTTCTTGAGGTCGAAGGCCTCGGCGTAGCGCTGCCCGCATTCGATACCGCGAATGCGGGCGAGACCGAGGAAGGCTTCCCGGTCGTACCAGGGCCGGTGCCGCTGGGAGGCGTAGTGCTCCTGGAGCAGGCGAACCTTCTCCTCGGCGAGCTCTGCCGACAGCGGGACGTACGCGGCGGGTTTGCCCAGGTCGCCGTCCCATTTGGCGATCTCGTACTCCAGCTGGAGATGGGTGCGGAACACCGTCGGCACCAGCTTCGCCAGGCCTCGGTGATCCTGATGCGCGTCGGCCGTGCGCGGCGAGAGGACGAGGTCCGGGTCGGTGCGGCGGCGCAGGTCCTCCAGCCCGTTCTTGGCCTCTTCCCAGTGCGCGGGGAGCCGGCCGTCGGGCAGTTTGAGCACGGTGACCTCGACGTCGGCGCCCGGGCAGAAGGCCGCGAGCGCGGCCCGCTCCTCGGCCTCCCGGTCGGTGCCGCCGCCGGAAAGGACGAGCGCGTCCACCCGGACACCCGGATTGGCGGCGCAGATCGTCAGCAGTGTGCCGCCCGCCCCGATGGCGATGTCGTCACAATGCGCGCCGAGCGCGACGAGCCGCTGGATCCCGCCGGTGCCGAGTGCGATCACGCGATGCCAGCCGGCGCCGGTTCGTGTTCCCACAACGCCCACGGACGGTCGCCGTGCGCGTAGGCGTCGTCCAGCTGGACACGTTCCTTGACGGTGTCCGTCGGCTTCCAGAACCCGCGGTACGGGTACGCGAGCAGCCTGCCCTGCTTGGCGAGCTCGCCGCAGCCGTCGGCCACGAGGTCGCCGCCCTCGGGGATGTGGTCGAAGATCTCCTGGCGCAGCACGAAGTACCCGCCGTTCTCCCAGAGCGGCATCTCGCTGACCGGCGTCAGCGCGCCGATGCGGCCGTCCTCGCCCATTTCGACGCAGTGGAACGACGACTGCGGCGGCACGACCATCATCGACGCGCCGGCGTCGGAGGCCGTGAACCGCTCGATCATCTCCGGCAGCGGCGCGTCGGTGAGGACGTCGGCGTAGTTGGCGAGGAACATCTCGTCGCCGTCGAGATGCGGGCGCACCCGGCGCAGCCGTTCGCCGATGGCCGATTCGAGACCGGTCTGCACGAACGAGATCGACCAGTCCGAGATGTCGGTCGACAGCAGTTCCGCCTTGCCGCCCCGCAGGACGAAATCGTTGGAGGCGGTCTCCTGGTAGTTGAGGAAGAACTCCTTGATGTGGTGCGCGCCGTAACCGAGACAGAGAATGAACTCGGTGTGGCCGAAATGCGCGTAATAACGCATCACGTGCCAGATCAGGGGTCTCGGCCCGACCATGGCCATCGGCTTGGGCACGTCGGACGCGTCACCGTTGCGCATCCGCATGCCGTAGCCGCCGCAGAAGAGGACTACCTTCACGACTTCACCTCGACGATTTCCAGGTGTGGGATGGGGAAGACCAGTTTCCCGCCCCATTCGTCCACATAGGACAATTGGGCGGTCAGTTCCGTCCGGAGGTTCCACGGAAGGACGAGCACGTAATCGGGCCGGTCCGCCTCGATGCGTTCCGGCGGGAGGATCGGGATCCGGGTGCCGGGGGTGAACCTGCCGTGCTTGTACGGATTGCGGTCGACGGTGTACCGCACCACGTCCGGCCGGATACCGCAGTGGTTCAGCAGGGTGTTGCCCTTGCCGGGGGCGCCGTAACCGACGACGGTCTTGCCTTCGAGCGCCGCGTCGGTGAGGAACTTGTTCAGCTCGAGCCGGACCTTGGTGACCCGCTCGGAGAATTCGGTGTAGCCGGACATTTCGTGCAGTCCCGCGGCCTTCTCGGCGTCGAGGACCTCCATCATCCGCTCGCTCGGCTCGCCCGCGACGGCGTCGGGGCGTGCCCACAGCCGGATGGAACCGCCGTGCGTCGGCAGGAGCTCGACGTCCACAACGGACAAACCGCCGCGTGCGAGCGCCCGGCGCGCGGATTCCACCGTGTAATACTGGAAATGCTCGTGGTAGATCGTGTCGTACTGGTTCTCCTGGATCAGCGTCAGCAGATGCTGGACCTCGATGCTGACCCAGCCGTCATCGGCGACCAGTGCACGGAGCCCGTGCGTGAAGCCGATGATGTCCGGAATATGCGCGTAAACGTTGTTCGCCACGACGAGGTCGGCCGGACCGTGTTCCTCACGGACGTCACGTCCGCTCTCGGGGCCGAGGAAAGCGGTCTTCGTCGGCACCCCGGCGTCACGCGCGGCTTGGCCCACGTTCACCGAAGGTTCCACGCCCAGACAGCGGATCTTTTGTGCCACAACATGTTTGAGCAGATAGCCGTCGTTGCTGGCGACCTCGACGACGAACGAGGACTCATCGAGCCCGAGCCGCTCGACGGCACCGTCGACGAACGTCTTGGCGTGCTCGACCCAGGAGGCGGAATACGACGAGAAGTACGCGTATTCGGTGAATGTCTCTTCCGGGGTGATCAGCGGCGGGATCTGGGCGAGCCAGCATTCGGTGCAGACCAGCAGGTGGAGGGGGTACGTCTGCTCCGGTTCCGGCAGCTGCTCGGCGGTCAGGAAACGTTCGCACGGCGGTGTGGCCCCGAGGTCGACGACACTGGCGAGATGGGCCGAGCCGCAGAGTCGGCAGGTGGTCATCGAGAGGCTCCTTGGCTCGCGTCACGTATCCCAGACGTCGGCACCTCGGGTCACCTCGTTACATGCCTTCCAGCGGTCTCACGCTTCCGTCTCACAACCGACACCTGCCGTCTCGGCCATCGGCGCAGACGTCTCCGCCATCCGGGCGCGGGCATGCCGCAAGTAGTCACCTACTTGCGGCAGGTCGCTCACACTCGAAGCGCCCAGCGGCGCCCTCATACCGTCAAGAAACCACCAACGCGTAATCCGCGTCCGTCGCCGATGTCTCCGGGTGACCGTCGGCGTTCACCTGCGTCGCCACGACCTCCACCGTCCAAGTCCCCGCGGACGGCTTCTCGAGGATGACGTTCTCCACCGTGTCGACGGTGTTCGGCGAGCCGCCCGCGGTCGAGAAGTTGCCGGCCTTCAGCCCGTTGTTGCCGTAGTAGACCGTCCCGTTCGGCGCGGTGACCTTCAGCGTCAGGTCGTTGACCCTGGTGACCGACGCGCTCGGCGAGCCCGCCGGGTCGGTGTAGGCCAGCGTCGCCTTGAACTGCTTGGTCCCGTTCACCGCGACCGTGTACTTCTTCGACTGCCCGGTGCCCAGCAGATCGGTCTCGTTGACCAGCACCGGCAGTTTCCACCCGTTCGCCTTGGCCTGTTCGTGCAGGTACCGCACGTTCGCGGTGCCCCAGCCCTGATGCGTCCTGGTCATGTCGTGCGAGGTGCCGCTGAACGCGAACTGGTCGGCGCCGTTGATCAGCAGCGCCTTCGCGGTCGCGGCGTGCGGGCGGCTCGTGAAGACGTCGCGGCCCTTGCCGGGGCCGCCGTCGAACACGCCGTCGGCCCACATCTGGAACAGCAGACCGGCGTTTCCGCAGGTGATCGGGGTCGCACCGCTCGTGCCGCCGAACGACGTCGTGTACGAGGTGTCACTGCCGGAAGACGTCGTGTCGATCCGGTCGTAGTAGTTCGACAGTTCCGGTTTGATCCGGCCGTCGGCGGCCGGGCCGATGCTGGCGCCGCCGTTCCACTTGTCGTCGGTGCGGCCCAGCGTGTTGTAGTGGTACTGCCCGCCGACCGAGAGCACGTTCTTCGACCAGGCCTGCGGCCGCGACTGCTGGGAGCCCGCGTTGCTCTGTGACTGGCAGATCAGCAGGTCATGGTCGAATACGATCTTGTCGAGCTCGGCCGAAACCGAGTTGTACGCCGTTGTCAGCCCGCCGCCCCAGCTGTTGCTCTGGAACACCGCGCGATACTTGCCCGCCGGGTCGACGAGTTCCTTGGTGTGTGCGTAGCGGTCGGGCTTGTTGTAGGTGGCGAAGATGCCTTGCGCCTCGGGCAGCAGTCCGCGCTGCGGCGCGCTCACCCCGGACGCGAAGATCTGGCCGTACGTCGAAGTGCCGTGGCTGGTGCTGGTCGAGTTCGAGCCGTGCATCACCGTCGGCCGCGCCTTGAACTCCTGGTGGGTGACCCGCAGCCCGCCGTCCATCACCTCGCCGCGCACGCCCTGGCCGCGGTAGCCGCCGACACTCTCGACGAAGTTCGCGCCCCCGCTCTCCCTGGCGTTGGCCATGTCGGTTTCGGGGGCGGTGATCGCGCCGACCGCGAGCACCTCGGCCCCCTGCGCCACGGTGGCGGCCTGACCGGAGCCGAAGTTCGCGACGATGTGCTGCCCGCTCTGCGAAATCGCCTCGATTCCGCCGCCGAGTCGCAGGATCCGCTCGGCCACCGCGCGCTGGTCCCGTGCGTCCGGTTCGACCAGCGTCACCAGGTGGCTGCCCGACGCGGCCGACGAGATCTCCATCTTGTCGGCAGGCCGGTATTCGCCGAGCCAGCGGACGAAATGCAAATTCGCCACCGATTCGCGGTTCTCCGGCTTCAGCCGCACCACGTAGGCGAAATCGGGAATGTAGGTCCCGATTCGCACGCCGAGTGAACGCAAACGCCCACGCTGCGCGTCGGTCAGCGCACTCCGGACCTGGAGCAGGTAGGCGCCTTTCCAGTCCTGGCTCGCGGCCGTCCGCTGGCTGAGCGGATCGAAGGTCCTGCTGGCCAGCCTGATGAACTGGGGGTCTTCGCCGTCAGGGGCGGCGACGGCCACCCCACTGGTCAAGAGCATCGCGCCGACCAAGGGCGCGAGAAAGCGGACACACTTCGGCCGTGGCATGAAATACCTCCGGGGAGCTCTGCAGGGGAGAGAGGTCTTTCGAAGGTACCGGCCGAAAGCCGTCATGATCAGCCGCTGAACGGCTCAGTCGTTTTCCGATAATGCGGGAAATGGAGCATAAACGGTTAAAAACTGATTCAGGAAGCCTCGTCGATCGTCCCGCTGAACCGCGTCAGCCGCTCGTTCTCCTCGTCGTCGAGGCGCCGGATGCTGCCTTCGGGCAGGGTGCACGCGACCCAGATGGTGCGGCAGCGCGCGTACACGGCCCTTTCGTCGCGCAGCCTGCTGTTGACCACGACGTCACAGGTCCCGATCCGGCCGACCACGGTCGCCACCTCGACCGGGTTGTCGCGGAAGGTCAGTCTCCGCAGATAGCTGACGTTGTGCTTCGCGATCAGATACGCCGGCCCCTTGGTGCGGAACACGTGCTCGCGCCGAGGGTCGAGCATCGCGATCTGGGCTTCCTGGAAGTAGTCGAGCAGCCGGACGTTCCCGACGTGACCGAGATAGTCCAGGTCGGCGACACGCAGGCGGTGGCGGAACAGGTGGATCTCGGGAGCGGGACGCGCACTGGTCGTCCCCAGCGGATGTGCGTGCACGAAGTGGATCTTCAACGATCGCGGGGTGTTCCGGCCGCGCGGCGCAACGGACACCGGTCCGGTTCACTCCATCAGGGCTTCGGAGAGCTCGCGGATCGCGGCCGTCTCGGCGGTGTGGATGTCCCGGATCATCGTGCCCATCGTGCTGAACAGTTCGCGTGCTTCGACCTCGGTGAACGGCGACTCGTCGTTGTGGTGCGCGCGCAGTTTCCACAGCTCCGCACCGGCCGCCGCGGCCGCGTCCTGCCCCGCGTCGCCCTCGCGGACACCGGCCGAGACGGTGCTGATCAGCCCGCGCACCCAGGCGAACTCCGTGTTCGACGCGGGAACCGCCGTCTCGGCCAGTTCGGCCCACCGTTCGGCGATCCCGCGCCAGGACGGCGCCTGTTCGGCCAGCGCGGGGAGTTCGAGCAGACCGGCGGCCTCGGTGAGCGCGTCGGCGAACAGCCCGCGCAGATGCCCGCCCTCCATCCCGGCCGGGGTGACGCTCTCCCAGACGTTGAACAGCGCCCCGACGAGCCCGCGCCGTTCACCGAACGCGCGCGGCCAGCCCTTGGGGTCGCGTTCGTCGGTCATCGCCTTCGCCCAGCGTTCCCAAGCGGGCAGCGAGAACGACTTCGACGGCGCCGAGAGGTTCCGCACGCAGTCCGTCAACCCGTCGCGCACGGCCGTCCGCCAGTCCGGGACCTCGCCTGGGCGGATCGTCGCGAGCAGGTTCTTGTACGAGCCGACGCGGCCGCGCGCGGCGTCGAACGTCTTCCGGTCGACCGTCAGCCGGGCGAGATTCCGGTCGTCGACGAGCACCCGGCCGTCCTCTTCGCCGTACGCGACGACGAAGTGGCCGCCACCGCCGGACATCTCCGGCGGAAGATGCCAGTAGCCGAGCGACTCGCGGTCAGGCAGCACCAGAACCGGCCGCCCCGCTTCGAGGTCGGCGGTGAGCCGTTTCGCGGCGGCACGTTTGCCGCCGGTGGTGTGGAAGTCGGCGCCGAGCCCGAGGCGGTCCACTGTGGACTTGAGCCATTCGTGCGGGTACTGCCAGCGCGCGCGGAAACCGAACACGATGGTCGACATCGTCTCGTGCGCGAAGTCCCACAGGATGTAGCCCGCCCCGATCCCGCCGGACACGGCGAAGACCAGCGCCTCGCCGGGTGCCTTGCCGTCCGGGCCTTCGACACCGTGATGCGCCAGTACCGCGGCCACGGCCGACACGTCCGGTTGCAGCCCGCCACGCAATTCGTACTCGCTCACCCCGCCATCATGCCCGCTCCGGCCACGTGAAGCGGTACACGTGTCGGCCGCCCAATCACGCGTGTCGTCCATCCAGTCACGCGTATCGGCCGCCCAATCACGTGGAACCACCGTCTTGGTCAGAAGTCCCTGATCAAGAAAACCCTGCCGCGCAAGGGATCCGCCACGTACACCGTCTTGGTGCGCTGGTCGATCGCGACCGCGCCGGGGTTCACGCCGAGTGACAGGTCGCCGGTGAGCAGGCTCGTCACCCCGTCGATCCTGGCGATGCCGTTCGGTCCTCCGTTGGCGTACACGGTGTTCGATCCTTCGTGGATCGCCACCGACGAAGACTCCGAGCGCAACAGCACGGTCGCCTTCTCCTTGCGTGCGCCCGGATCCACGACGGACAGATGATGGATCGCCGAATTCGCGACGAACACCGTCCCGGACGCGTTGTGCACGGCGACCCCGGTCGGCGACTTGCCCACCGGGATGCCGCCGATGAACTTGCCCGCGCCGATGTCGAAGACCTCCAGCGAGTCCGTGTCGGTGCTGGTGCAGTACGCGAGCTTGCGGCCGCTGTCGACCGCTGTCGACGACAGCCCTCGTGTGGGCCCGACGATGAGGTCCAGCAGGCGGCAGCCGACGCCGTCGAGGACGGCGAGCGTCCCGGTGAGCGCGCTGACCGCGTAGATGCGGTTCGCGCGCTCGTCGATGTCGACGCTGGATGCTCCAGGACCGGCCGGCACCACGCTGACGACGTCGTTGGTCCGGCCGTCGATGACGAGGACGGTTCCGCCGGGCGGGTTCGCGGCGAAGATCCGGTTGGTCGCCGTGTCCACGGCCAGCCCGGCGGGCTCGCCGCCCACCGCGATCACGTCGCCGACGGTGCCGCTGCGCGAATCGAGCACCACGATCGTGCCGGAGGAGGGGTCCGAGACGTACGCGAAGCCGGTGACGGAATTCACCGCGACCGCTTCAGGAGTGCCCCCGACCTCGACGAGAAGTACTTTCTCCGCGCGGGCCGCCGGGGCGAGGGCGACCGTGGAAACGCCGGCCGCGGCCAGCGTGAACAGGGCTCGGCGGCTCAGTTCGGGTCCTCGCACAGGCGCCTCCCCATGATCGCTCCGGGGTTCGACGATAACCCGCGAACCGGGCACGCGAAGGAACTTCGCGTCCCCCGATCGCGTTGTTTCCGATGAGTAACCCCCAATCCCCGGAGAAGGAAGGAGCGGGACGTCGTGCACAAACACCAGAACGGGCTGAAGACCGTCGTCCTGCTCGGCGTGCTGTCCGCGCTCATCGTCGGGATCAGCGGCTTCTTCGGGCGGGGTGCGCTGGTCATCGGCCTGCTGGTGGCGCTCGGGATGAACGCGTACGCCTACTTCAACTCCGGCGAACTGGCTCTGCGGGCCATGCGCGCACGGGCGGTTTCGGAGGCCGAGCAGCCGGCGATGTACCGGATCGTGCGAGAGCTGGCGACCACGGCGCGTCAGCCGATGCCGCGGCTCTACGTCAGCCCCACCCAGGCCCCGAACGCCTTCGCCACCGGCCGCAGCCCCCGCCACGCGGCGGTGTGCTGCACCACCGGCATCCTCGGCCTGCTCGACGAGCGCGAACTGCGGGCGGTCCTCGGGCACGAACTGTCCCACGTCTATAACCGCGACATCCTCATCTCCTGCGTCGCGGGGGCGCTGGCGAGCGTGATCAGCGTGATCGCCAACATCGCGATGTTCACGAGCATCTTCGGCGGCAGCAACCGCGAAGACGGCGACAGCCCCTTGGTCGGGCTGCTCCTGGTGCTGATCGGGCCGATCGCGGCCGCCATCGTGAAGCTCGGGGTGAGCCGCTCGCGGGAATTCCAGGCCGACGCGTCGGGCGCGGAACTCACCGGCGACCCCCTCGGCCTGGCTTCCGCGCTGCGGAAACTCGACCACGGGACCCGCGCGGCGCCGCTCGTGCCGGAGCCGAAACTGGTGTCGCAGTCGCACCTCATGATCGCGAACCCGTTCCGGCCGGGCGAGGGCCTCTCGAAGCTCTTCTCGACCCACCCGCCGATGGACGAACGCATCCGGCGCCTCGAAGAGATGGCCCGGCGCCCCTTCTGACCAGCCGGATCGCGTTTAGGGGGCTAAACGCGACGCCTCGCCAGAGCGCGTTTAGCCCCCTAAACGCGACACGTCGCCCAGAGCGCGATTAGCCCGCTAAACGCGCTCCGCCTCCCGGATCGCGATTAGGGGGCTAAACGCAGGTCGGCCCGGAGCGCAGTTAGCGGGCTAAACGCGATCCGGTTCCCACCTCGTGGGAGGGGGAATCGAGGGGTACGAGCGGGGGTTCCCCGGGCATGGGTTCCGCACAGCAGTTGCACCTCGGGGTCGCGCTCGACGGGGCCGGGCAGCATCCGGCCGCCTGGCGGGTTTCCGACGTCCGACCGGCCGCCTTGTTCACCGCCGCCCACTACCTGGCCCACGCGAAGCTCGCCGAAGCGGCTTCGCTCGACTTCGTCACCCTCGACGACACCCTCGCGCTCCAGTCCGGCGGCGAAGAGGTCGTCCGAGGCCGACTGGACGCGTTGCTCACCTTCGCCGCGATAGCCCCCGTGACCAGCGGGATCGGCCTCGTCCCGACGGTCACCACCACGCACACCGAGCCGTTCCACATCTCGACGGCCGTCGCTTCGCTCGACTTCGCGAGCCGCGGCCGCGCAGGCGTCCTCGCGGTGCCTTCGCGCACCGAAGCCGAGGTCTCGCACTTCGGCAGGCGCATCCTGCCGTCCGAGGCGGACGCCGAAGCGGAGAACGCCGAGGTCGTCGACGTCATCGCGCGTCTCTGGGACAGCTGGGAGGACGGCGCGATCATCCGCGACGAGCCGACCGGCCGCTTCATCGACCGCGAGAAACTGCACTACGTCGATTTCGAAGGTCGCTTCTTCAGCATCAAGGGACCTTCGATCACGCCGCGGCCGCCCCAAGGTCACCCGGTCGTCGCGGTGTACGGCGACTCGCCGTACGCGCATGGCGCCGACGTCGTCCTGATCGACGAGATCCGCGGCGCCCGCGAGCGTTTCCCCGGCGCCAAACTCCTCGCCGGCCTGTCGATCGTGCTCGCCGAAACCGAGCAGGCGGCCCTCGACCGCCGTCGCGTGCTGGAGACCTACGCGCCCTTCCCACCCGGCCTGAGCTTCACCGGCACTCCCGCCGACCTCGCCACCGAACTGCCCCGCCTCGCGGCGTCCAACGGGCTCGACGGCTTCCACATCCGGCCCGCCGTCCTGCCCGACGACCTGGCGCTCTTCACCGCCGGGACCGTCCCCGCGCTCCGGGCCGCGGGCGCGTTCCGGCAGGCCTACACCGGCACCACCCTGCGCGACCATCTCGGCCTCGGGGTCGCCGCCAACCAGTACGCGGAGGCGTGACAGATGCCCAAACAGGTCAAACTCGCCGCACATTTCCCCGGCGTCAACAACACGACCGTGTGGAGCGACCCGCGTTCGGGTAGCCAAATCGACTTTTCGTCCTTCGAACATCTCGCGCGTACGGCCGAGCGGGGCAAGTTCGACTTCCTGTTCCTCGCCGAGGGTCTGCGCCTGCGCGAACACGCAGGCCAGATCCTTGACTCCGACGTCGTCGGGCGGCCGAACACCACCACCGTGCTGGCCGCGCTCTCCGCGGTCACCACCCGGCTCGGCCTCGCGGGCACGCTCTCCTCGACCTTCAACGAGCCGTACGAGGTCGCGCGGCAGGTCGCGAGCATCGACCACCTCTCCGGCGGTCGCGCCGCGTGGAACGTCGTCACCTCACCGGACGCGTGGACGGGACAGAACTTCCGCCGCGGCGGCTTCCTGAAACGCGAGGACCGCTACCGCCGCGCCGAGGAGTTCCTCGCCACCGTGAGGGAACTCTGGGACAGCTGGGCGCCCGACGCGTTGGTGGGGGACAAGGAGAACGGCGTCTTCACGCGAGGCGTCGAGCGCTTCGTCCACAGTGGACCTCAGTTCGACATCCGTGGCGAGTTCACCGTCCCGAGGACCCCTCAGGGGCAGCCGATCGTCATCCAGGCAGGCGATTCCGACGAGGGCAGGGAGTTCGCGGCCAAGACCGCCGACGTCATCTTCAGCCGTCACGGTTCACTGGAGAGCGGCAAGGAGTTCTTCGCCGATGTCAAGCGACGATTGCCCGCGTACGGCCGCGAGCCCGGCGAGCTGCTGATCATGCCCGCCGCGACCTTCGTCCTCGGCGACACCGAGGAGGACGCGCACGAGTACGCCCGCGAGATCCGCTACCAGCAGGTGCGCCCGGCCACCGCGATCCAGTTTCTCGAACAGGTGTGGAGCCGTGACCTCTCCGCCTACGACGCCGACGGTCCGCTCCCCGAGGTCGACCCGGATCCCGAAGCCGAACCGCTGACCTGGGGCCGCGTCCGGCACGAGAAGGATCCGCTGGCCGTGGCCGCGAAATGGCGCGCGATCGCGGAGGAGAAGAAGCTCTCGATCCGCGAACTGGTCATCGAGGTGACCGCGCGCCAGCAGTTCGTCGGCACCGCCCGGCAGGTCGCGGAGTCGATCGACGAATACGTCCAGAGCGACGCCGCCGACGGATTCGTGCTGGTGCCGCATCTGACCCCTGGCGGGCTGGACGCGTTCGTCGACGACGTCGTCCCGTATCTGCGGGAACGGGGCGTCTTCCGGACCGATTACACCGGGGACACCCTGCGGGAACACTTGTTCAGCCGGTAGCGCCATGGGTGCGCGCGACGCTCATCAGATATTCGCCGTAGCCGGACTTCGCCAGCTTGGCGCCGAGCGCGTAGCACTGGTCCGCGTCGATGTAGCCCATCCGCAGCGCGACCTCCTCGAGACAGGCGATCCGGACGCCCGTCCGGTGCTCGAGGACCTGCACGAACTGGCCGGCCTCCAGCAGCGAGTCGTGCGTTCCGGTGTCGAGCCAGGCGAACCCGCGCCCGAGGTCGATCAGGGTCGCGCGGTCCTGCCGCAGGTAGGTGAGGTTGACGTCCGTGATCTCCAGCTCACCGCGCGGGGAGGGCTTGAGATCGCGGGCGATCTCGATCACCTGGTTGTCGTACAAGTACAGGCCGGTGATGGCCTTGTTCGACTTCGGCTTCTCGGGTTTCTCCTCGATGGAGAGGAGCTTGCCGTCGGCGTCGATCTCGCCGACGCCGTAGCGCTGCGGGTCCTTGACCGGGTAGCCGAACAGCACGCAACCGTCGAGCGCGGTCGCCGCGGCCTTGAGCCTTCTGGAGAAGCCCTGTCCGTAGAAGATGTTGTCGCCGAGCACGAGCGCGACGTCGTCATCGCCGACGAAGTCCGCGCCGATGATGAACGCCTCGGCCAGCCCGTTGGGGGCGGCCTGTTCGGCGTAGCTGAAGCTGAGCCCGAACTGGCTGCCGTCGCCGAGCAGCCGCCGGAAATGCGGCAGGTCGACGGGGGTCGAGATGATCAGGATCTCGCGGATCCCGGCGAACATCAGCACCGAGATCGGGTAGTAGATCATCGGTTTGTCGTAGACCGGTAGCAGCTGTTTCGAGATCGCCTGGGTGATGGGATGCAGACGCGTCCCACTGCCCCCGGCCAGCACGATGCCTTTCATGCGATGCCCCCGCTTCATAGCCGATCGCTCGGCCTCACACTACCGGGTGGCTCAGAACGCCGGTCCCTTCGCGAAATACGCCTTGCAGCCGAGGTTGTACTCGGTGGAGATCTGCAACACATTCTTTCCGCCGTCGACCGGAAGCAGCGTGGAGCTGTAGTTGGGGCAGAAGTTGTTGTGGATGCCGGTGATGTGCACCGGGGCGGGCAGCTCGTACCAGTGCCCGGCGCCGAAGTTGTCGTTGGCGAGCAGGACCTTGCCGTTCTTGCCCTGCGGGACGCCTGCCGCGTTGGTGTAGATCTGCCCGACCATCACCAGCCGCACCCCGTTCGGGCCGCCGGGGAACAGCGTGATCGTCTGGGCGTGCTGGAAGTAGTTGCCGTTGGCGGTGGTGACGCGGGTGCCCGGGTCGAGGGGGTCGCCCCAGTTGGCGCCGTCGGAGGAGATCTTGAAGTACGGGTCGCAGTAGCGGTCGCGGTAGTTGCAGATCTCGTAGGCCAGGTAGTACCGGCCGTCGGGGAGGCGGCGGATGATCGGCATCCCCGGCCGCACCCGATGGGGCGGGATGGCCATCGTGCGCTGCTTGGTGCCCCAGTTCACCCCGTCGGTGGAGGCGACCCGGTTCATCACCTGCGCGAACTGCGGCGCCTCGGTCTCGTCGGCGTAGTGCAGCCACAGTGTGCCGCCCGCGTCGACGGTGAACTCCGGCTCCCAGATGCCGTCGTGGTTGTGCGAGCGGGCGGCCTCGGAAAGGAAGGACCACGTGCGGCCGGCGTCGCGGCTGGACCAGATCTTGATGCCGATCCGCCGCTGCGGGCCGGCGTCCTGCCGGTAGCTCGCGGCCCACAGCAGGGTGCCCGCGCGAAGCCTGCCGACCCGCTGCGGCAGCTCGTACAGCGTCCCGCAGCACATGCCGCGGCGGCCGTCCCGGTCGCGGACCTCGCCGACCTTGTGGAAGGTCTGGCCCTCGTCGGTGCTTTCCATAATCGGCGTGACCTTGCCGCTCGCGTCTTCGCTGGTCAGCGACGCCAGGATGCGGCCGCGGCCGATAGCGGAGTGCTCCAGGCGGATGAGCCGTGGGTACGAGCCGTAGCCGGGCACGAGCTGTTGCCGTTCCGCGGCCTGCGCGGAGGTGAACAGGGACGCGATCACCGTGAGTGACAGCGCGAAGGCGAGTGCGGTGCTGAAACGGCGCTTCATCGTGACCTTCCTCGAACGCGATCGCCGGATTACAACACGGGCATTTGTCCCTTTAGGGCTCCCTCGAAGGCGTCGCGGCGGAAACCCACGTCCGAGTGTCCTGAATCGCTCGGCCGGGTGGTCCGGTAACGCTGGGCGATCGGCCGACGAAGATCCGATGACGGGTTCGACTGGGGGGAAATACGTGATCAGGCGCTTGGGTGCGGCGTTGAGCGCCGCGCTGCTGACCATCGGACTGTCGGCCTGCTCGCCGCCGAACCTGGGCCGCGTCGTCCCGCAGGCTGCCGCTCCGGAAGGACTGCGCACACCTTCGGCGACCCCGCCACCGACGTCCACCACCACCCCGCGCCCCGGCCCGCAGCCGGAGGAGAAGCACTCGGGCAAGGGGAACGCGTCGGTCCCCATGGCTTGGCCGACGCGCATCGGCTTCGTGACCTTCGACTGCCCGAAGTGCTCCGGGCACGTCGCGGTCAACACCGAGAACGAGCTGATCGTCAACGACGTCGGCCCTTACAAGGGCACGCAGTGGATCAACGACATGCCCGACCACCGGGCGAAGACGTTCACCGTCAAGGCCAACGCCGCCTGGACGCTGACCATCACCGACGAACGCGGCCTGCCCGTGCTGCAGCCGGGCAAACCGCTCTCGGGCAAGCGCGACGCGGTCTTCTCCGTGCCGGACGCCGTCTCGTCGGTCGCCGTCACCACCAAGGGCAACGGGAACACCGCGGTGTGGGTGCGCAGCGGCGACTACGCGGAGCTCCCCGTGAACCAGCTCGGCGACTACAAGGGCAGCGTGCCCGTGTCCGGCCCGGCCTTCGTGTCACTGGAAGGCGACGGGACCTGGACGATCACCGCGTCGTAGACCTTGGAGAGTGTCGCCGTCTTGAGGCAGACTTGGGGCTGTGGTGGGACGAGCGGCGACCGTGATCTCGATCGTCCGAGCGGGCCGTGAAGTGCGAGCGGCGGAAGCGAAGCCCGAGGGACCGACCGCCGACGCGCTGGACAAGGAGCAGCTGGACCAGCTGCACGCGGCTACTTTGAAGGCGGCCGACTCTTGTTTCGAACTCAAGAAGCTGTGCGCGACGGTGCTCGTCCCCGCGGGGGTTCTGGTCGCCACCTTCAGTGAGAGGAAGCTGACTCCGGCCGTTTTCGTCGCGGGCTTCATGGTCATCGCGGCCTTCTGGGTCGCCGACGCGTTCAGCTTCTACTACCAAAGACGGCTTCGGGTGCTTATGAAAGACATCTGGAACCGGCGTGCCGCGCGCTGCGCGGAGGGCTATGACCACGTTCAAAAGGTGACCGGGGTGAGCTGGTTCCGAGCCGTCTTCAATTCCTCGATGATCTATTACCTGATCCTCGCGGTGATGGTCGGAGCGGCGTTGGCGGCATACGCGTTCGGGCTTCTCGGGACCGGTCCGGCAGGCCACCCATGAGCGTGTTCGTGAGTTACTCCCGCGCCGACAACTCGCTGGAGCAGCTGGAGGCGCTCCGTGCTCGACTGGCCGGGGACGCTGACGTCTACGTGGATGACCTCGACTGGGCGGCGTCAGGGGGCGATCGGGCTGATGCCGTTCACCGCGAACTGGCGCGTGCATCGGTTTTCGTCGCTGTGGTCAGTGTCACCTATGGGAAGACCCCGTGGACGGCTTGGGAATTCGACGTCGCCTTGATGCGGGGAATCCCGAAGCTCGCCTACCTGCCCGATGGCAGGCTAGTAGATGAACGATCGGACGAGTGGCCGTTCGTTCCGTCGGCTCTGTCCGAAAGCGTGCTGTCCGTGCCGACCGCGGATACTTCCCACGAGTAGCCGCGGTCGGCACCAGATCAGCGGTAGTTCGTGAACTGCAGCGCGATCTCGAAGTCCTTGCCCTTCAGCAAGGCGATCACGTCCTGCAGCTGGTCCTTCTTCTTGCCGGACACCCGAAGCTGGTCACCCTGGATCTGCGCCTGGACCCCCTTGGGGCCTTCGTCGCGGATGAACTTGGCGATCTGCTTCGCCTTGTCCGACGCGATCCCCTGCAGGATCTTGCCGCCGATCTTGTAGATCTTGCCGGACAACGCCGGCTCGTCCGCCTCGAAGGCCTTGAGGGAGATGCCGCGCTTGATCAGCTTCTCCTTGAAGACCTCGACCGCCGCCAGCGCCCGCTCCTCGGTCTCGGACTCGATCGCGATCGCTTCCTCACCGGACCAGTCGATCTTGGTCCCGGTACCCCGGAAGTCGAACCGTGTACCGAGTTCCTTGCTGGCCTGGTTCAGGGCGTTGTCCACCTCCTGGCGATCGACCTTGCTCACCACGTCGAAAGAGGGATCCGCCACGTGTTCTCACACCTCGTACTCGCTTGTCAGGAGCTTCCACCCTAGCCCTGCGGAACCCGGTTGACCGGCCCGCCATGGCATTGGGTATTCTTTCGTCTCGGCCGGGGACACCCGGCCACGGCGAGTTGCCCGAGCGGCCAAAGGGATCTGACTGTAAATCAGACGGCACAGCCTTCGGGGGTTCGAATCCCTCACTCGCCACACCGAAGCGGCCCCGTGACCAGGTCACGGGGCCGCTTTTGTCGTGTTCGGACGCTTCTCGGGATCGAAGTCACACCGAGTCAGTAGTTGGTAACCAGTAGCTTAATGCTCATGGCTGACCGGATGGGCGCCGCCTTGGTGGGCACGGCCCTGGCGGGGGCGGTGATCGGCAGCGTCGGGGCGCCTCTGATCACTCCGGTCGCCACGGGGATGCACGTGTCCTTGGACGCCGCGCAGTGGACCTTGACGGTGACGCTGTTCAGCGGCGCGATCGCGGGACCGGTGCTGGGCAGGCTCGGCAGCGGCCCGTACCGCCGCGCCACGATCCTGGCCACCCTGGCCCTGGTCGTGGCGGGCGGACTGCTGACGGTGCTCCCGCTTCCGTACGCGGCGCTGGTGATCGGGCGCGGCTTGCAGGGGCTCGGGGTCGCCGTCGGGGCGTTGTTGATGAGCGTCGCCCGCGCGCACCTGCCGCCCGAGCGTTCGACAGCGACGATCGCCGCGTTGTCGGTCGCCTCGACCGTGGGCATCGGGGTCGGCTATCCGGTGATCAGCCTTCTCGACCAACTCGCGGGGCTGCGTGCCGCGTACGGGTTCGGATTCCTCCTGTCCGCCGTCGCGCTGGTCATCGCCTGGCGGGCCCTGCCCGCCGAGGCGCCGGGTGAGCCGCCCCGGATCGACGTCACGGGCGCGGTGCTCCTCGCGCTGGGCACTCTCGGGGTCCTGCTGGTCATCGCCGAACCCACGATCTGGTCGGCCCCATGGCTGGCCGCCGGCCTTCTCGCCGGTTCCGCCGCGGTCCTGGCGGCATGGGCCTTCATCGAACTGCGCACCGCGGTGCCGCTGGTGAACTTGCGGCTGCTCGGCCAAGGGCCTCTCCTGCGCGCGAACCTGGCGATACTCGTGGCAGGCGCCGGTTTGTACCTGCTGTTCAGCCTGTTCACCCGCTACGTGCAGACACCCGGCGGCGCCCACTACGGATTCGCGCTTCCCGGTGTCGCCGCGGGGGCGGCCCTGATCCCGTTCTCGCTGCTCGGGTTCGCCGCGGGAAAAGCGGTGCCGCGTCTCATCGCGCGCGTCACCGAGCGGTGGATGTACGCGGTCTCGATCGTGATCGCCGCGGCCAGTGCCCTGCTGTTCGCCGTCGGCAACCAGTCGCTCGCTCTCGTCCTCGTGGCGATCGCCCTGCTCGGCTTCGCCGTCGGAGGTGTCTTCGCGGTGATGCCCAAGCTCGTTCTCGTCGGTGTGCCACCGGAAGAAACGGCGAGCGTGCTTTCGATCAACCAGATCGCCCGCAGCATCGGCATGGCCGTGGGCAGCGCACTTGCCGGGTTGCTGCTCGCCGCGGCCACCCCGAGTGGCGCGTTGCTCCCCACGCGGAACGGCTACCTCACCACGGCACTGTGGGCGTTGCCCCCACTCGCCGTCAGCGCGCTGATCATCGCCACGAACGGCTCTCCGCGAACGTCCTGACCCGTCAGTGCGGTGCGCGCTCCCAGACCGACACGTGTTTGGTGCTCTCGGCGGTGAACTCCGAGCGATCCCAGCCCGCCCAGCGGTGCTTCAGGCGCATCCCGGCGAGGCGTGCCATGAGGTCCATCTCGGCGGGCCAGGCATACCGGAAGGGGATACGACGAAACCGCCCCTGCCCGTCCGGTGTCACGGTGACGTGGTTCGACGTGAACTCCTGGGTGACCACGTCGTACTGGTCGAAGCCGACATAGCCGGGCGCCATCGCGAACGGGACGATGTCCTGCCCGGGCGGCAGGCGGCGCAGCTCCGGCAGACCCACCTCGACGACGAACAGCCCACCCGGCCGCAGATGCGCGGCCGCGTTGCGGAAGATGTCGACCTGTCCGTCCTGGGTGGTCACGTTGCCGATCGTGTTGAACACCAGGTAGACCAACGAATACTGACCGGCCACCCGCGTCTTCGTCATATCGCCGATCGTGACCTCGACGGCGTCGCCACCCGGCTTGTCCGCGATCCGCGCCGCCATCGCCCGGCTCAGTTCGATACCGCGCACCGGCACGCCGCGCGCGGCCAGCGGGATCGCGATCCGCCCCGTCCCGACGGCGAACTCGAGCACCGGGCCGTCGGCCAGGTCTTCGAGGACGTCCACCGCGGAGGCCACCACTTCGGGCGCGTTCGCGCCGCCCGGCGCGTCATAGCCCGCGGCGACACTCTCGGGGAACCAGCCGTCCGCCGGATCGTCTTCCGTGTTCGTCTCATCGATCACGGTCGCCGACGCTACGCCCGCGACCGGGCGCTTCTCATCCCGTTTTTCCCGTCACCGGCCGCGATCCCGCCTTTGCGGCCACGCCGGATGGCTGTTCGGTTCGGCCAGGTCCTCGAGGTAGGTGTACTCGCTGAAGTCGTCGTCCGTCGTGGGTGCTCTACGGGCGCGACGGGGTTCGGCCGGTGCCGTCTCCGCCTCGAGGCCCGCGGCGACCTCGGCCAGCAGAGGCCATAGTTTCTCCTGCGCTCTGGGCACGAACAGCGCCTGCGCGATCGGGTGCTCGCAGTTCCCGGCGGCGACCTCCTCCCAGCTGAACTTGCCGTCCCGGACACAGTCGGCCGCCCGGGCCAGCCGCGGCGGGACGTCAGGCCGTTCCGCCGCGCGGCGGAACACCTCGGCCGTGAACTTCGACGCGTCGACCACGCGCGCCACCTCCGTCGTTCTCCCGTCGCCAAACCGGAGTAAGACCCTACCTAGGGTCCCGCACCGGAAATGCGGCACATGATTCGGCGGCCCAGCTTCCCGCCGGCGTCGCCGGTCCGCCCGAGTACACCCGGTACGAGGACGAACCGGCAACACCACCAGCGGAAACCTGGATCCACCGACTTGTGCACCGCATTTCCGGTGCACGACACCAGCGGGCGGTGAGCAGCGGAATTCCCGGTGAAGCGTCAGCTCGACCCGGCCCGGTACCGCAGCAGCACGATCCCGGAAGCGAACGGCCGCTCCTCCACCAGCCGGAGCTTCGGGACACCGGTGGCGCCCTCGAACAATCGACGGCCTTCGCCGACCACGACGGGATAGACGAACAGCCGGTACTCGTCGACGAGACCCTCGGCGATGAGCGCCCGCACCAGCGAGATGCTGCCGGTCGTCACGATGTCCTTGCCTTCGACGGCCTTCAACCGCTCGATCTCCGAACGCAGCTCACCGGAGAGTACCGTCGTGTTCTCCCACTCCGGCTCCGTCAGCGTGCTCGAAACCACGTACTTGCTCACTGAGTCGAGATAAGCCGAAATGCCTGTCGTGTCATCGGTTTGCTTCGGCCAGTACCCGCGCATGTCTTCGAAGGTGACGCGTCCGAGGAGTAACGCGTCGGCGTTCTCACGTTGTTCGCGGAGCGCGGCCGGCACATCCGACTGGTCGACGTCCGGATCGGTGTCGCCGGGGCTGAACCAGTCGCCCGCCAGTTCGATGACGCCGTCGATCGTGCTGTTCTCCGTGACGATCAGCTCTCGCATGAACCCGACCGTACCGCCGGCCACCGACAAGAACGGACCGATGACCGAGCCGCCCGCGGCCGACACGTCAGGAAGCCGAAGTGTGGGTGCGACGGCAGCAAGCGCTCGTGCCGAAGGCATCAGGATCGTGGGCTACTCGATCATCGAGCCGTGAACCGCGGCTCCGTCCGCGCGGCCGAGAAAGCGGGCTACCGCAACGATGGACTGCTGCCCGCCCATCACGAGATCGGTGGTGTCCTGCGGGACATGCTTCTCTACGTCTCGCCGTGAACGGCGCGCCTCGACGGATACCAGGCCTCACCCGCGGGTTCGCCCGCCATGTTCCAGCTCCACGACACCTTCGGCGTGACGCGCGCGTAGATGCCCGGGCCGACGGCTCCCGTCCGTTCGATCGGATCGGCGGCCTCGCCATAGACCCGGACGCCGCGGGCGATGAACGGATCGAGTGAGACCAGATCGTCTATGAGCAAGGCGACTTTGCGTTGCCCCGCTTGGATGTTGCGGAACTTCCGGGTCGCGAGGACCGACGTGCCCACGCCGCCGACCCAGAAGTGCGTCCCGTCGAACTCGAACGCCAATGGGACGACGTCGGGCTGTTCGCCGTCCTCGGACAGCGTCGCGAAGCGGGCCAAGGGTTGCGAGCGCAGGTATGCGATCTCTTCCTCTGTGAAAGCCATGGCACCATCCTCCTCGTTCAAGCCGTCAGAACCTGCGCGTGATTGAGCACCAGCATGTCGGTGACGAAGCAGACCGGCGTACCGTCGGCCGCCCGGCCGATCCAGGTCGGATAGCTCCCGTCTCCCCAGCCGGCGGAAAACGCGATGATGTTGCCCTCGACGCCGTCCAGGGTGATGTCGACGTGGGGATCCGTCTCGGCGAACCTCTCGATGAGGTCGTCGTCCACCTCCTCGGGGAGGGCGGTGGCATCGGCGAAACAGCCCGTCCCGCTGTCCACGCCGTAGCCGTAGAACTCACCGTCCCCGAGGAAGAGCGGGTCCTGCCCCGGCCAGAGCGCGGCTTCCCACGTGGCGGCCGGAACGTCGGCGATGACGAGTTTGGCGGCGGCGACCCGTTCGTGGGTGGGTTCGTCGACGAACCGGATCACGACTAGCTCGACCCGGTATTCCCCTGGCGGCACGGTGACCGTGAACTGCCCGGTCTCCCGATCCAGGAAGGCCGGATCCGAGGCGACGAGCCTCCCGCTGGGCATGCGCAGTTTCCCGGCTTCCCGAAGCTCGACCTCGACAACGCCATCGTCTTTGTTCAGCGAAAACCGCGTGCCCGCGGTGAACATCTGCTCCAGGGCGGAAGGGCGCAACGGAACGGACGGCCGCCACGGGCGCTGGTCGACGGGGAGGGGCGGATCGGTTTTCGGAGCGTCCGGCGTTCGGAGGGTCAGCTCCCGCGCATTCGTGAAAGGTTTCCAGTCGCCGAAGGCGGGCTTCGGCATGGTCAGCTCGGACACCGGCTTTTGCACGCGGCCATTGCTGGAACCGCCGCCGTAACCCTTGGGGGCTCGATACACCCACCCCTCGCCGTCGGGACCGAAGGACATTTCCACGCGGCCGGCGCTCTGTTCGTCGAACTCCTCCTGGTCATCGAAGTGGTAGGTCCACTGCTCGATCTTCACCAGGAACAGGTCGCCGGTTTCGAGTACGCGGAACTCGTACAAACCGCGGCGCCTGCTCCGCTCATCGAACTGCACCGCGCGGGCGAAGCGGTGCTTCCACGCGATTTCGAGCAGCACCAGCGGCACCTCGGTACCGGGGCGCGCCAGCGCGACGGCGTACTGCTCTCCGGCGGCGTCGCGTTCCCGCGCGGTGCCGGGCGAAAGCCTCCCGGTCAACGCGCGGGCGGCCGGATCCCAGCCTTCGCAGTAGACGACGTCCAGCAAGGTCCCCTCAGACATGAGCGAAACCTAGCGGGTACCCCCGACAAAACTCACGCTTTCTCACGGATCGCGTAGTCACCGAAGGCCGGTTCCAACAGTTCGAAAGCCCGCTTGGTCGCCTTCGTGAGTGCCCTGGCGATCTCCTCGTTGCTCTCGCCGTCGTGCGAGCGCCGGAGGACCTCGCGGAAGAGCACGCGGTCGATCGCGTTGAGCTCGGCGGCCGCCATGATCGGGGTGACGTCGTCCGCGTCGGCCCCGGTCTCGGTCGCGAGCAGTTCGGCGAGTGCCGCTTCCCGCAGTTCGTGCAGTTCACGCAGCCGTGCGGTCAGGGTCGGGCTCTCCAGCACCATTTTCGCGAAGACCGGCCCGGTGAAGCCGATCACGGGTGAGTGCTCCGCCACCGCGTCCAGGAAGGTGCGCCGTAGCGCGGCCAGGGCCGACTCATCAGCCTTCCGGTCGCGGACGGCGTTCGCCAGCCCGTTCGTGAACTCTTCGTGCTGGTCGAGCGCCAAGTCCTCCTTGCGGGCGAAGTAGTTGGTGACGGTCTTCTTCGCGACTCTCGCCGCCGCGGCGATCTCGGCGATCGTCGTCTCCTCGAAGCCCTTCTCGATGAAGAGGAGCGTCGCCTGGTCGGAGATCAGCTGCCGCGTCTCCTGCTTCTTGAGCTCTCGCAAACCCACATCCGTGCTGGTCATGAGCGAAGTTTACCACCGTCGTAAAAATACCCTTGACTTCCTGTAGGCCGGATGTAAACTTACGTCCGTACTACCGACCAGTGAGAGAAGAGGCTCCTTGACCGCTCGAATCCCCCAAGGCAACGAAGGCACCAACCGCGCCCAGATCCGCCGGAACGACCGCCGTCATCAGCAGCCGTTCCCCGGCCGCTCGATGCCGGCGCGCCGCTCGACCGGCGTCCCGCGCCGCCGGTCGTACTGACCGATCAGCTCATCCGTCACCGCACTGCCGACCGAAGGGGATAACCCATGAACGTCCTTGCCTCCACCGTCTCGCTGACCGTCGACGACGTCGCCGCCTCCAGCCGTTTCTTCACCGAGCACTTCGGCTTCACCGAGCAGATGGCCGCGGAGGGTTTCGTCTCCCTCGGGCACGAAACCGCGAAGGTGACCATCGTGCTGCTCCAGGCGGGCATCGAGGTCCTGCCGGAGAACCTGCGGCAGCAGCGCGCGTCCGGCGTGATCGTGGCCTTCACGGTCGAGAACCTCGAAGCCGAGGAGAAGCGCCTGCGCGACGAAGGTGTCGAGATCACGTTGCCGCTGCGGGAAGAGCCTTGGGGAGAACGCCTCTTCATGGTCACCGACCCGAACGGTGTGCCCGTGGAACTCGTGGAATGGGTGCAGCAGTAGGAAAACGCCCGTCTTTCAGTGAAGCGAAGCGGGGCTTGGTCCACAGTGGACCAAGCCCCGCTTTCCGTTGTCTGTCCTACTTCATCGTGGCGAGCTGGATGAGGTTGCCACAGGTGTCGTCGAAGACGGCGGTGACCACCGGCCCCATGTCGACGGCGTCCTGGGTGAACTCGACGCCCAGCCCCTTGAGCCGTTCGACCTCTGCGTACACGTCGTCGACGGCGAACTGGGTGAACGGGATGCCGTCGCTCGCCAGCGCCTTTTTGAACGGCTTCGCCGCCGGGTGGCCGTCCGGCTCCAGCAGCAGTTCGACGCCGTCGGGGTCGGCGGGGGAGACCACGGTGAGCCAGCGGGCGTCGCCGGTGGGCACGTCGTGCTTCTTGGTGAACCCCAGTTTCTCGGTGTAGAAGTCGAGAGCCTTGGCCTGGTCGTCGACGAAGACGCTGGTGATGTTGATCCGGATCACGGGTTCGGTTCCTCTCGGTCGATGGGCCACCGCTCGACGATCGACCGCAGCGGGCTCGTGTCGAGGTGGTGGAACTTGTAGCGGCCCTGTCGCCGGGTGTGCACCAGGCCCGCCTGTTCGAGCATCGCGAGATGCTGCGAGATGGCCTGCCTCGAAGAGCTCAGGCCATGTTTCATGGTCAGCCTGCCGCAGATCTCGAACAGGGTCTGACCGTCCTTTTCGGTCAGCTCGTCCAGGATTGCGCGCCGCGTCGCGTCGCCGATCGCCTTGAACAGGTCGCCGTCCACGACTCAGTTATAGGCAAGCCGTTGCTTGCCTGTCAACTCGGTGGTCAGGAACCGAGGTAGCGCAGGATCGCCAGGACGCGGCGGCTGTAGCCGGCGGTGGTGGCCAGTCCGAGCTTGTCGAAGATGGCGTTGACGTGCTTCTCGACGGCGCTCAGCGACACGAACAGCGACTCCGCGATCCCGGTGTTCGTGTGGCCCTGCGCCATTTTCTCCAGCACTTCACGCTCCCGGACGGTCAGCTTCGCGAGCGGATCGGTGTGCGTGGTCCGCGCGAGCAGCCGCCGGACCACCTCCGGATCGAACGCCGCCCCACCCGCGGCGACCCGGTCGAGCGCGTCCAGGAATTCGCCCACCTGGGCGACCCTGTCCTTCAGCAGATAGCCGACGCGTTCGCCGTCGCCGGTGATCAGCTCGGCGGCGTAGCGCTTCTCGACGTATTGGGAGAGCACCAGGACGCCGATCTCCGGCCAGCGCTTCCGGATCTCGAGCGCCGCGCGAAGGCCCTCGTCCGTGTGGGTCGGCGGCATGCGGACGTCGGTGACGATCACGTCCGGCCGATACGCCGCGGTCGTCGAGAGGAGCGCCTCGCCGTCGCCGACCGACGCCACGACCTCGTGTCCCTCTTCGACCAGCAACCGGACCAGCCCCTCGCGCAGCAGGGTCGAGTCCTCGGCGAGGATCACCCGCACGGCAGCACCGCCGTCACCACGGTCGGCCCGCCGAGCGGACTGTCCACAGTGAACTCGCCGTCCGCGGCCGCGACGCGCATCGCGAGGCCGGAAAGACCGCCGCCGGACTCCCGCGCCCCGCCCGTGCCGTCATCGGTGATCCGCACCCGCACCCTGTCCCCGTCCCGCTCGGCCTCGATGTCGATCCGCGTCGCCGCGGCGTGCTTGATCGTATTGGTGACCGCTTCGGACGCGACGAAGTAGACGACGGTCTCGATGGCCGCCGGTGGCCGTTCCGGCAGGTCGACCCGCAGGTGGACCGGTACCCCGGAGCGTTCCGCGAGCGCTTCCAGCGCGAGGTGCAGCCCGTCCGAGTCCAGCGCGATCGGATACACCCGCCATGAGACCTCCCGGAGGTCTTCGAGGGCGCGTTGGGATTCTTCGTGCGCCTGCCGTAGCAGCTCCGACGCGTGGCCCGGATCGCCGGCGCGCCGCGCCCGGCCGAGCAGCATCCCCAGCGCGACGAGCCGCTGCTGGACGCCGTCGTGCAGGTCCCGTTCGATTCGGCGGCGCTCGCCGTTGACCGCCTCGACCACCTCCGCCCGGCTGGTCGCGAGTTCGGAGACCCGGCGGCGCAGCTGTTCTTTCTTGCTGGGGCCGAAAAAGCTCATCGCCAGCTTCTGGTCCAGCGTCGCGGCACCGAGGAGTCCTTGCAAGGAAAGGAAAACGAGCAGTGCGCCGAAGAGCGACGTGGTGACCGGGTCGTACCAGTCGGCAGGGGCGTCGCCGCCGGGCGACCTGCCGTCGAGGAGCTGATATCCGATGATCAGGCCGGATGCGGCCCCCGCCAGGATCAGGCCGAAGATCGCGGCGCTGAGCAGCCCGACGACGCAACGCGGGATCAGGTAGGCCATCGCGCGGCGGTCGGTGTAATCCGTCGCGTTCTCCATGCCGAAGTACTTCTCCAGCCGCTGTCGCTCCATTTCGGACAGTGTGCGGGCGCCAGAGAAGACGGGCCGCCGCAACGCGGGGACCGCGAGCGCGATGCCGCCGAAGAGCAGGTAGAACAACTCCGCGACCGCTGTCATGGCGCCGATCGCCAGGCCCAGCGTGCCGCGGAGCATCTTGCGCAGGTAGCGGCGCATCGCTGCCGGAATGGGCATAGCGCCAGGTTAGCGGGGTATCCGAAGGTCGGTATTGCGGTTTTCCGCAGTGATTTATGCCGCTTCACCGCAGGGTGCGGAACCCGGGCAATTCGTACGTTCGTTGGTACCCGCAGACGACCACGAAAGGCCGCCATGAACCTCCTCCTCGCCGAAACCGCCAACGAATCGATGGGCGGCCTCGCCGGCTGGGCAGTGTCACTGATGGACTCACTGGGAGGTCCTGGTGCCGCGATCATCGTCGGACTGGACAACCTGTTCCCGCCGATCCCGAGCGAACTGGTGCTGCCGCTCGCCGGGTTCTCCGCGAGCCGGGGGACGTTCACCCTGGTGGAAGCGCTGGTGTGGACCACCTTCGGCTCGGTCGCCGGCGCGGTCATCGTGTATTACCTCGGCCTGCTGCTCGGTCGCGACCGCACGCGCCGCTGGATGGCGAAGATCCCGCTGGTCAGGACCTCGGACTTCGACAAGACCGAAGCCTGGTTCCAGAAGCACGGTGCCAAGGCGGTGTTCCTCGGCCGGATGGTGCCGATCTTCCGGAGCCTCATCTCCCTGCCCGCCGGGATCGAACGCATGCCTTTCTGGCGGTTCCTGGCGCTGACCACGCTGGGCAGCCTGATCTGGAACACCGGGTTCGTCCTGGCGGGTTACGGCCTCGGGGAGAGCTGGCACCTGGTCGAGAAGTACGCCGGGTTCTTCCAGTACTTCGTGATCGCCGCCGTCGCGATCGCGCTGGCCCTCTTCGTGCTGAGCAGGCTGCGTGAGAAGAACCGCACGAATGCCTGAGCCGGTGCGGGGCGCCCAGCGCGGGCGCCCCGCACACGGTGGTCAGGAACGGAAGGGGCCGGTCACCTCGTAGGTGATCCCGCCGGAGGACGAACCGGAGGTGCCGCGTTGCGACGAGAAATACAGCCTGTTCCCGGCGGGGGTGAACGCGGGACCGCAGATTTCCGACGAGCTCTGGCCGTTGATCCGCAGGAACGGTGCCACGATGTCGTTCGGCGTGATGATGCAGATCTCCATGTTGCCGCCGTCTTCGGCGACGTACAGGTCGCCGGACGAGGTGCCGGTGACGTTGTCGACGCCGGTCAGCGGCGCCGAACCGGGGCTGACCAGCGAGTCGTCGTAGGCGAGTTCGTAGGTGCTGTTCGTCAGGTTGAGCTGCCAGACGCGGTTGTCACCCTTGGTGGTGAACCACGCGGTGTCGTTGGCGTAGTGCAGCCCTTCGCCACCGCTGAACCGCTTGGCACCGGAGACCTGGTTGCGGGTGGCGGTGGGGGAGCCGTCGGGGTCGGGCACGTTCGCCCAGGTGAAGCTGCCCGATGTCGCCGTGCCCGCCTTCAGCACCTGCAGCGTTCCGGAGGAGAGATTGCCCCAGGTCGTCGGGACGAAGCGGTAGAAGCAGCCGTCCGAGGTGTCTTCGGTCAGGTAGACGACCTTGCGCACCGGGTCGGCCGCGGCGGCCTCGTGTTTGAACTTCCCCATCGCGGGCCGCTGGACGGCGGCCGTGGCCGGACCGTTCGGCTGGCACTCGTAGACGAATCCGAGATCGATCTCCTCGCAGGAAAGCCAGGTGTTCCAAGGAGTCTTGCCGCCCGCGCAGTTCTGGCGCGTGTTAGCCAGGATGCGGTGGGCGCCGGTGATGTTCCCGCTCGCGTCGAATTTGACCGCGCTCGCGCCGCCGCCGGGGGTGATCTCCGAGTTCGACACGTAGATCCAGCCGCTGCCGTCGGCGAACACCGCGCCGCCGTCCGGCGCGTTGTGCCAGGTATACCCGGTGCTCGCGACCGTCTGGCCGGACCGGGCGATGACCCGGCTGGTGAAGCCCGCCGGCAACTGGATCCCGTTCGCGTCGGCCGCCTGAAGCGCGCCGTACGGGCTGGGTCCGTTCTGGGCGGGTGCGGCGAGGGCCGCCCCCGAGAGCCTGTTTCCGAACGCCGTGACACCGGCGCCGACCACGGCCGCGCGCAGGAAATTCCGTCGCTTCACTCATGCCTCCGAGACATCCGCTGATGTGGTGGTGCGGGAAGGAGCGGATCGGAGAGTACGGGCGGAACGGGACTTCCAGGTGAATTCGGGGCGTATTCACCGCGAGAAGGCAACTTTCGTAGGGAACCCTCGCCCAGCACTATTTCCCGGGCTTTGCGGAGCCCGGGCGCCTCGGCCCCGCCGCGTTGTTCCGCGACGGCCAAAGCGAGCAGTATCCGATCGAGTGAAGCGTATCCGCCATTGCGGTGGTGACGACGTCCGATCAGGTGACGCCAGCCGTCGAGATGTTCGTCGAGCCCGGGCTCTCCCGGAACGGCGCGGAGCAGGACCCGAAGCAGGACTGTCATCTGGTTTTCGTTACTGGGCAAGGTGTCGCGGGCCAGCGTGTCGGCCAAGGTGCTGCGGGATTGACCGGTCGCGGCGGCCAGCGCGCGGATGCTGAGGCCGCTTCGGTCGCGGAGCTCGCGCAAATGCGCCATGAACGTCGATTCCGTGTTCATCGGCGTGCCCGTGCGGGCACGGTCCGGCCGAAGACGGCGCTGAAGAGCCCGATCGCGCCCCCCGCCGCGATCGGCGCGCTCGTACCGGCGAAGGTCAGCAGTGTGGTGAATGTGGCGAGAACGCTCAGGCAGACGATCTGACCGGTCGAAACGCACCTGCGCCTCGGCCGCAACGGGGAAAGAATTCCTTGACTCATGGCCTTGCCCTCTCAAGGGTCACGCACCCCGGCTGGGTGGCACGCAATACACGTTATCAAAACGTGATAGGGAGTTTAAGGCGAGTCAATGTCCGGGTTCGTCCGGATTCCGGAATGCCGAAAGCCCCGGACCCTTGGCGGGATCCGGGGCTTCAGGGCTGTCGGGCCTCGCGCTGTTACGCCGCCTGAGCGACCGGAGCCGTCGCCGGGGCCAACGCGATGTCCAGCACGTCGCGGACGTTCGCCACGGCGTGGACGTCCAGCTGTGCCAGCACTTCGGCCGGGACGTCGTCCAGATCGGGCTCGTTGCGCTGCGGGATGATCACCGTCTTCATCCCCGCCCGGTGCGCGGCCAGCAGCTTCTGCTTGACCCCGCCGATCGGCAGCACGCGTCCGGTCAGCGACACCTCACCGGTCATCGCGACGTCCGACTTCACGACCCGGCCCGAAAGCAGGGATGCCAGCGCGGTCGTCATCGTGATGCCGGCGCTCGGCCCGTCCTTGGGCACCGCGCCCGCGGGGACGTGCACGTGGATGCCGCGGTCCTTCAGGTCGGCGACCGGAAGTTCCAGTTCGGCGCCGCGCGAGCGCAGGTACGACAACGCGATCTGCACCGACTCCTTCATCACCTCACCCAGCTGGCCGGTCAGTTGCAGCCCGGTCGAGCCCGACTCCGGATCCGCCAGCGACGCCTCGATGTAGAGAACGTCACCGCCGGCGCCGGTCACGGCCAGCCCGGTCGCCACGCCCGGGGTCGACGTGCGCTGGGTCGACGCGGGCAGCGAAGACTCCGGCAGGTGCCGCGGGCGGCCGAGGTAGGTTTCGAGCCCGTCGGCGTCGATCGTCAGCGGCAGCTCGACCTCGTCCAGCGCGACCTTGGTCGCCACCTTCCGCAGCACCTTCGCGATGGTCCGGTTCGCGTTGCGCACCCCGGCTTCCCGCGTGTACTCGGCGGCGATGCGGCTGAACGCGCCGTCGGTCAGCGTGACGTCGTCCTTGCCGAGACCGGCGCGGTCCAGCTCACGGGGAAGCAGGTGGTCGCGGGCGATGGTGACCTTCTCGTCCTCGGTGTAGCCGTCGAGGGAGACCAGCTCCATCCGGTCCAGCAGCGGGCCGGGGATGGTCTCGAGCGCGTTCGCCGTCGCGAGGAACACGACGTCGGACAGGTCCAGTTCGACCTCGAGGTAGTGGTCGCGGAACGTGTGGTTCTGCTCCGGGTCCAGCACCTCCAGCAGCGCGGCCGTCGGGTCGCCGCGGTAGTCGGCGCCGACCTTGTCGATCTCGTCGAGCAACACGACCGGATTCATCGAACCGGCTTCCTTGATGGCACGGACGATCCGGCCGGGCAGCGCGCCGACGTAGGTGCGACGGTGACCGCGGATCTCGGCCTCGTCGCGGATGCCGCCGAGCGCCACGCGGACGAACTTGCGGCCCATCGCCTTCGCCACGGACTCGCCGAGCGACGTCTTACCGACCCCGGGAGGGCCGGCGAGCGCCAGCACCGCGCCCGAACGTCGTCCGCCGACCGGGCCGAGCCCCGATTCCGCGCGACGCTTGCGCACGGCCAGGTACTCGATGATGCGTTCCTTCACATCGTCGAGACCGGCGTGATCGGCGTCGAGGATGGCTCGCGCGGCGGCGATGTCGTGGACGTCGGTGGTGCGCTCGTTCCACGGCAGCTCGAGGACGGTGTCCAGCCACGTGCGGATCCAGCCGCCCTCGGGGGACTGGTCGGAGGTCCGCTCCAGTTTGTCCACTTCGGACAGTGCGGCCTTCTTGACCGCGTCCGGCAGTTCGGCGGCCTCGACGCGGGCGCGGTAGTCGTCGTCGTTGGCCGTGCCGTCGAGTTCGCCCAGCTCCTTGCGGATCGCTTCGAGCTGGCGGCGCAGCAGGAACTCCTTCTGCTGCTTCTCCATGCCCTCCTGGACGTCCTTGCGGATGGTGTCGGTGACCTCGAGTTCGGCCAGCTGCTCACGGCTCCATTCGAGCGCCTTTTCGAGCCGTGTCGAAACATCGAGTGCGGAGAGCAGTTCGAGCTTCTGCTCGGTGTTCAGGTACGACGAGTTGCCCGCGAGGTCGGCGAGCGCGGACGGGTCCTCGACCTCCTGGACGGCGTCGATCATCTGCCAGCCGCCGCGCTGCTGGAGGATCGCGAGGACGACGCTCTTGTACTCGGACGCGAGCTTCGCCGAGTTGTCGTCGGTGGTCTCGGTGGCGACCTCGGCGTGCACCCAGCGGGCGGCGCCGGGGCCGTCGGCGATGCGGCCGACGACGGCGCGGCGGGTGCCGCGCAGCAGCACCGCGGTCTTGCCGCCGGGCACGCGCCCGATGCGCTCGACGGTCGCGATGGTGCCGAGTTCGGCGTACTCGCCGTGGACGCGGGGGACGATCAGCACCTCGGCCTTGGTGGCGGCGCTGGACCGGATCCCCGGGAAGGAAGCCTGGGCAGGCGTGTTGGCCTGGGCGGACTCCACCGCGGCCCGCGTCTCCGTGTCGGCGAGGTCGAGCGGGACGATCATGCCCGGCAGCACGACGTCGTCATCGAGCGGGAGGACGGGCAGGAGGCGGTTGTCGGTCATCTGTGCACTCCTCGGTTAGTTGAGTCTGCCTAGCTCAACTCTCCGATCGACCCGTTTGTTTCCTTTCCGCGTTCGCCGTCAGCGATCACCCACTCCTCCGACCTCTGCCCGGGGCGCGTCGCGTTTAGCCCCCTAAACGCGACGCGTTTCGGCCAGAGGTCAGATGTCAGGGGTGGACGGCGACTCCGCACCAGGCGAACGGCCGGGCACCTTCCTCGTCCCGTCGCAGGTCCCGCACCGGCCGCCAGTCGGGCAGGTGGACGACGCCGGGCTCCAGCAGCGGCCAGTCCCCGAAGAGCGGCTCGATCTCTTCGCGGTCCCGCATCCACACCGGGTTGCTCGTCTTCCGGTACTGCTCGACCATCCAGTGGAGTCCGTCGGCGTCCTCGCCGGTCTGGCCGCCGAAGCTCATATGCGACAGCCCCAGCCAGCTGCCCGGCGCCAGCGCGTTGCGGTAGGTCGCGACCAGCGTTGGCGGATCGTCGTGTGGCCCGGCGAAATGCAGGACGGCCATCATCATCAGGCACACCGGCTGCTCGAAATCGATCAGCCGCAACGTCTCCGGATGCCGCAGGACGTCCTTCGGCCGCCGCATGTCCGCGTGGACGATCCCGGCCCAGTCGGTCGCCTCGTGCCGCTCGAGGATCAGCTCCGCGTGCGCCACCGCGACAGGCTCGTAGTCGACGTACACGACCTTCGCCGTATCACCAGGCTCCAGTTCCTCCTGGAGGATCTCGTGCACGTTCCCGGCTGTCGGGACACCGGAACCCAGATCGATGAACTGCCGGATTCCCGCGTTCAGCGCGGCGCGCACGACCCGGTTCATGAACTCGCGGTTGTGCCGCGCACCCGGTTTGACCCACCGCCACTGCTTTTCCAGCGCGCGGGCGAACTCGCGATCGACCGCCCAGTTGTGGGTCCCGCCGAGGAACCAGTCGTAGATCCTCGCCGCGGACGGCTTTTCGGTGTCGACCCCGGTGGGTGCCACCGGGGCCGCGTCATCGTCCCTCGTCACAGAAACCCCCTGATCCTTCTGTGAAAGAGCTTATCGGGATCAGTAGACCGCCGGCCGCCGCTGCCAGTAGGTCCAGAGCGGCCGGTAGCCCTGCGCGTACCAGAACGGTGTCGAGCGCGGGTTGGCCAGAGCGTGGTGCAGCAGCACGGCTTCGGTGCCGCATTCGTCGAAGATCTGGTGCGCGTGCGCGGCGAGCGCCGTCCCCACCCCGCTCGAACGCGCCGGTTCGGCCACCGCCAGCGACGACAGGTAGCCGACCCGGTCGGCCGCGACCCGGCCGCTGACCCACGCCGTCTCGCCGGGGAACTGCACCCGCACCATGCCCAGCGCCCGGCCGTACAACTCGGCGATCCACAACGTCGGGTTCTCCCGGCCCAGGTGTTTCGACAGGTCCGCGGCGATCGTTTCCTCCGCGCCCTCGCGCAAGGTGACAGAACCGAACTGCGCGTCGTAACGCTGCAATTCCAGTTCGAGTCCGACGGCGGTTTCGAGATCATCCGCTTCGGCGGGCCGGATGTGCACTCCGGGAGTGGCGGGCGGTCCCGTCACGGCGAGCCGGTCGGCCGGGCGGACCGCGATCACCAGCACGGGCGCGAAGCCGCGGCGCAGCAATTCGGCCGAGCCGGGGGAGTCCCGGCTCGGCCGCACCACGGTCGCCGCCGTCTCGACATCCCCTGGTGGGGCCACGGTCTTCAGATGTTCATCCCATCGGGTGAGTAATGCGTCAAAGGCCGCTTCCGGGCGAGGGCCGGTGAGCCGCGCTTCGAGGCGATGTTCGACGAGGGCCCGCCACGGAGAGTCAGCAGAATCGGGACCCGCTTCAGTCCGTACCGACAATCCGGCGGCGGCCGAGTCGCCTTCTGTTGCGGAGAGTGACACGGCGCCCTCGGCAGGCTCCAGTGCAGGCATTTCGGGGAGCAGGGCGTCCACGGTGGCGAGCCGCTCGGCATGCCCGGCGGCGATGGCGTGGCTATTCATAGGGCTATTGAAGCCCCTACTGACGGGTCCGCAGGGAACTTCACGAGATTGGCCGGGGTGTGGCGTCAGGTGACTTCCGGTAGTCGGAAGGAACGCGAATAACGCTCCCATTTCACCCCTTGGTCCACGCAGGTCAGCGCGACGCGCCCATTGTTAACCCTGGGGTGATCTCATACTGTCTCGAATGGGACTTGGGTACGCCCTCCGGGGTACTGTATTGCCCTCGTCCCCGAGGTCGCGGTGGGACAAGACCGGTTGGGCAGCCGGGAAGGAAGGTCGGATGCCGGACACGAACGGCAGGCCCGGGAGCGCCGCACAGGCGACAGCGGGCAAGGGAGGCGCCGTTACGGAGGCTCGTACCGACGAGCGACGGTTCCGCGTCTACACCTTCGCGGTACTCACCATGGGCATCGCCGCCGCGGCCGCGGTCAGCCTCTGGCTGGACTTCGAGGCCTCGGACGATCTGTTGTGGATCGGGCCGATCCTCGCGCTCGCGTTCCTGCTCGCCGAACAGCTCGGCATCAACGTCGACGTCCGCAGCGGCATCTCGTGGACGATCTCGTTCACCGAGATCCCGCTGGTCATCGGATTCTTCGTCGCTCCCTTCGAAGTCGTGCTCGCCGCCCATCTCGCGGCGGGCATCGGAACACTGCTGGCCCGCAAGGTCGCGGGCCGCGTCCTCTACAACGCCGGCGCCTTCCTGCTGGAGATCACCGGCGCGTTCGCCGTGGCAGGACTGGTGAAACAGGCCTCCGGCGCCCACGACATGACCTGGATCGCCGCGCTGGCAGGCACTTTGACCGCGCCGCTGGTCAGCACGCTGCTCGCGCTCGCCGCCGTCCGCGTGCTGCGCCGCCGGATGCGGGTCAGCACCGCGATCCGGCTGACCGGCCGCATCCTCGTCGTCGGCTTCGTCAACGCTTCGGTCGGTCTTTCCGGTTATCTGGTCATTTCCGGTACGCCGAAGGCCTGGCCGCTCGTGCTGGCCGTCTTCCTCGGGCTCACCGCGTTGTACTGGGCGTACTCGGATCTGCTCCGCGAACAGCGCGACATGGAAGCGTTGTCCGACGTCAGCCTGATGGTCGCGCGATCCGGTCAACAGGCCGCCGCGCGGCCCGCCGGACGAGCCGACGAACTCGTCGGCGGCGTCGACGTCCGCGAGTGGGCGACCATCGCCGAACGCATCAAGGATCAGCTGGCCGCCGGCCGTGTCGTGCTCAGGCTGCGGCTGGAACCGAAGGACACCATGCGGATGGTCGTCGCCGGCGACGAACTCCCGCCCGTCGACCCGGCCGCAGACGACCCGTTGCTGCGCCTGCCCGGCGCGCACGTCCGGCATTTCCGGATCACCGAAGCCAATCCCGACGTCCGCTCCGCGTTGCTCGACCGCGGCGCGCAGGAGGCGCTCGTCGTGCCGCTGCGCAGTGCGAACCAGCTCCTCGGCGTCGTCGAAGCGCACGACAGGCTGTCCCGCTGGCGTGGTTTCGGCAAGTACGACGTCCAGCTGCTCGGCACGATGGCCAGCCACCTCGCGACCTCGCTGGACAACCGGCGCCTGCTCGCGACCCTGCGCCACGACGCCTACCACGATCCGCTGACCGGCCTGCTCAACCGGCCGGGTTTCCGCCAGGTCGCCAAGGAACCGTTGCGGGAACAGGTCGACGCGGTCGTGCTCCGGGTCGACCTCGACGTCTTCTCCACCGTCAGCGACGCCCTCGGCTACGTGTGGGCCGATCGGATGGTCATCGCCGCGGGCCGCCGGATCCGCGACGCGCTCGGCCCCGACGTCCCGCTCGCCAGGCTCGAAGGCGCGTCCTTCGCGGCGCTCCTCGTCGGCTGCGCGCCGGAACGCGCCCAGGCCGCCGCGGAGCTGCTTCGCGCGGAACTCGTCGCCCCGTACCCGGTGGACCGGCTCTCCGTCGAAGCCAACGCGATGATCGGTTACGCCACCTCGTCGGCGGAAGACGACGACCAGGTCGACGTCGACGGGCTCCTGCAACGCGCCGACGTCGCCGTCCGCGCGACCAAGGGCGGCGAAGAGGTCCGCGGCTACATGGCCAGCATGGGCCAGATCTTCATGCGCCGGTTCCAGATGGTCACGCAGTTCAGGCAGTCGCTCGAAGAAGGCCAGCTGAGCGTCCATTACCAGCCGAAGATCACCTTGCCGAACCGGCAGATCCAGGGCGTCGAGGCGCTCGTGCGCTGGGTGCATCCGGAGTTCGGCAGGCTCGGCCCGGACGAGTTCGTCCCGGCGATCGAAGCGGCAGGCCTCATCGGCGTCCTGACGTCGTTCGTGCTCGAAGAGTCGTTGAAGCGCGTGCGGAAGTGGCTCGACGAAGGCCTGCGCATCTCCGCCGCCGTGAACCTGTCGGTGCGGAACCTTGCCGACGAGGACTTCCCGACGAAGGTCGCCCGCGAACTCGACCGCTTCGGCATCCCGCCCGAGTTGCTCACCTTCGAGCTCACCGAGTCCGGTGTGATGTCCGACCCACAGAAGGCGCTGCCGATCCTGCGGGAACTGCACTCCCTGGGCATCGTGCTCGCCGTCGACGACTTCGGCACCGGTTACTCGTCGCTGGCGTACCTGCGGCAGCTCCCGGTCGACCAGGTCAAGATCGACAAGAGCTTCGTCCTCGGCATGGGCACGGACCTCGGCGACCTCGCCGTCGTGCGCTCCATCGTCGAACTGGGCCACTCGCTCGGCCTCACGGTCGTGGCGGAGGGCGTCGAGGAGGACGTCGCGCGGGATCAGCTCGAGGCGATGGGATGTGACGTGGCACAGGGCTACCTCATCTCGCGGCCGCTGCCGGAGGACCGCCTGGAGGCGTGGCTGCAAGCCCGCACGGCGCGCTCGCCCGGACGACACTCCGAGACCGTTTTGACCCTGCTGACCTGAGGTTTCGCGGTTAACCACCCCCCTGTTCCGACCCCTTCGAGGACTTGGTAATCTTTCCAAGTCCTCGCGAGAGGCAAGGCCCCTTTAGCTCAGTCGGTAGAGCGTTTCCATGGTAAGGAAAAGGTCTACGGTTCGATTCCGTAAAGGGGCTCGCAACCTCAGCCGCGTCACGCCTGCGTGTCGCGGCCAGGGTTATGTAAGGGCGGTGTAGCTCAGCTGGCAGAGCAAGCGGCTCATAATCGCTGTGTCGCCGGTTCAAGTCCGGCCACCGCTACGCGGTAATCCTGGGTATCCCAGGCCTAGTAGAGAAGGAAATGCTGTGGCTGCCACTGACGTGCGACCGAAGATCACGCTCGCGTGTGAGGAGTGCAAGCACCGCAACTACATCACCAAGAAGAACCGGCGCAACAACCCGGATCGCCTGGAGATGAAGAAGTTCTGCCCGAACTGCGGTACGCACCGGACTCACAAAGAGACCCGCTGAGCGTCTAGCGGTTCTACCTGTCTCACCCGAAGCCGTCCTGGTCAACCAGGGCGGCTTCGGGCATTTCGGGGTTCGGTAGCCTGCTCGGGTGGCCTTGGACCAGTCGTTCACCGGGCGGGTGTACCCGCCGACCAGTACCTATGAAGTGAGTCGCGAGAAGATCCGGGAGTTCGCCGACGCGCTCGGCGACACGAACCCGCTCTACCGCGACACCGAAGCGGCGAAGGCGGCCGGGCACCCCGACGTCATCGCGCCGCCGACGTTCCTCACGATCATCAACCTCGCCTCGATCAACGCGATCGTCTCCGACCCGGAGCTGGGTCTCGACTATTCGCGGATGGTCCACGGCGACCAGCGGTTCACCTACACGCGGCCGGTGCACGCGGGCGACGTCCTGTCGCTCACCACGTACATCGACAACATCATGACCCGCGCCGGGAACGACTTCATCAACCTGCGCGCCGAGATCTCCGGCGCCGACGGCGGCCCGATCGCCACCACGTACGCCCAGCTCGTGGTCCGAGGGGAGGGCGCGTGAGCACGTTCACCGCCGGAGAAGAACTGACGCCGCTGACCGTCGACGTCACCAGGGAGCAGCTGGTGCGCTACGCCGGCGCTTCGCTGGACTTCAACCCCATCCACTGGAACGAGGCCTTCGCCAAGGAGGTCGGCCTGCCGGACGTCATCGCGCACGGGATGCTGACCATGGCGCTCGGGGCGCGGCTCGTCACCGACTGGCTCGGCGACCCCGGCCGCCTCGTCGACTACTTCGCGCGCTTCACGCGCCCCGTGGTCGTGCCGAACGAGGGCGCCGCGACGATCGAGTTCACCGGGAAGGTCGCCGTGGTCAACGACGACGGCACCGCTCGCATCGACATCACCGCCAAGTTCGAGGGCAAGGCCGTCCTGGGCAAGGCGCAGGCGGTCGTCCGCGCCTGACCTCGAAAGTGATAGCAAGGGACCTTTGCTAGCGTCGCTTAGCATGCCTAAGCAAGCGAGAGCAAAGGTCCCTTGCTCTCTTTCCGCAGGTCAGCGGCACTTGAGGAGACCTGCGGTGGCTCGCGTAGGGACGCGAAGGTGCTTCGCGAGCTTAAGAAAGCCTGCTTCGCGCGCTTAAGCGGCTGTAAGGCGCATGACCGGACCAATGACGCCCACCGTGTGGATTTTGAGGCGTTGGATGACCTGAAATCCACACAGTCCCGCGTGACAGGTCCAGTCATGCAAGCGCGGACCCCGCCAAGCGCGGACCCCGCCAAGGGCGCGAGCCACCACACCTCAAGCGAGCCTGAGCAGCTTCTCGATGACCTCCGCCATGCCTTCAGCGCCCCGGGCGTTCGGGTGCAGTGGCGCGGCGGGCACCGAAGGCGCGGGGCCTTCGACCCATCGCCGGTTCGCGGCGCTGCACATGTCCCGTCCCTTGCTCGCGGTCGACATATCGGCGAAGCCCGCTTCGTGCTCCTTCGCCGTCTCCTGCAGCGCCGTGTTCAGCCGCTTCAGCGAGTCGCGGAAGTAGGCCACGTCTCCCGCGCCGACCGGCAGGACCGGCCAGCAACCGGCGTCGTCGTCCGGAAGCACCGTCGGGTACCCGACGACCACGATGCGCGCCGAAGGGGCCTTCGAGCGGATCTGGTCCAGGATTCCGCCGAGCCGGTCCGCCGCCGCGGTGATCCGCTCGACGAGCTGGTCGCGGCCGCCCGCGGTCAGCTGGGTCTTGCAGGGCGAAGCCGTCTGCTGCTGCGTCGCGCACTGGCTCGCGAACCCGACGAAGCCCACGTCGTTGCCGCCGATCCCGACGGTCACCAGCGTCGTGTCGCCATTGATGGCGTCGAGCTGCGGAGCGTTCGTGCCGTCACGGGTCTTCTGCTCGCCGGTGAGGTGTTCGGTCGTGGCGCCACCGCAACTGGCATCGACGAACTCGGCCGGACGCAGCTTCGCGGCCAGGAGGCTCGGGTAGTTGTTGTCCGAACGGTCGCAGCCCGCCGGCGCGCCCACGGGCCGTCCGGTGCCCGGCGAAGCCGTATAGGAATCCCCCAGCGCCACGTACCGGCCCGAGCCCTCCGAAGTGGTGACCCCCGCCGGTCTCACCGACGTTCCACGCTCCCACAGGTGGTAGGCGATCCCCAGGACGGACAGCACGATCACCAGGAAGAGGCAGCCCCCGCCAGTTTTCCGCCGCGTCACCCGTTCGTTGTACGCGACCTGGGTCACTTTTGTCATCGGTCCGACCGTCGGTGAAGCTCGGGTGAACGGGTGATCTCGGGTTGCGTGAGACGTGGATCACATCCAAGGTGGGCGGGTACCTGGCACCGAGGAAAGGCGAAAACGTGAGCCTGAACTTGAACAAGCTGGTCGACAAGGCGTGGGAGGACAAAAGCATCGGCGAGCTGCTCGACGCCCCGCCGTCCGCGCTCGAGGGCCTGACCAAGAAGCACGACGAGCTCCTCGCGGAGCTCAAGATCAAGACGATCCGGGACCTCGGCAACTGGAAGTACGCCGCGAAAGCCCACGCACTCATTCAGCTCGCCGACGGCGAATCCTGACTTCTGAAGGCCCTTCCCGGCGGGGAGGGCCTTCAGGCTGTCGGGACGAGGTCGCGCAGCTCGGCGGCGAGATCGAGGGCATGGGTGACGTCTCGCGCGAGGTAGTGCGGGTCGACGAAGGCCTCGGTGATCCCGGTTTCGGCGGCCGCCGCCAGCTGCGCGGCGACGTCCTTGAGGTCGGTGCCGGGTTTCGGGTTGATCCGCAGCACCCGCCGCAGCGCACCTGGGTCGCGGCCCGCCTTCTCGGCCGCGCTCACCACGGTTTCCCAGAGCTTCGCGAGATAGGGCGCGGGCAGCCCGGCGGGCAACCAGCCGTCGGCGCGGCGGCCGACGCGGTCCAGTGCCGCCGCCGAAAGCCCACCAAGCAACACGGGCGGATGCGGATTCTGTGCCGGTCGCAGCCCCACCTTCGACGCCGGGATCCGCCAGCGTTCGCCTTCGTGCTCGACCGGATCGCCGGTCCAGAACTCCCGAAGGACGTCGAGGAGCTCCTCCAGCTGCTTGCCTCGGCCCTTCCATGGCGTGCCCGTCGCGGTGTACTCGTCGCGAAGCCAGCCAGTGCCCAGCCCGACATCCAGCCGGCCGCCGCTCACCTGATCCAGTGAAGTCAGCATCCGGGCCAGCACCACGGCGGGATACACCGTCCCGGTGAGCGTGCTGGTGCCGAGCCGGACCCGTCGGGTGACGGTCGCGGCAACCGTCAGCAGGATCAGCGGATCCGCGAACGTGACGAACTCCGGCGGGTACGGCCGTTCCGGGGTGCCGCCGGGGTAGAAGTCCGACGGTGAGACCGGGGCCAGTACCCGATCCCCGACCCACAACGACTCGTATCCGAGTTCCTCGGCGGCCGCGGCGAAACCGGGGACGGCGTCCAGGGAAGCGAGGGGACCGTACTGCGGAAGGGCGATTCCCAGGCGCATCACGGTCACCGTGCTTCCGTGAGCAGCCGGCCCATCCTGGAGATCCCTTCGGCGAGATCGTTTTCGTTCAACGCATAGGAGATCCGGAAGTACCCCGGCGTCCCGAACGCCTCGCCGGGCACCACGGCGACTTCGGCTTCGCGCAGGATCAGATCGGCCAACGCGGCCGTGTCGGCCGGCCGTTCACCGCGGATCTCCTTGCCCAGCAAGGCTTTCAGGGAGGGGTAAACATAGAAAGCGCCGAGCGGCACCGGAGTCTCCACTCCCGGGATCTCGGAAAGCAGTGAAAGTGCCTTCTTTCGCCGGGAATCGAACGCTTCGCGCATCGCGTGAACGGCGTCGAGCGGACCGCTCACCGCGGCCAGCGCGGCCCGTTGCGCGACGTTCGAAACGTTGCCGCACAAGTGCGATTGGTACGCCGTCGCCGCCTTGACCACGTCCTGCGGCCCGAGCAGCCAGCCCACCCGCCAGCCCGTCATCGAGTACGTCTTCGCGACACCGTTGAGCACGATCGTCCGGTCGGCGAGTTCCGGGACCAGGACGGGCATCGAGGGCGCTTCGGCACCGTCGTAGACCAGGTGCTCGTAGATCTCGTCGGTGATGACCCAGAGGCCGTTCTCGTGCGCCCAGCGCCCGATCGCCTCGACCTGTTCGCGCGGGTACACCGCGCCGGTCGGGTTCGACGGCGACACGAACAGCAGCACCTTCGTGCGCGGCGTCCTGGCGGCTTCGAGCTGCTCGACGGTGACCAGGTAGCCCGTCGCCTCGTCGGCCGTGACCTGCACCGGGACCCCTCCGGCGAGGGCGATCGACTCCGGGTACGTCGTCCAGTACGGCGCGGGCAGCAGCACCTCGTCGCCCGGGTCGAGCAGTGTCGCGAACGCCGAGTAGACCGCCTGCTTGCCGCCGTTCGTCACCAGGACGCGGCCGGGGTCGACCTCGTACCCGGAGTCGCGCACGGTCTTCGCCGCGATCGCTTCACGCAGCTCCGGCAGCCCGCCCGCGGCGGTGTAGCCGTGATTGACCTTGTCGCGGACGGCCGCTTCGGCGGCTTCGAGCACGTTGGCCGGGGTGGGGAAGTCCGGCTGGCCGGCACCGAAGCCGATCACCGGACGACCCTGCGCCTTGAGCGCCCGGGCCTTCGCGTCGACAGCCAGCGTGGCCGACGGCGTGATGCCGCCGATGCGGGCCGAGACGCGGGAAGCCGGCGAAGGCGAGGGTGCGGGAGCGCTCATGGCGACATCGTGGCACGATCATGGGGTCGGCCGTGGGGGAGTTTCCTCGCGGAAGGCTGCTCCGCGCCGCTTTGAGGGGCGCGGTTGCGAAGCTGTTCCGGGGTTGCCGTAGACTTCTGGTCTCGGAACGCACTACGGTCATCCCCGCCACGGCGGTGGGGACGATGGAATGCGTCCTCGGGAGCTCCAGAGCATCGGGGTTCCAAAGGGGTGTAGCTCAATTGGCAGAGCAGCGGTCTCCAAAACCGCAGGTTGCAGGTTCAAGTCCTGTCACCCCTGCGTAAGCGAACTGGTGAAGGCGGAGGAGTGGTCGTGAGCGACAGCGACGCCAGCGGTGAGAAGGCGCAGGACGGCGCCGGGCAGAAGCCCGACGAACAGTCCCGCCCGGTGACCGCCGCTGCCCGGCGTGAGCGCCGTGCGTCCGCGCGCCCGTCCGGTAAGGCCGACGCCAAGTCGGACGACAAGACCCGCCCCGCCGGCAAGGCGAAGGCCGGGGACAAGACCGAGAAGTCCAAGGACGCCAAGGGCACGGCGACTCCGAAGCGCGACCGCAAGCCGAAGCAGGCGTCGATCTTCGCCCGGCTGATGCGCTTCATCCGCGAGGTCTGGGCCGAGCTGCGCAAGGTCATCTGGCCGAACCGCAAGCAGATGGTCACCTACACCGCGGTGGTGCTGGTCTTCGTGGTGTTCATGGTGGCGCTGGTGAGCGGCCTCGACCTGGCCTTCAAAGAGGTCGTCGGTGCCGTCTTCGGCAGCTGAGGCAGCCGTTCGCGGTGCTTGAGCGCATCGCACGGTGGCCTGCGCCACGGCAACCGATCAACTGAGAGGACGGAACGTGACCTCCGACAACGGCACAGCAGCCGGTCATGAGCTGACCGAGCTTTCCGACGAGCAGGTGCACGCGGCACTCGGCGACGAGCAGTCCGAGCACCTGGACTCCGTCGAGGTGCCCGCCGCAGGCGACGAGGTCGACGAAGCCGGAGATGTCGCGGAGGCCGAAGAGGCGTCCGACGAGACCGACGACACCGCAGCCGACGACACCGCCGCCGAAGCCGACGAGGACGTCGACCCGGTCGCGAAGATGCGCGCGGAACTCAACGCCGCTCCCGGTGAGTGGTACGTCGTGCACTCGTACGCGGGTTACGAGAACAAGGTGAAGACCAACCTCGAAACCCGGACCCAGACCCTGGACGTCGAGGACTACATCTTCCAGATCGAGGTTCCGACCGAAGAGGTCACCGAGATCAAGAACGGCCAGCGCAAGCAGGTGCAGCGCAAGGTGCTGCCCGGCTACATCCTGGTCCGGATGGACCTGAACGACGCCTCGTGGAGCGCGGTGCGCAACACGCCGGGTGTCACCGGGTTCGTCGGCGCCACGTCGCGTCCGTCGCCGCTGACCGTGGACGAGGTGCTCAAGTTCCTCGCGCCCAAGGTCGAGACGGCCACGCCCGCCAAGTCCGGCAAGGGCGAGGCTGCCGCTTCCGAGTCGCAGCTGGGTGGCCCCGCGGTCGAGGTCGACTTCGAGATCGGCGAGTCGGTCACCGTCATGGACGGCCCGTTCGCGACGCTGCCCGCGACGATCTCCGAGGTCAACGTGGACGGGCAGAAGCTGAAGGTCCTGGTGTCGATCTTCGGCCGGGAGACCCCGGTCGAGCTGTCGTTCAACCAGGTCTCCAAGATCTGACGGCTGCCAGACGGCCGGCAGTCCCCGCGTACTGGCAGGTGTGCGGGGGACTCAAGTCAGTAAGAAGGAACAAACGAAATGCCACCCAAGAAGAAGAAGCTTGCGGCGATCATCAAGCTGCAGATCAAGGCGGGTGCGGCCAACCCCGCGCCGCCGGTCGGTCCCGCGCTGGGTCAGCACGGCGTCAACATCATGGAGTTCTGCAAGGCCTACAACGCCGCGACCGAGTCGCAGCGTGGGGACGTCGTCCCGGTCGAGATCTCCGTGTACGAAGACCGCTCGTTCGACTTCAAGCTCAAGACGCCGCCGGCCGCGAAGCTGCTGCTGAAGGCCGCGGGCGTGGAGAAGGGCTCCGGCGAGCCGCACAAGACCAAGGTCGCCAAGGTCACTTGGGACCAGGTCCGCGACATCGCGAAGACCAAGGAATCCGACCTGAACGCGCACGACGTCGACCAGGCCGCGAAGATCATCGCCGGCACCGCCCGCTCGATGGGCATCACGGTCGTCGACTGAGCTTCACCCCCGCACCACCGTGGGAGAGCCAGTGCTGGCTCCAACACCACACTGATCCGTTGAAGAGTTAAGGACAGAAGCAATGCCCAAGCACAGCAAGGCCTACCGCAAGGCTCTTGAGCTGGTGGACCGCGAGCGGCTCTACGCCCCGCTCGAGGCCGCGAAGCTGGCCAAGGAGACTTCCTCCGCGAAGATGGACGCCACCGTCGAGGTCGCGATGCGCCTCGGTGTCGACCCTCGCAAGGCCGACCAGATGGTCCGCGGCACCGTGAACCTGCCGCACGGCACCGGTAAGACCGCCCGCGTCATCGTTTTCGCCGTTGGTGACAAGGCCGCCGAGGCCGAGGCCGCCGGCGCGGACGTGGTCGGCACCGACGAACTGATCGAGCGCATCCAGGGTGGCTGGCTCGAGTTCGACGCCGCGATCGCGACGCCGGACCAGATGGCCAAGGTCGGCCGTATCGCCCGCATCCTCGGCCCGCGTGGCCTGATGCCGAACCCGAAGACCGGCACCGTGACCCCCGCGGTCGCGAAGGCCGTGGCGGACATCAAGGGCGGTAAGATCAACTTCCGCGTGGACAAGCAGGCCAACCTGCACTTCGTCATCGGCAAGGCCTCGTTCGACACCGAGAAGCTGGTGGAGAACTACGCGGCCGCGCTGGACGAGATCCTCCGCGCCAAGCCGTCGTCGGCGAAGGGCCGTTACCTGCGCAAGGTCGTCGTCTCCACGACGATGGGCCCGGGTATCCCGGTCGACCCGGCCCGGACTCGCAACCTCCTCTCCGAGGACGCGTGAGTCTGAGTTAGACATCACTGAGAAGGGGGCGGTCCCGCTACGGCGGGGCCGCCCCCTTTTCGTGTTTGCTTGAGGGCATGCCTACCTTCGCGTCGTTCGACGGGCTTCAGCTCAGCTACACCGTTTGGGAAGGTAAAGGGCGTCCGGTGCTGCTACAGCACGGCTTCGCCGCGGACACGAACGCCAACTGGATCGCGCCGGGCGTCGTCGACACCCTCCAGGACGCGGGGTTGACCGTGATCAGCCTGGACGCGCGCGGCCATGGACGGTCGGCGAAGCCGCACGACGAGGCGAGCTACGGCGACGACGCGATGGTCCGCGACGTGTCGGCGTTGCTCGACACGCTGAACCTCGACGAGGTGTCGATGGTCGGCTACTCGATGGGCGCGATGATCGCGCTCGGCGCGGTGGCCGCCGACCCGCGGATCCGGTGCCTCGCGATCGGCGGGGTCGGTTCGGGGATCGTCGACTTCGGCGGGGTGGACACCCGCGTCGTCACGCCGGAGGCGATCAGTGAGGCTCTGCTGACGGAGGACCCTTCGACGGTTCCGCCGTCCTCGGCGCCTTTCCGGATCCTCGCCGACGCGTTGCGGGCGGACCGGATCGCGCTCGCGGCCGTCGCCCGTGGGACGGCGAATCCGAAACTGGACCTGACGGCGATCGCCGTGCCGACCCTGATCCTCGCCGGGGACACCGACCCGCTGGCCGCGGAACCCGAACGCCTTGCCGCCGCCATCGCCGGTGCCCGCCTCGTCCGCGTCCCCGGCGATCACATGGCCGCCGTCATGCACCCCGCCTTCGGCTCGGCGCTGACCGGCTTCCTGACCTCTCACGACCTCTGACCCGCGTCGCGTTTAGCCCGCTAAACGCGATCGGGCGCGCACTTGCGTTTAGCCCCCTAATCGCGATCCGGCGGCGCACTTGCGTTTAGCGGGCTAAACGCGATCCGGCGGCAGGAAGCGCAGGTCAGTTGCCGGTCGGGGGAGCGGGGCAGGGCTCGGGGGAGTTCGCGTGCCCGGTGATCAGCCACTGGCCCATCTCGACTTCCTGGAGGGTGAAGCTGCCCAGCAGGGGGCCTCCGCGGATGTTGTACCAGCACGAGTGGATCGTCAGGTTCTGCCGCGGGACCACGCTCGACATCGGGCGTACCGCGTAGATGTACGGCGTGATGTCGGTGACCTTGGCGTTCAGGGCCGGGACGGCGGTCGCGCAGTCCGGGTAGCCGAGGTCGCGGGCGAACTGGGCCTGCGCCTGCTCGCTCATCGACAGGCAGACCTTCTCGACCCGGGTGGCCGGCGGGTACGGCTTGCCGATCGTGTCGTAGATGGCCCGCACGGCCTCCCAGGGATTGGTCGAAAGCACCTGGTTCGTGTGGTGCTTGCCGCCGCCGCCCTGGACGAACGTCGCCGTGTCCTCACCGGCGTCGCTGGGGAAGATCTGCCGGTAGGCGATGGTGGCCCCGATGCAGATCAGCAGGATCACGATCACCCAGGCGAGAAGCTTCCCGCCCAGACGTCGCAGCCAACGCGGCGCGCGCGGCCGAGAGGCTTTGACGAGTTCGCCGTGCGGCGGTCCCGGAGGCACGGGCGGCTGTCCACCGTAGTGCTGGGTCACGGGCTGCGTGGGCTGAGACGGCACGAGGCCCTGCTGCTGTGCCTCGGTGAACTTCAGATAGTCCTGGAACTGCTGAAACTGCTGGAACTGGCGCAGTTGCTCCTCGTCCAGCCGGGGCGCGGGCTGACCCCCCGCCTTGGGCTCGATGTCCGTGCCGGGCTCGTTGCCCGGCTTTCCGTCATCACGCTGCTCCGCCACGTCACCATGATGCCTCGCGAGCCCGCCCGTGCACTCCGCCGGTCGCGTTTAGCGGGCTAAACGCGATCCGGCAGGGGCCCGTGCGGAGGCCGAAACAGGGTCACGTACTCTTGTCAAGGTTCTACCGAAGACCGCTGGTCTTCTCCTGGTCATCTGGCCTGGAGAACGAAGGCCCCGCTAGGGCGGGCGACCCGCGCAGGAGGAACGAGGCTCGCCGCGACGTTCACCGTCGCGTGCCCTGACGCCCCGCGCCTGTCTGCGCTGGGGCGTTTCGTCGTTTCAGGGCTCTCAAGGCCAGTGGACCACTAGCCAAGAGAGGAGGCGACCATGGCGAAGCCTGACAAGGAGGCGGCCGTCGCCGAGATCGCGGAGCGTTTCCGCACCAGCTCGGCCACAGTCGTTACCCAGTACACCGGCCTCTCCGTGTCCCAGCTGTCCCAGCTGCGCCGCGCTCTCGGCACCAGTGCCAAGTACCGGGTCGCGAAGAACACCCTCGTCAAGCGTGCCGCCACGGACGCGGGCATCGAGGGCCTCGAAGACCTGTTCGTCGGCCCGACCGCCATCGCCTTCGTCGAAGGTGAAGCTGTTGACGCCGCGAAGGCGCTTCGCGACTTCGCGAAGGACAACAACGCGCTTGTGATCAAGGGCGGCTACATGGACGGCAAGATGCTGTCCGTGGACGAGATCACCAAGATCGCCGATCTCGACAGCCGTGAGGTCCTGCTCGCCAAGGCGGCGGGCGCGTTCAAGGCGAAGCTGTCCCAGGCCGCCGCGCTGTTCCAGGCGCCGGCGTCCCAGGTCGCTCGCCTGGCTGCCGCGCTGGAGGACAAGCAGCGCAACGCCGGTACCGAAGCAGCCGAAGCACCCGCCGAGAGCTGAACACCCCCCCCACCCCGAACTTTTAGTTCGTTTCAGAGAGGAAGCCACCATGGCGAAGCTGAGCACCACCGAGCTGATCGACGCCTTCAAGGAGCTCACCCTTCTTGAGCTGTCCGAGTTCGTGAAGGAATTCGAGACCACCTTCGACGTGACCGCGGCCGCCCCGGCTGCCGTCGTCGCCGCCGGCCCGGTCGGCGCCGCCCCGGCCGCCGCCGAGGAGCAGGACGAGTTCGACGTCGTTCTCGAGTCCGCCGGTGAGAAGAAGATCCAGGTCATCAAGGTCGTCCGTGAGGTCGTCTCGGGTCTGGGCCTGAAGGAGGCCAAGGAGCTGGTCGAGGCCGCTCCCAAGGCCCTCCTGGAGAAGGTCGACAAGGAGGCCGCCGAGGCCGCCAAGGAGAAGCTCGAGGCCGCGGGCGCCAAGATCACCATCAAGTGATCCCGGGCGCGTCAGCGCCTACCGCAGCACCGTCGAAGGGGCGGGCATCCAGCACGGATGCCCGCCCCTTCGCTGTCTCCAGCCTCCGGGCCGGAGCGCCTTTAGCCCCCTAATCGCGACGCGTAGCCACGCTAAGTACCCGAGCGCGCCCAGGGCGCCGGATCGCGTTTAGCCCGCTAAACGCGATCCGGCGCGACGTCGAGCGACACCCCCGCTGACCTGCGTTTAGCCCCCTAATCGCGATGCGGTAGCGCCCCGACCTGGGCAGGGCCCGGTTGTGGATCTGCGAGCGGGAGTGACGTGCACTACGGTGCTGCAAGCGGTGCACGGGCCGGTGGCGGACTGCGCGAAAAGTTACCCGCGGGTCTGGCCAGAAAAGAAAACTGGTGAGTAACCTGTTCGCACTCAGCTCGTTGCACCTGGTTGACGCGGGTATCGCTGCGCGAACGCATGCGTCCTCTCGGGCCAGTGGCACGGGACGGCAGTGCGCGACGACGCGGAACAGCTCCTGGAGGTGCGATGGGTGCCGAGGTGGTCATCGAAGGTCTTTCGAAGTCCTTCGGTAAGCAGGCCATCTGGCGGGACGTCACGCTGACCCTGCCTCCGGGCGAGGTTTCGGCGATGCTCGGTCCGTCCGGAACCGGTAAGTCCGTCTTCTTGAAGTCGATGATCGGTCTGCTCAAACCGGACCGTGGCCGTTGCATGATCAACGGCGTCGACATCGTGACGTGCTCCGAACACCAGCTCTACGAGGTGCGCAAGCTCTTCGGCGTCCTTTTCCAGGACGGCGCCCTGTTCGGGTCGATGAACCTCTACGACAATGTGGCGTTCCCCCTGCGGGAGCACACGAAGAAGTCGGAGACCGAGGTCCGCCGGATCGTGCTCGAGAAGCTCGAGATGACCGGTCTCAACGGCGCCGACAAGAAGCTGCCCGGCGAGATCTCCGGCGGTATGCGCAAGCGCGCCGGTCTCGCCCGCGCTCTGGTGCTGGATCCGCAGATCATCCTGGTCGACGAGCCGGACTCGGGTCTCGACCCGGTCCGCACGACCTATATCTCCCAGCTTTTCCTGGACGTCAACGCGCAGATCGACGCGACGTTCCTGATCGTCACGCACAACATCAACCTCGCCCGCACCGTGCCGGACAACCTTGGCATGCTGTTCCGCAAGGAACTGGTCATGTTCGGTCCCCGCGAGGTGCTGCTGACCAGCGAGGAGCCGGTCGTCAAGCAGTTCCTCAACGGCAAGATGGACGGCCCCATCGGCATGAGCGAAGAGAAGGACTCGGCCCAGCTCGCCGCCGAGCGCGCGATGTTCGAGGCCGGTCACCACGCGGGCGGTGTCGAGGACGTCAGCGGGGTGCCGCCGCAGATGCAGCCGACGCCCGGCGTTCCGACCCGGATGGGCGCGATCCGCCGCAAGGACCGGGTCATGCAGATCCTGCACGGCCTGCCGAACGAGGCGCAGCAGAGCATCATCGAGTCGCTCTCTCCGGAGGAACAGCAGCGCTACGGCGTCCGCCCGCAGCGCCTCGCGACCGCCGGGCACCGGTCGGTGCCCGCCGAGAGCTCGATTCCGAACCATCACCAGGGGCAGCTGCCCGACGACCAGGTCGCCCACATCCCGCACCCCGGGAGAGCAGGCAACCACCGCTTGCGGCCACAAGATCCGGGGTCAGGTGGCGCGTGAGCTCTTCCGCTTCATCGGCGAAGATCCCCGGGATCGGCATGTTGCGCGAGACCGGGAACCTGTTCGCTCTCGGCCTCGACATCGTTCGTGGCATCTTCCAGCGCCCGTTCCAGCTGCGGGAGTTCATCCAGCAGGCCTGGTTCATCGCGAGCGTGACGATCCTGCCGACGGCGCTCGTCGCGATCCCGTTCGGCGCGGTCATCTCGCTGCAGTTCGGTTCGCTCGCCCGCCAGCTCGGCGCCCAGTCCTACACGGGCGCCGGGTCGGTGCTCGCCACCGTGCAGCAGGCCAGTCCGCTGGTCACGGCGCTGCTGGTCGCGGGCGCCGGCGGTAGCGCCGTCTGCGCCGACATCGGCGCGCGGACGATCCGTGAAGAGATCGACGCCATGGAGGTGCTCGGTGTCTCCGCGGTGCAGCGGCTGATCGTGCCTCGTGTGCTCGCGATGATGCTGATCGCGGTCCTGCTCAACGGCATGGTCAGTGTCATCGGCGTGCTCGGCGGTTACTTCTTCAACGTCGTCCTCCAGGGCGGGACGCCGGGCGCGTACCTGGCGAGTTTCTCCGCGCTGGCCCAGCTTCCCGACCTCTGGGTCGGCGAGCTGAAGGCGCTGATCTTCGGCTTCATCGCCGGGGTCGTCGCCGCCTACCGGGGACTGCACCCGTCCGGCGGCCCGAAGGGCGTCGGGGACGCGGTGAACCAGTCGGTCGTCATCACGTTCCTCATGCTGTTCGTGGTGAACTTCGTGATCACGCTGATCTACCTGCAGATCGTGCCCGGAAAGCTGGACTGACGCATGACCTTCCTCCAGGGCGCCAAGCGGGTCGCCAACCGTCCTTTGCAGACTCTGGACAACCTCGGCGACCAGATGTCGTTCTACGGCCGCGCGTTGCTGTGGACGCCGAGGACGCTTCGCCGCTACATGAAAGAAGTCCTGCGGCTGCTGGCCGAGGTGAGCTTCGGTTCCGGCTCGCTCGCGGTCATCGGCGGCACGGTCGGCGTGATGGTCGGCTTGACGCTGTTCACCGGTGTCCTCGTCGGCCTTCAGGGTTATTCGGCGCTGAACTCGATCGGCACTTCGGCCTTCACCGGCTTCCTGACCGCGTTCTTCAACACGCGTGAGATCGCCCCGCTGGTCGCCGGCCTCGCGCTTTCGGCGACGGTCGGCGCGGGTTTCACCGCCCAGCTGGGCGCGATGCGGATCTCGGAGGAGATCGACGCGCTCGAGGTCATGGGCGTCCCGAGCCTGCCGTATCTGGTGACCACGCGGATCATCGCCGGTTTCGTCGCGGTCATCCCGCTGTACGTCATCGGCCTGCTGAGTTCGTATCTCGCGTCCCGGTTGGTCGTTATCTACATCTACAACCAGTCCGCGGGTACCTACGACCATTACTTCGATCTGTTCCTACCACCACAGGATGTGCTGTATTCGTTCATCAAGGTGCTGTTGTTCAGCGTCTTGATCATCCTGTCGCATTGTTATTTCGGTTACCGGGCCTCCGGTGGCCCCGCCGGTGTCGGCGTGGCGGTCGGTAAGGCGGTCCGGCTGAGCATCGTCACGGTGTCCATCATGAACTTCTTCATCGGTTTCGCGATCTGGGGAACCGACGTCACGGTGAGGATCGCAGGATGATCGCGACAGTCCGGCGCAGGCTTCTCGGTCTGTTGCTCGTCGCCGTGCTCATCGGTGGAGTGGTGCTGAGCATCGCGCTGTACCAGCGGGCGTTCACGCCCGTGGTGAGCGTGAAGCTCCAGTCGGGCAGCATCGGGAACCAGTTGCTGAAGCAGTCCGACGTGAAGGTCCGCGGCCTCATCGTCGGTTCGGTGAAGGAGATCGCCGCGACCCCGGACGGCGCCGAACTCACGCTCGCGCTGAATCCGGAGTCGGCGAAACTGATCCCTCAGAACGTTTCCGCGCGATTCCTGCCGAAGACGTTGTTCGGTGAGCGTTTCGTTTCACTGGAGATCCCGGACGTGCCTTCGTCGAAGACGATCGCCGAGGGCGACGTGATCACCCAGGACCGCACGTCCGGCGCTGTCGAGCTGGAGCAGGCGTTCGCGCATCTGATGCCGGTCTTGCAGGCCGTCCAGCCGCAGAAACTGTCGAGCACGCTTTCGGCGATCTCCACCGCGCTCAACGGCCGCGGTGACCAGCTCGGCGACACCCTCGCGCAGCTCGGCAGCTACGTCGGGGAGCTGAACCCGCACGAGCCCAAGCTCCAGCAGAACCTCAAGGAACTCGCGAAGTTCTCGGACAACCTCAACGCCGTCGCTCCGGATCTGGTGCAGACCTTGGACAACCTGAGCACCACCACCCGCACCGTGGTGGACCAGAAGATGAACCTCGCGAACCTTTACGGCAGCGTCACCCAGGCTTCGGTCGATCTCCAGACGTTCCTGCAGAACAACGCCGACAACCTGATCCGGCTCGCCGACACGGCCCGCCCGACGGCGGAGCTGCTGGCGAAGTACGCGCCGGAATACCCGTGCGTGATCGGGCAGATGGCGGCGAACCTGCCGAAGATCGACAAGGCCCTCGGCAAGGGCACCGACCGGCCGGGCCTGCACGCGACCATCGAGGTCACCGTCAACCGCGGGCCGTACCTGCCGGGTAAGGACGAGCCGCGGTTCGAGGACAAACGCGGCCCGCGCTGTTACGACCTGAAGCAGTTCCCGGACCCGTTCCCGCAGTACCCGCCGGACGGCCCGATCAAGGACGGCAGCACGGCCAAGCCGCCGGCGAGGTCGGCGAACGACGGCCTCTCGCCGTCGAACGGCTTCGCGAACTACGGCGGCTACAACGGCAACGGCGGCGGGGCGCCCGGCGGTAGCCCGTCCTACAGCGCGTCCGAATCGGACTTCCTCGCGCAGCTGGTCGCCCCGCAGGTCGGCATGTCCGCTTCGGACGTGCCCGGCTGGGGCTCGCTGCTCGTCGGTCCGCTCTACAGGGGAGCGGAGGTGCACGTCCAGTGACTGGAACGGTAGTTGCGCCCCTGCACGAGAAGGTGATCGAGGCGCGCGCGCTCCGGCCGAAGGCCTCGCTATCGCGGAGGCGGGCCGCCTTCACCGCGCGACCGCCTGTCATGGCTGGTAGCCGCGGCCTGGCTACGCGATCGCGATCGCGCGCGGACGGGGGGAAGGCATGAGGGGATTGCTCGCTCCGCTGATCAAGCTCTGCGCCTTCATCGTCGTGACCGTGCTGTTCACGACGATCCTCGGGATCAGCATCGCCAACGTGAACACCACCAGCACCAACGCCTACAAGGCACGGTTCAGCGACGCGACCCTGTTGCTGCCCAACGACGACGTCCGCATCGCCGGCGTCAGGGTGGGGCAGGTCAAGGACGTCCGCATCGTCGACCGGCGCCAGGCCGAGGTCGAGTTCGAGGTCGACGCCGGCCGCAAGCTGCCCGCCGGGGTCACCGCGCAGATCAAGTTCCGGAACCTGGTCGGCCAGCGCTACGTCTCGCTCGGCCAGGGCACCGACTCTTCCGGGAAGAACCTGGAGCCCGGCGGCAACATCCCGCTGGAGCGGACCACCCCCGCGCTCGACCTGACGCAGCTGTTCAACGGGTTCAAGCCGCTGTTCACCGCGCTCAACCCGGACGACATCAACAAGCTGTCCTACGAGGTCATCCAGGTCCTGCAGGGTGAGGGCGGCACGATCGAAAGCCTCCTGAAGCACACCGCCTCGCTGGCCACCACGATCTCCGACAAGGACAAGGTGATCGGCGAGGTCATCGACAACCTGAACTCGGTGCTCGACACGGTCAACGCGCACACCCCGCAGCTGAACGACCTGATCGTCAAACTGCAGCAGCTGGTCTCCGGGCTGGCCGCGGACCGCGAGCCGATCGGCGACGCCATCGAGTCGCTCGGCACCCTCGCCCAGACCACGTCCGGTCTGCTCGGGGAAGCCCGTGAGCCGCTGAAGCAGGACATCGCCGCGCTCGGCACGCTGACGAAGAACCTCAACGACAGCCAGCCGATCGTCGAGCACTTCATCCAGTTCCTGCCGCAGAAGGTGACGGCGCTGACCCGCACGGCCGACTATGGCTCCTGGTTCAACTTCTTCGCTTGTGAGATGACGGGAGCCGTCGCCCTGCCTCCGCTGATCAACGAACCGATCAACCTGCCGCTGCTGCCGGTGAACCGGGCGAGGTGCACGGCATGAAGTCGTTCCAGAAACGCAATCCGATCCCGATCGCGCTGGTCGGCATCTCGGTGCTGCTGCTCGGTTTCCTCGCCGCCCTCAACTCCGAAGACCTGCCGGTCATCGGTGGCGGGACGACCTACAGCGCGGACTTCAGCGAGACTTCCGGCCTGCAGGAGGACAACGACGTCCGGGTCGCCGGGGTGAAGGTCGGCAAGGTCTCCGAGATCAAGCTCGACGGGGACAAGGTCCGGATCTCGTTCAAGGTCAAGGACGCCTGGCTCGGCGACAAGACCAGCGCGGCGATCAAGATCAAGACCGTGCTCGGCCAGAAGTACCTGGCGCTCGACCCGCAGGGGCAGCGCACGCTCGACCCGAGCACGACCATCCCGCGCGAGCGCACGGCGTCGCCGTTCGACGTCCTCGACGCTTTCCGCGGGCTTTCGCAAACCGTCGACGACATCGACACGACGCAGCTGGCGAAGAGCTTCGACGTCATCACCGAGACCTTCTCCGACACCCCGGCCGACGTGAAGGGCGCTCTGAACGGCCTTTCCCGGCTCTCGGACACCATCGCCAAGCGTGACTCGCAGCTGTCGAGCCTGCTCGCGAACACGCGGCAGGTCTCGCAGACGCTCGTCGACCGCGACGCCGAGTTCCAGAAGCTCCTGGCCGACGGCAACAAGCTGCTCGGCGAGGTGGCCAAGCGCAAGGACGCGATCTCCGCGCTGCTGGACGGCTCGCGCAACCTCGCCACCCAGCTCAAGGGCCTTGTCGACGACAACGACGCGCAGCTCGACCCGGTGCTCACCCAGCTCGACCAGCTGACCTCGATGCTCCAGCGCAACCAGGACGCCCTCGGCCAGGGCATCGCGCGGTTCGCGCCGTTCATCCGGGTGTTCACGAACACGATCGGCAACGGCCGCTGGTTCGACAACTACATCTGCGGACTGGTCCTGCCGTCGTTCGGCCCGATCAACGACAAGGGGTGCTACGAGAAATGAGTACCCGTCTCTCAGCCGGTCTCGCGCGGGGCTTCACCATCGCGATCGTGCTCGCGCTGGTCGTCGCCGGCGCGCTGTGGTGGACGCTCAAGGACGCCGGCCGCAACCACGTGACCGCGTACTTCGCCGGCACGGTCGGCCTCTACGAAGGCAACAGCGTCCGCATGCTCGGCGTCGACATGGGCACGGTCACCAAGATCCAGCCGATGGGCAACCAGGTCCGCGTCGAACTCGAGTACGACCGTTCAGTGGCCGTGCCCGCGGACGCGAAGGCGATCATCGTGTCGCCGTCGCTGGTCAGCGACCGCTACGTGCAGCTCGCCCCGGCCTACAAGGGCGGCCCGCGGATCGCCGACGGCGCCGTCATCGGCCTCGACCGCACCGAGGTCCCGCTGGAGGTCGACGAGCTCGCCGCGAGCCTGTCCCGGGTCAGCAAGTCGCTCGGGCCCAACGGCGCCAACAAGAACGGTTCGCTGTCGAACCTGCTCGACACCGCCGCGAAGAACTTCGACGGCAACGGGCAGGCACTGCACGACACGATCACGAAACTCGGCCAGGCCGCGGGCACGTTGTCCGGCAACAAGGACGACCTGTTCAAGACCGTCGAGAACCTCGGCTCCTTCTCGCAGACGCTGGTGAACAGCGACAAGCAGGTCCGCGACTTCGAGCGGCAGCTCGCCGACGTCAGCGGATTCCTCGCGGGGGAGCGGGAAAACCTTTCGGCCACGGTGAAGCAGCTGTCCGACACGCTCACCGCGGTGCAGGCGTTCATCGAGAAGAACCGCGACCGGCTCAAGTCCAATGTGGACAAGCTGGCCAGTGTGACCAAGGTGCTCGTGGACCAGCGCGGCGCGCTCGCCGAGATCCTCGACATCGCCCCGGTCGGCCTCGGGAACCTGGTCAACACCTACAACGCCTCGTCGGGCACGCTCGACGCGCGGGCCAACCTCAACGAGCTCACCCAGCCGCCGCTGGTGATGGTGTGCAACCTGCTCAAGCAGACCCCGGACGCGCTCGACGCACTGGGCGACGCGTGCAAGGGAGTCGCCGGACTGGTCGACGGGCTGGTGCCGTTGCCGTCGATCGCGCAGGTGATCCAGTCCTCGCAGGCGGGCCAGCTGCCGCCACTTCCGCTGCCGATCGCCGGGCAGCTCTACGGAACGGCGGCGAAGTGATGAAGAAGTCTCTCGCTCTTTTCGCTTCGGGAACCGTCGCCGCGCTCACGCTGAGCGGCTGCGGATTCAACGGGATCTACGACGTCCCGCTGCCCGGCGGCGCCGAACTCGGCGACCACCCGTACACGGTCAAGGTGCAGTTCCGGGACGTCCTCGACCTGACGCCGCAAGCCGGGGTGAAGGTCAACGAGGTCGCCATCGGCCGCGTCGAAGCGATCGGGCTGACCCAGGACGGCTGGAACGCCGAAGTCACCCTCCGGGTCAACGGCGACGTGAAGCTGCCGGCGAACGCGCTGGCCAACGTCAAACAGTCGAGCCTTCTCGGTGAGAAGTACGTCGAGCTGGCCGCGCCCGCCGACGGACAGGGCAAACTCGCCGACAACGCCGTGATCCCGCTGGCCCGCACGAACCGCAGCGTCGAGGTCGAGGAACTGCTCGGCGCGCTCTCGCTGCTGCTCAACGGCGGCGGGGTGGAACAACTCAACACCATCACCAAGGAACTCAACAACGCCACCACCGGCCGCTCGCCGGAGCTCAAGGCGCTGCTGAACAACGCCAACGAGCTGGTCACGAACCTGGACAAGCAGTCCGCGAACATCACGCGGGCACTCGACGGGCTGAACCGGCTCTCGCTCACGCTGAACGGCCAGAAGGACAAGCTGGTCGGCGCGGTCGACAACCTCGGCCCCGGCCTCGGCGTGCTGGAGCAGCAGCGCGGCCAGCTGGTGACCATGCTGAACGCGCTCAACCACCTTTCCGGGGTCGCCGTCGACACGGTGAACAAGAGCAAGGAAGACCTCGTCGCCGACCTCAAGGCGTTGCAGCCGACGCTGCAGAAGCTCGGCGAGGCGGGGGCGGATCTGCCCAAGGCGCTGGAGATCCTGTTGACCTTCCCGTTCAGCGACGCCGCCTACGACGGGGTCAAGGGCGACTACTTCAACCTGTTCGCGAAGATCGACCTGAACCTGAACGAGATCCTCAAGAACCTCGGCCGCAGCCGGGAAAACCCGCTCAAGGACGCCATCCCGGTGCCGGGGCTGACCGGCGGGACGGAGGGGCCCGGGGCGAATCCGCCGCTGCCGATCCCGGACAGCGTCGGAGGTGTCGCCGGTGGCCAGGCGGGCGCGCCGCAGGGTGGCGGGCAGCCGCAACAGACCGGACCCGCCGGGATCTTCGGCGTGCTGTCGGGAGGTGCCGGCTGATGCTGGTCCGTAGGACGAAGATCCAGCTGGTCGCGTTCGCGATCATCTCCGTGGTCGCCATCGTGTACGCGCTGATCCGGTTCGCCGGACTCGGCCAGGTCTTCGGCGACGAGGGCTACACGGTGAAGCTGCAGCTCAAGCAGTCCGGCGGCATCTTCCAGAACGCCGAGGTCACCTACCGGGGCTTCAACATCGGCAGGGTCGGCGAGCTGCGCCTCACCAAGACCGGGCTGGAAGCCGACCTCAACATCGCGCCGGACGCCCCGCAGGTGCCCGCCGATCTGGACGCCGTGGTCGCGAACCGGTCGGCGGTCGGCGAACAGTTCGTCGACCTGAAGCCGAAGAGCGACAAGGGACCGTTCCTGAACTCGGGTTCGGTCATCCCGGCCGACAAGGTCAAGACGCCGGTGCCCACCGAGCAGCTCATCGGCGACCTCGACAGCCTCGCGGCGTCGGTGCCGACCGACTCGCTGCGCAAGGTCGTCGACGAGTCGTACAACGCCTTCAACGGCACCGGCCCGGACCTGCAGCGGCTGCTCGACACCGCGCGGAGCTTCACCGCGACCGCGCAGGAGTACCTGCCGCAGACCATTCAGCTGCTGGAAAAGGGCGGGCAGGTCCTCGAGACGCAGAACGACATGGCGAGCTCCATGAAGTCGTTCAGCGCGGACCTCAACAAGCTCTCCGGCACGCTGAAGAACTCCGACGCGGACATCCGGAAGCTGATCGGGATCACCCCGCAGGTGGCGAACCAGATCAGCTCGGTGCTCGCCGAATCCGGCCCGGGGCTCGGCGCGCTGACGGCGAACCTGCTCACGACGTCGAACCTCCTGGTGACCCGGCTCGACGGGCTCGAACAGGGACTGGTGACGTACCCGATGCTGGCCGCGGGCGCGAACAGCGTCGCCAACGACGGCACCGCGCACCTGGGCCTGGCGCTCAACCTGTTCAACCCGCCTTCGTGCACCAAGGGCTACATCGGCCTCGACAAGTACCGCGAAGGCACCGACACGACGCCTCGCGCGCCGAAGGACGACGCCTACTGCGCCGAGCCGAAGGGCAGCCCGATCAACGTGCGCGGTTCGCAGAACGTGCCGTACAACGGGGTCCCGCAGATCCCGTCGCAGGGCGACGTCGCGGCGAACGCCGGCCGCTCGGCCGAGGAACTGGCCAGCCTGCGCGCGGCGCAGGGCATGCCGAGCGTCCTGCAGAGCCCGGGGGTAAGCCTGCCCACCCTCGGCACGCTGCTGGGCCTGCCCGGCTGAGCCCGAGACCGTATACCTACCCTGGAGTGTCATGAGTTCTTCTCGATCGCGGACCCTCGTCCTGGGGGCGGCGGCGTTCGCGCTGGCCGCCTTCGTCGCCGCGGCGATCTTCGGTGTCATGTGGGCCGTGGCCGCGTCGGACGACAACGCCGACCTGGCGCGCTCACGCGACGAAGTGGCCAAGGCGGGCGGCACCGCGATCAAGGCCTACACCGAGGTCGACTTCGAGAACCTCGACGAGTTCTTCAACCGCCAGAAGGCCGTCTCCGACGACAAGATGGCGGAGCAGCTGAAGCAGCTGGAACCGACCTATCGCAAGGCACTCGGTGACGCGAAGACCAAGGTCGTGACCACCATCCAGGACATCGCGGTCGAGGAACTCGACGACCACGAGGGCAAGGCGAGCTTCCTCGCCGCTATCTCCACCCAGGTCACCCAGGGCGACAAGGCGAGCTCGAAGGCGTTGCGCCTGGAGGTCTCGATGACCCGGGTCGGCGATGAGTGGAAGCTGTCCGGGATCGACAACGTGCCCCTCGTCGCGGCCGGTCAGTAAGAGCGTCACCTAGAACGGAGCCTCGTAGTGCCCCCCTCCCGCCGCCAGCCCCCTCGCAGCACTCCGCCGGTGCGCCGCCCCCGGGTGGCCGGTCTGCGACGGCCCGCAGCGTCTCCTGCTCCCGCCTCTCCGGAAGGCTCTGCTTCAGAGGTCGAGGTCGACGAAACGCCGGCGCCGGTCCGTCGCCCGTCGCCGCGGCCTGCGCCTAAGCCCGCACCTGAGCCTGAGCCTGAGGCCCTTGAGGCTGCTGAGGCTGAGGGGGCCGCTGTCGAGGCGCCTGAAGAGGCTGAAGTTCCCGAAGTTCCCGAAGACGAGGTTGTCGCGAAGCCGAGCCCGCGTGCGAAGGTCCGCGCGGCCGCCAAGGCGAAGCCGGACGACATCGAAGAGGCCGAGGCCGAGGTCGCTACCGAAGCCGATGAAGCGTCGGAGTCTGAAGAGGCTTTGGAGGCTGAAGAGTCGTCGGAGAGCGAGAAGAAGTCAGGCTCTCGTCAGCTGATTCTGGCGGGCGCGCTGGTCGTCGTCGGACTCCTGCTGGCCGCGACCGCCGTGCTCTTCAAGATCCAAGCCGACGAGGTGTCCAGCTCGACGAACAACACGGCGCTGCTGGACGTCGCGAAGACCGCGCAGGTCAAGGACCAGGTCGCGAAGGCGACCGAGGCGCTGTTCTCATACGACTACAACAACATCGCGAAGACCGAGACCGCGGCAGGCGATCTGCTGGTCAACGACGAGGTGCGGGCGAAGTACAACCTGCTGATGGGCGAGGTCAAGCGGCTGGCCCCGCAGCAGAAGATGGTCGTGACCTGCAAGGTCACCCGCAGCGCCGTCATCCGGCTGGAAGGCGACCGGGCCGACGTGATGGTGTTCGTCGACCAGAGCTCGACGCGGGCCGACACGAACAAGACCACCGCGGGAAGCGCGCAACTGCACTTGAACGCGGAACTGCAGGGCGACAAGTGGAAGATCACGGCGATGAACACCTACGCCGCTCCGCCCAACCCGGCCGCTTCCTCCGCGCCCGCCTCACCCCCCGCTTCCCCGGCCCCCTCCAAGTAGCGCGTCGCGTTTAGCCCGCTAAACGCGCTCCGACGCTACCGGCGCCCGACTGTCCGTGAAGGCCTCCTTGAGGGACCCAGAGTCCCTCAAGGAGGCCTTCACGGCTTTTCGCCAGGCCCCCTGACCCACTGACCTGCGTTTAGCGGCCTAAGTGCGATCTGGAGCCCGCCCTAGGTACCCAGCGCGGGCGTGCCGGGATCGCAGGTCCGTGAAGGACTCCTTCCCTACTCTGAGGGTAGGGAAGGGGCCCTTCACCTCATGCCGGGCTGAGGCAGCCCGAGCCGAGGCGGCCCCGCGCGTGAAGGCCCCCTTCCCTCGACTCAGCCGAGGGAACTCGGCCTTCACACCTTCCCGCAGTACATGAAGGGGTCCTTCATGTACTGGGGAGACCAGGCCTCACGCAAGAAGCGCCGCAGGTACCTAAGAGGAAGCTCGCCAGAACCCGAGTCGCCACTCACGCCAACCTCGCCTCCGCAGCCGCCCGAGACGCGTCGCGTTTAGCCCGCTGAACGCGATCCCCGCGCCCTTCCTGTGCGCCGCACCAGCCGACCCACCGGCCACAACCGCCACACGCCCCGAAACGTCCTGAGGAGCCCCGAACCACCCCCGCCCCGACCCGGTGACCCTCCGAGACGCCGCCCGGGCGGGATCGCGTTTAGCCCGCTAAACGCAGGTCGGCGCCCCAACGTCGTCACCTGCGCGTACCGGTCGGTAACCAGGATGATCGTCCTGTGAGACGCCTGCCGCGGAGCTTCTTCGACGCTGCGCCAACCGGCGGGACCACCGCGCGGCATCTTGACTCAGAGCCCCTGTGGGGTCACGCTTACTGGCAACGGTGAGAACCGGCGGTGCCCTTGCGGGAGGGACGGTCCGGGGAGGCCGAGGAGAGGCATACCTGAAGACGTTGCGAAGCAGGCTGGGCCCCATCAGGAGCGCCCCCTGGACAGACCGTGACGTTCGGGCTAGACTGCTTCTTTGCGCTGCCCTCTTTCAGGCTGCCCGGAGCCGGTAGTTAGGATAGTGGGCACACGGCACCCTTGACAGACCGCATCAGCTGTTGCTGACGCGGCTGCTCACCGCTCATTGTCCCCGGAAGGACGCATCTTGGCAGTCTCTCCCGCGAACCAGGCCACTGCTGCGACCACCTCGGCTGTATCTCGCTCGGAGTCCACGGGAATCCCGGGAGCCCCCAAGCGGGTCTCCTTCGCAAAGATTCGCGAGCCGCTCAGCACCCCGAACCTGCTCGACGTGCAGATCAGGTCCTTTGAATGGTTCACCGGCGACGAGGCGTGGTTCGAACGCCGCGTCGAAGAAGGTGAAGAAAACCCGGTCGGTGGCCTGGAAGAGGTCCTCAACGAGATCTCGCCGATCGAAGACTTCTCCGGATCCATGTCGCTGTCCTTCTCCGACCCGCGCTTCGACGAGGTCAAGGCCTCCGTCGAGGAGTGCAAGGACAAGGACATGACGTACGCGGCCCCGCTGTTCGTGACCGCCGAGTTCGTGAACAACAACACCGGCGAGATCAAGAGCCAGACGGTCTTCATGGGCGACTTCCCGGTGATGACCGACAAGGGCACCTTCGTCATCAACGGCACCGAGCGTGTCGTCGTGTCCCAGCTGGTCCGTTCGCCGGGTGTGTACTTCGACACCAGCGTCGACAAGACCACCGACAAGGACGTCTTCAACGTCCGCGTCATCCCGAGCCGGGGTGCCTGGCTCGAGTTCGATGTCGACAAGCGCGACACCGTCGGCGTCCGTATCGACCGCAAGCGCCGCCAGCCGGTGACCGTGCTGCTGAAGGCGCTGGGCTGGACCACCGAGGCGATCCGTGAGCGCTTCTCGTTCTCCGAGACGCTGCTCGCCACCCTTGAGAAGGACCACACCGCCGGCACCGACGAGGCGCTCCTCGACATCTACCGCAAGCTGCGCCCGGGCGAGCCCCCCACCAAGGAGAGCGCGCAGACGCTGCTGGAGAACCTGTTCTTCAAGCCGAAGCGCTACGACCTGGCCAAGGTCGGCCGGTACAAGGTCAACAAGAAGCTCGGCCTGACCACGCCGTACGACACCGGGACGCTGACCGAAGAGGACATCGTCTCGACGATCGAGTACCTGGTCCGCCTGCACGCGGGCGAGGACAAGGCGACCGTCGGCGACCAGGTCATCCCGGTCGAGACCGACGACATCGACCACTTCGGCAACCGTCGTCTCCGCACCGTCGGCGAGCTCATCCAGAACCAGATCCGCGTGGGTCTGTCCCGGATGGAGCGCGTCGTCCGCGAGCGGATGACCACGCAGGACGTCGAGGCGATCACGCCGCAGACCCTGATCAACATCCGTCCCGTCGTGGCGGCGATCAAGGAGTTCTTCGGTACTTCGCAGCTGTCGCAGTTCATGGACCAGAACAACCCGCTGTCGGGGCTGACGCACAAGCGTCGTCTGTCCGCCCTCGGCCCGGGTGGTCTGTCGCGTGAGCGCGCCGGCATGGAGGTCCGTGACGTCCACCCGTCGCACTACGGCCGCATGTGCCCGATCGAGACGCCGGAAGGCCCGAACATCGGCCTGATCGGTTCGCTCTGCTCGTACGCGCGGGTCAACCCGTTCGGTTTCATCGAGACCCCGTACCGCAAGGTCGTCGAGGGCCGCGTCACCGACCAGGTCGACTACCTCACCGCGGACGAGGAAGACCGGTTCGTGAAGGCGCAGGCCAACGCACCGATCTCGGAAGACGGCACCTTCGTCGAAGACCGCGTCCTGGTCCGTAAGAAGGGCGGCGAGGTCGAGCTGATCGACCCGCTGGACGTGGACTACATGGACGTCTCGCCGCGGCAGATGGTCTCGGTCGCGACGGCGATGATCCCGTTCCTCGAGCACGACGACGCGAACCGCGCGCTGATGGGCGCGAACATGCAGCGTCAGGCCGTGCCGCTGCTCCGCAACCAGGCGCCGTACGTCGGCACCGGTGTGGAGCTGCGCGCCGCGGTGGACGCCGGTGACGTGCTCGTCGCCGAGCAGTCCGGTGTCGTCGAGGAGCTCTCGGCCGACCTGATCACGATCATGCACGACGACGGCACGCGGAAGAGCTACGGACTGTACAAGTTCCGCCGCTCGAACCACGGCACCTGCTTCAACCACCGCCCGATCGTCAACGAGGGCGACCGGGTCGAGCAGGGTCAGGTCATCGCCGACGGCCCGTCCACCGAAAACGGTGAGATGGCGCTCGGCAAGAACCTGCTCGTCGCGGTCATGCCGTGGGAGGGCCACAACTACGAGGACGCGATCATCCTCTCGGAGCGCCTGGTGCAGGACGACGTGCTCACGTCGATCCACATCGAGGAGCACGAGATCGACGCCCGCGACACCAAGCTGGGCGCCGAGGAGATCACGCGGGACATCCCGAACGTCTCCGAAGAGGTCCTGGCCGACCTCGACGAGCGCGGCATCATCCGGATCGGTGCCGAGGTCCGCGACGGCGACATCCTGGTCGGCAAGGTCACGCCCAAGGGCGAGACCGAGCTGACCCCGGAAGAACGTCTGCTCCGCGCGATCTTCGGCGAGAAGGCCCGTGAGGTCCGCGACACCTCGCTGAAGGTGCCGCACGGTGAGACCGGCAAGGTCATCGGCATCCGCGTGTTCTCGCGCGAGGACGACGACGAGCTGCCCCCGGGCGTCAACGAACTGGTCCGCGTCTACGTGGCCCAGAAGCGGAAGATCCAGCCGGGCGACAAGCTCGCCGGCCGCCACGGGAACAAGGGTGTCATCGGCAAGATCCTCCCCGCCGAGGACATGCCGTTCATGGAGGACGGCACGCCCGTCGACATCATCCTGAACACCCACGGTGTCCCGCGTCGTATGAACATCGGCCAGGTCCTGGAGCTTCACCTCGGCTGGCTGGCTTCGCAGGGTTGGAAGATCGAAGGCAACCCGGACTGGGCGAAGAACCTCAACGAGGAGCTCTACGACGTCGACCCCGGCACGAACACCGCCACCCCGGTGTTCGACGGTGCCAAGGAAGACGAGCTGACCGGTCTGCTCGGCGCCACCAAGCCGAACCGCGACGGTGAGCGCATGGTCAAGCAGAACGGCAAGGCCACGCTGCTGGACGGCCGCTCCGGCGAGCCGTACCCGTACCCGGTCGCCGTCGGCTACATGTACATCCTGAAGCTGCACCACCTTGTCGACGACAAGATCCACGCCCGGTCCACCGGTCCGTACTCGATGATCACGCAGCAGCCGCTGGGTGGTAAGGCGCAGTTCGGTGGTCAGCGCTTCGGTGAGATGGAGTGCTGGGCGATGCAGGCGTACGGCGCCGCATACACCCTGCAGGAGCTCCTGACCATCAAGTCGGACGACGTGGTCGGCCGCGTGAAGGTGTACGAGGCCATCGTCAAGGGGGAGAACATCCCCGAGCCGGGTATCCCCGAGTCGTTCAAGGTGCTCCTGAAGGAGCTCCAGTCGCTCTGCCTCAACGTCGAGGTGCTGTCGAGCGACGGCGCCGCGATCGAGATGCGCGACTCCGACGACGAAGACCTCGAGCGCGCCGCGGCCAACCTCGGCATCAACCTGTCCCGCAACGAGTCGCCCTCGGTGGACGACGTCGTGCACTGACGGCTGTCCGAGGCGGGGCCTGCCTCCCGTGGGCCCCGCCTCGACCGCCAACCCCTCTAGTCGACTCAACCCCAAGGGGATGCAAAGACGTGCTGGACGTCAACTTCTTCGATGAGCTCCGCATCGGCCTCGCGACCGCCGACGACATCCGTCAGTGGTCCTTCGGTGAGGTCAAGAAGCCGGAGACCATCAACTACCGGACGCTCAAGCCCGAGAAGGACGGCCTCTTCTGCGAGAAGATCTTCGGCCCGACCCGGGACTGGGAGTGCTACTGCGGTAAGTACAAGCGGGTCCGCTTCAAGGGCATCATCTGCGAGCGCTGTGGCGTCGAGGTCACCCGCGCCAAGGTGCGCCGTGAGCGGATGGGCCACATCGAGCTGGCCGCCCCCGTCACCCACATCTGGTACTTCAAGGGTGTTCCCTCCCGCCTGGGCTACCTGCTCGACCTGGCGCCGAAGGACCTCGAGAAGATCATCTACTTCGCGGCCTACGTGATCACCGGTGTGAACACCGAGCTGCGGCACAACGACCTGCCGACCCTCGAGAACGAGATCGGCGTCGAGCGCAAGAACCTCGAGACCAAGCGTGACGCGGACATCGAGGCACGGGCGCAGAAGCTGGAAGCCGACCTGGCCGAGCTGGAGGCGGAGGGCGCCAAGTCCGACGTCCGCCGCAAGGTCAAGGAAGGCGGCGAGCGCGAGATGCGTCAGCTGCGTGACCGCGCCGGTCGCGAGCTGGACCGTCTCGAGGAGGTCTGGACGACCTTCACCAAGCTCGACGTGCGTCAGCTGATCGCCGACGAGCTGCTCTACCGCGAGCTCGTCGACCGCTACGGCGAGTACTTCACCGGCGGCATGGGCGCGGAGGCCATCCAGAAGCTGGCCACCGAGTTCGACGTCGCGGCCGAGGCCGACAACCTGCGCGACACCATCCGCAACGGCAAGGGGCAGAAGAAGCTCCGCGCGCTGAAGCGGCTCAAGGTCGTCGCGGCCTTCCAGGCCACCGGCAACGACCCGCGCGGCATGGTGCTCGACGCCGTCCCGGTGATCCCGCCGGACCTGCGCCCGATGGTCCAGCTCGACGGTGGCCGGTTCGCCACCTCCGACCTGAACGACCTCTACCGCCGGGTCATCAACCGGAACAACCGGTTGAAGCGGCTGATCGACCTCGGCGCGCCCGAGATCATCGTCAACAACGAGAAGCGGATGCTGCAGGAGGCCGTCGACGCGCTGTTCGACAACGGCCGCCGCGGCCGCCCGGTCACCGGTCCCGGTAACCGCCCGCTGAAGTCGCTGTCCGACCTGCTCAAGGGCAAGCAGGGCCGGTTCCGTCAGAACCTGCTCGGCAAGCGTGTCGACTACTCGGGCCGTTCGGTCATCATCGTCGGTCCGCAGCTGAAGCTGCACCAGTGCGGTCTGCCGAAGGACATGGCGCTCGAGCTGTTCAAGCCGTTCGTCATGAAGCGGCTGGTCGACCTGAACCACGCGCAGAACATCAAGTCCGCCAAGCGGATGGTGGAGCGCTCGCGGCCGCAGGTGTGGGACGTGCTCGAAGAGGTCATCACCGGCCACCCGGTGATGCTGAACCGTGCGCCGACCCTGCACCGTCTCGGTATCCAGGCCTTCGAGCCGCAGCTGGTCGAAGGCAAGGCCATCCAGCTGCACCCGCTGGTCTGTGAAGCGTTCAACGCGGACTTCGACGGTGACCAGATGGCCGTGCACCTCCCGCTTTCCGCGGAGGCGCAGGCCGAGGCCCGCATCCTGATGCTGTCGGCGAACAACATCCTTTCGCCGGCGTCGGGCCGCCCGCTCGCCATGCCGCGTCTGGACATGGTGACCGGTCTGTTCCACCTGACCCGCCTCACCGAGAACGCCGAGGGTGCCGGCAACGCGTACTCCTCGCCCGCCGAAGCGATCATGGCGTACGACCTCAAGGCGCTGAGCCTGCACGCCCCGGTCAAGATCCGCATCGTCGACCGTCAGCCCGCCAAGGCCGACGAAGCGGCGCTCGCGGAGAAGGGCTGGGAGCCGGGCAAGGCCTGGCTGGCCGAGACCACCCTGGGCCGCGTGCTGTTCAACGAGCTGCTGCCGGCGGACTACCCGTTCATCAACGAGCCGATGCCGAAGAAGCGTCAGGCCCTGATCGTGAACGACCTCGCCGAGCGCTACTCGATGACGCAGGTCGCGCAGACCCTGGACCGCCTGAAGGACGCCGGTTTCTACTGGGCGACCCGTTCGGGTGTCACGGTCGCGATCTCCGACGTCCTCGTCCCGACCGGCAAGAAGGCCATTCTGGACGAGTACGAAGGCAAGGCCGACCAGGTCGAGAAGCGGTACCAGCGTGGTCAGCTGTCGCACGCCGAGCGCAACAACGAGCTCGTCAAGGTGTGGACGCAGGCCACCGAAGAGGTCCACAAGATCATGGAGACGGCGCTGCCGGACGACAACCCGATCGCGATGATCGTGAAGTCGGGCGCGGCGGGCAACATGACGCAGGTCCGGTCGCTGGCCGGTATGCGTGGTCTGGTGTCGAACCCGAAGGGTGAGTACATCCCGCGTCCGATCAAGGCCAACTTCCGTGAAGGCCTGTCGGTGGCGGAGTACTTCATCGCGACGCACGGTGCCCGTAAGGGTCTGGCGGACACGGCGCTCCGTACCGCCGACTCGGGTTACCTGACCCGTCGTCTGGTGGACGTGTCGCAGGACGTCATCGTCCGCGAGGTCGACTGTGGCACCACCCGCGGCATCAACATGCCGATCGGTGAGGACATCGGCGACGGCAAGGTCCTGCGCGACCAGCACGTCGAGACCAGCGTGTACGCGCGGAACCTGGCGACCGACGCGGTCGACGCCAAGGGCAACGTCGTGCTCAACGCCGGTGACGACATCGGTGACCCGGCGATCGACAAGCTCATTTCGAGCGGGATCGCCAAGGTCAAGGTGCGTTCGGTGCTGACCTGCGAGTCGGCCGTCGGTATCTGCGCCACCTGCTACGGCCGGTCCATGGCGACCGGTCAGCTCGTCGACGTCGGCGAGGCCGTGGGTATCGTCGCGGCCCAGTCGATCGGTGAGCCGGGTACGCAGCTGACGATGCGTACGTTCCACCAGGGTGGTGTCGCCGGTGACGACATCACGACCGGTCTGCCCCGTGTCCAGGAGCTGTTCGAGGCCCGGGTCCCGAAGGGCAAGGCGCCGATCGCCGACGTCGATGGCCGTGTGCGCATCGAGGAGAGCGAGCGGTTCTGGAAGATCACGCTGATCCCGGACGACGGCAGCGAAGAGATCGTCTTCGACAAGCTGTCCAAGCGTCAGCGGCTCGCGAACACCCCGAACGGCCCGCTGGGCGACGGTGACCGCGTCAACGTCGGTCAGCAGCTGCTCGAAGGTACGCCGGACCCGCACGAGGTTCTGCGGGTCATGGGGCCGCGCGAGGCGCAGATGCACCTGGTGGACGAGGTCCAGAAGGTGTACCGGGCGCAGGGTGTGTCGATCCACGACAAGCACATCGAGGTCATCGTGCGGCAGATGCTGCGCCGCGTGACGATCATCGACTCCGGTGCCACGGACTTCCTCCCGGGCGAGCTGCCCGAGCGGACCAAGTTCGAGGCGAAGAACCGGGCGTCGGTCGCCGAAGGCGGCGAGCCCGCCTCGGGTCGCCCGGTGCTGATGGGGATCACGAAGGCCTCGCTGACCACGGACTCGTGGCTGTCGGCGGCCTCGTTCCAGGAGACCACGCGTGTCCTGACCGACGCGGCCATCAACGGCCGTTCGGACAAGCTCGTTGGCCTCAAGGAGAACGTGATCATCGGTAAGCTGATCCCGGCCGGTACCGGGATCAACAAGTACCGCAACATCCAGGTGCAGCCGACCGAGGAGGCGCGGGTCGCCGCTTACGCGATCCCGTCCTACGACGACGGCTACTACACGCCGGATGTCTTCGGCTCCACTCCGGGTGCCGCGGTTCCGCTGGACGACTACGACTTCGGCCGCGACTTCCGCTGATCCACCCCGCTCCACCCGAAGCGCCCCTGGCTCCCGGCCAGGGGCGCTTCGCTTTGCCCGCCCGCTCCGCTCCTCCGGCCGGATCGCGTTTAGCCCGCTAAACGCGATCCGGCGCCGGGCGAGGGCGACTTGCGTTTAGTCCCCTAATCGCGATCTGCCCACGATTCCGCCCGACTTGCGTTTAGCCCCCTAATCGCGATCCGGCAGGGCGGAAGCGCAGGTCAGCGAGGATCGGGAGACGGGGAAGTCGAAGTAGGTGTCCGGGAACGGTTCCCCGTTGAACGTGTAGTGCCACCACTCCTCGGCGAGGTTCCGGAACCCTGCCGCCGCGAGCGTGTTCTTGAACAGTTGCCGGTTCGCGCGGGCCTCCCCGGGGATCCGCGGATCGTCGGTGTTCGAGAGCGTGTCGTACCCGGTGCCCATGTCGGCCGTGTTGTCCGGGAACCGGTCCGGCGCGAAGCAGGGCACGAGCGTCTCGCCCGGTCGATAGGGGCGCTGCGGCCGGGGCGGCAGTTCCACGATCGTCAGGTCCACCGTGCTCCCGCGGCTGTGCCCGGACTTCTCGCGATGTACCCGTCGGCGAACAGCCGGTCCTTCGCCACGTTCGGGTAGAACTCCGCCTTCATCTGCTCGTCCGAGAGGTCCTTGGCCCATCGGACGAAGTGGTCGACGGCGCGTTGCGGCCGGTAGCAGTCGTACACCTTGAGCGTGTAGCCCTGCCGCAGGAGTCGCCGTTGGGCCGCCCGCAATCCTTCCGCGGCCTGCCTGATCAGGAGGCACAGCGACTGCACGTATCCGTCGGTCTTCCGGCCAACGCCCGTCTGAACGTCTTCGACATGGCCATGTCCCAGCGCTCCAGTGAAGTCAGAGTTCCCGGGATTCCATAACGAAACCATAACGGGCCTGTGGTCGCCGGATTCGGGTTACTGGTCCGTTGTGACCTGCCGTAGTGCCGCCAGGTGGCCTAATTCCCAGTGCGCGGAAAACCGCCACCCGTTCGGCCCAATGGCCCATCCGCATCGTGGGAAATTCACCCGGCCGTGTCGTGTCCCATTCTTTGATCACGAGATTGACACTCCGACGGCTTCACACGAGTATTTCGCCCATGCAATCCCCAGTCGCCCTGGTGTGGCGCCGGCACGTTGATCTGCGACAGCAGGCAAGCGCGCTGTGTATGGATTCCTGACCTATTCCGGGTTTGTCGCGCCGTACTGAATCAGCGTATCCGACACGGATGCGTCCGTTCCTCGTGCGCTGACGTTTTCCACTGTGCCGCAACGGTTCCCTGCGTGAACCGGCGGTTGATTGCTTCCCTTTGAATCGCGCCGGTGACGCCTGCGCGGAATAGGGGAGAGGTGTGCCGAATGTCCGGCGCTTCGGTAGCGAAAACAGGGAGAAAGAATGCTATCCAACTCGCCAAAGTGGCGAAAAGTGGTGATCGGCGCCATGGCGGCGGCCCTGGCCGTGGGCACGGTGACCTACACCGGCTCCACGACCAGTGCCTACGCCGACGTCCAGGTCGTCAAAGACGCGAAGAAGGCGGCCGACGGCAAGGAGTACTGGGTCCAGAACCACCTGGTGTCCAAGGACATCGCGGCGTCCCGGAGTGCGGACGGCAAACGCAAGAAGTGGCTGCTGGTCTGGGCCGGCGACGAGAACATCGCCGACACCCTGGTCAAGGACGTCAAGAACCTGCCGGGTTCGCTCGGCGGGGGCCTGAACAAGATCAAGAACGCGTTGCCCGGTCCGGACTTCCTCGCCGTGATCGACGCGACGCAGGGTTCGCCGACCTACGGCAAGGTCGTCAACACCGCCACCGTCGGACCGCTCGTCGAGAACGAGCCGCACCACATGCAATACGTGTGGCACAAGGGCGACACGATCTACGCCGGCGCGCTGTTCGCCGCCGCGACGTACGCCTTCGACGTCTCCGCGTTGCCGCAGCTGAAGCTCAAGGGCGTCAGCCTCCCGACCCAGACCCTCGGCGGTTCCGTGCCCGACGCGTACTGGGTGCTCAAGGACGGCACCGCGTACGGCACGTACATGGGCGGTCCGGTCGTTCCCGGCCCGCACACCTACGCCAACGGTTCCACGGTTGTGGGCAACGGTTTCGCCGGCAGCCCCGGCGAGGTCGTCCGCTTCGACCAGAACGCGCAGGTGCTTTCCGAGTCCCCCGCGGCCACCCCGCAGGGCGACAACAAGAAGCTGTGCGACAACCTCCCGCAGCTGGACAAGCCGACCTGCGCCAACCCGCACGGCATCCAGGCCCGTGAGGACCTCGACACCCTGGTCACCAGTGACTACGCCGAGCCGCGCAACATCATCCTCGACCCGGTGAAGCAGCCGTCGCCGTATCTGCGGCGGCCGACCGTCCGCACCTGGGACATCTCCGACCGCAACAAGCCGAAGCTCAAGGCGGTCTCGTACCTGCCGGACGGTCCTCGCGCCGATCCCGCCGACCCGCTGCACGCCGAAAGCCGCGCGGTCATGGAGACCACGGTGACGAACCTGCCCGGTCACAAGGGCGCGTTCGCCCAGACCATGCAGGGCGGCGCGGTGTTCTACACGCCGGACATCACCGCCAAGGAGCCGCACTGGATCCAGGTGTTCGACGACGGCGCGGCGAACAAGGCGATCCACCCGAACAACGACTCCAACGGAGGCGGCTCGAACGGTGGCTGGATCCAGACCAGCCCCGACGACAAATACCTCTACCGCGCGATCACCGGCCGCCAGAAGGGCGCGCTCGGTCCGGACGACCCCGGCACCACCGGCGGCGTCTACGTCCTCGACATTCGGAAACTCGTCGCCGCGGGCGACAAGGTCGAGAACATCAAGGGCCGGATCGACACGAAGGAGAAGTCGCAGCAGGGCGGTGGCGGCGACCTGCCGACCGTCGTCGGCGCGGCGCCGATCAACCCCGGCACGTCCGGCGGTGGCCCGCACTGGGGCGCGTACGACAACTTCGTGCTCGGTGAAGACGGGTACTACCACGAAACCGACAAGCCGCGGCATCTCGCGGTGTCGAACTACTTCGTCGCACGGTCCGGTTTGGACGGTGACCACAAGGTCAACCTGCTGAACCTCGGCGAAGACGGGAAGGTCGGCGTCGACCAGAACTTCCGGGACGAGTTCACCGGACAGGTCGGGATCAACTTCAACCGGAAGACCTGGCCGCACGGGTCCTTCGGCAATGCCAAACCGCACTCCGAACTGTTCGTCGTGGCGGACGCGGATCTCAAGTAACCCTGTTCGGCGCGGAAGGTCGTGGGTGGCGGGCACAGTCCGCCACCCACGACTCCGCCGATCTGCTCGGAGAAGGTCCCTATGGATCACCACGTCATACCGGCGAGCTCGGGTTCGGCCGGAGTCGACATCGCACTGGTCGTGCTTCGGCTCGGCCTCCTGCTGGCGACCGCTTTCCTCGCCGGAACGGGAATCCTGCGCCCGCTCGTGGGCGAGCTGCCCCGGCGTCTCCACCTCACCATCGCCGTACTGGGCGGGGTTTCGGCCGCGCTGGCCGCGATCTCCGCCTTCGCGACCGACGTCAATGTCATCGCGCTGATCGTGCATCTCGTGCTCGCGCTGGCGATTCCCGTCCTGATCCGCTGGCCGTCGGCAGGCCGCTGGGCGTCCCTCGGGCTCGCCGCACTGGTGGTGCTCGAAACCTCGCTCGGGCGGACGGGCGTCGAATTCGCCATCGACACCGTCTACGTCGCCGCGGCGGCCCTGTGGTTCGGTGTCACCGTTCTGTCCGTCTGGGTGCCCGCCGGGCAGTGGCGTCAGACGAACTTCCGGCTCGGCCCGCTTTCGCTGACCCTGGGCGGACTTCTCGTCGTCGCGGGTGCGGTCCAGCTGTTCTCCTCCGGTCTGGGGTTCGACCGCCGGATCTACGGCACGCTCTTCGGCCTCACGTTGCTCGTGATCGCCTTGCTGCCGCTCTTCGCCACCGTGGTCGCGGGATTCTTCTTCACAGGAACCGATTCCACGCGGGCTTACCGGTTCGGCGCGGCCGCCGTGGCCATCGGTTTCCTCGCCTGGAGCGCCCTCGCGGCCATTCCCAAGCCGCCCGAATCGCCGGTTCCCGGTGTCGCGCTGCTCGCGGACGCCGCCATCGGCGACCAGCGGTTCCCGGTACTCGTGAGCCCGCAGCGGCCCGGCAAGAACCTCGTCCACTTTCCCGCGAGCGCGGGAGAAGACCTGTCCGCCGGAATCGAAGGCGGCCTGGTCGGCAAGGCCATCGTGCGGCCCGGCGCCGAGGGCACCTGGGCCGAGGTCGACCTGCCGAAGGGCCGCAGCGACCTGATCATCAGCCGTGGCGGGGAGAAGACGACCATCGAGGTCGACGCGGGCGACGAGCAGGGGCACCCCATCGCCGACACGGACGCGCCCGAGTGTGCCTCGGCCGCGCTGGGCGGCCTGATCGCCGACCGCCGCGAGGTTCTCACCTCCTGCCCCGCGGACGGACTTTCGAGTGAGGACAGCGGTTCTCTCGTGAAACTCGTCGAGTTCCTCGCCGGGCGCAAGCCTGCCGCGCTCACCCTTGTCGAGGACACCTCGCCGCGCAGTGTGGCCGCCGCGAAACTGGTCCGCGAGACCGCCGCACGCTCCGGACTCGCGGTGCGGACCGAGGCGGGCGCGAACACCGCGCTGGTCGTCGTGTCCGGCTGGGCGGGCGGCTACACGGCGATGACCCGTGCGGCCGAGTCCCAGCGGCTCAAGCCGACCCACCAGTACGGCCTGTATCTGGCGCCCTGGTTGCTCAACGGGCCGATCGTCAACTCCGTCGCGAGCTCCTCGCTGCCGCTGAGGTTCGACCCGCGCGAGCAGGTCGCCGTCAGTTTCGCGGTCGCCGCGAACAACGCCTTCGGTGGCGAAAGCCCCACGCTCGGCGGCTTCCGGAACTGGCTTGGCGACCAGTGGAGGTCGATGAACGGCGACGTCCAGATCTTCGCGGCCGCACAGGTCAACGCCATGCCGATGTACCCGGGTGAACCGCACGCCGTCGGGATGATCGCCGACCGGAACTACGCGGGGCAATGGATCCCCGACGGCACGATCGTGCCGATCAGTTCGGTTCTGCGGTGAAGGATTCCGCTCGCTTCCAGCGGCGGTGAAAGGAAAAGGGAGAAGAGATGAAGCGAATCGCGGCCCGTGTGCTGCTGCCGCTCGCCGTCGCGGGCGCGTTGTCCGGACTCGCCGGCGGGGTCGCCTCGGCCGACCCGTTGCCGGGACTGCCGACCGGTGGCGGCGGCCCGGCGCTCTGGCTGATCCCCGGCGTCGACCTCGGCGGACTACTCGGACCGACCGTTCCCGTGCCAACCGACGTCCTCGCCCCGATCTACGGGATCATCACGCCGATTTCGTAAAAACCGTTACCAGTAAAGGAGAATCTCATGAAGAAGACCTTCGTTCGCGCGGTCACCGGTGCCGCGCTCGCCGGTCTCGTCGTACTCGGCTCGGCCGCTCCGGCGCTTGCCGCGCAGGATGCCCCGAACGATGTCGTGGTCGTCGACGAACCCGACACGAGCGAGCTCAACAACATCTGGACGTTCGCGCCGCTCGGCGTCCCGGTGCTCGGCCTCGTCCAGTCCCTCAACGGCGTCCCCGGCCGGCTGCTGCCGTCCTGACTTCCGCGGCGGCGCGGCTCCTCCGGCCGCGCCGCCGCTTTCGGTGAGGAGAACCGATGGCCGACAGACAACTGATCGGGCGCATCGCCATCGCGGGGATCGTGGTGGCCGCGCTCGCGACCTGTGTGGTGCTGCTCAACGGCGACGAAGAGCCGCAGGCCGAAACCGTGGCCGTCGTCGGCGAGCCGACCGGCGCCGCGCCGTCGCGGGAGCCGGACCGCACGATCACGCGGACGCTGAGCCGGCCGCAGCCGCAGCCGGTGTCGAACGACTGGCGGATCGTCTACGAGCTCGCCGGGACGGGGACGGCGACCGTGGTCTACGACTCGAACGGGCTGGGGCTCGTGCATCAGGAGTCGCAGGTGACGCTGCCGTGGCGCAAGGAGCTCACGTGGAAGAACACCGGCACTCCGCCGACCGTCCAGCTGATGGGGCAGGGCGAGGGCGCGGTCGAATGCCGGGTGGCCGTGGGCGGCGCCGTCGTCACGTCGGAGAAGTCCGCTCCCGGTGAGGTCGCGACTTGCGCCGGTCGGCTCGCCCCCTCCTGACTTGCGTTTAGCGGGCTAATCGCGATCCGGGCCCGGGCGCGCTTTCCGGCCCCCGTGTCGACTTTAGCGGGCTAAACGCGATCCGGCGGCGGGCGAAATTCGCTGGCCGGGGTAGGCAGAATGTAGCCATGACCTGGAGCTTCGAAGTCACCCCCGTCGATCACCCGGACGCCGCCCAGCTGCTGCGTGAGTACCTCGACGAGATCGCGTCCCGCTACTACGGGCGCCAGGTCACCGAGGAGGAGCTCGACGCTCTGATCGAGGAGCACCACAGCCGGAACCTGGTCCCGCCGACCGGCGCTTTCCTGCTCGCTTGGCGCGACGGGGTGCTCGCCGGTTGCGCCGGGTTGCGGGTCGCCGCGCCGGACATCACCGAGCTCACCCGCGTCTTCCTGCGGAAGTCCGAACGCGGCAAGGGCGGTGCGGCGCTGCTCGTGGCCGCCGCCGAGGACGTCGCCAGGGGACTCGGCGCCACACAGATCCGCCTCGACACCCGCGACGACCTCGTCGAGGCGAGGGCCCTGTACGCCCGCCTCGGTTACGAGACGGTCGAGCCCTTCAACAACGAGCCGTTCGCGCATCACTACTTCGCGAAGTCCCTGGCCCAGGCGGTGCCGGATCGCGTTTAGCCCGCTAAAGGCGACGCGGCCGCGGGGTGAAGGTCGCCTTGCCGAGGAGGGCACCGGCGAGGACGGGGGCCAGTCCGATCAGCAGCAGGATGACGCCGGTGTCCTTGCCCTCGATCAGCGGATGCCACCACAGCGGGGTCACGGCGATGTCGACGACGTCACCCCGCTCCGGGAACGTCCCGAACGACATCCACCGCAGGTCCTTGACCTCATGCGTCTCGCCGTCGAGTTCGTAGGTGCCGTCCACCAGGTTTCCGTTGCCGCAGCTGGTGCAGGTCGACGTGCCCGCCTCCGCGCGCAGCGTCGCGGTCACGGTGAGCCGCGCCTCGGGGGCGAGCCCGGTCAACGCGGTCAGCGAGTTCACCGCGAGCGCCAGCCCCGGCAGCACCAGCGCGAGCGCGACGACCGTGCGCGCCACCAGTGAAAGCGACGACAGCGGCTGACGGCCCGCCGCTTCCCGGCGCCGGTTGAGCGGGCCGCGGAGCCCGGCGAGCGGGCCTCGCCTTCCGCCGAGCCATCCGGTGTCGCTGGTGTCGGAAGCCGCTGCGACAGCACGGAAATCCGCGTCTTCCCAGTCCACTGTGGACGCGAGTATGGCCAGTCGCCGGGAGTCGGCGAACATCACCTCTTCGGTCAGCGTCCCGGCTTCGGAGGTCCACAGCGAGCCGCCGTGGAAGGCGACTTCGCGGACCCGGAACCACGAGTCGCCCTCCAGTAGCGCGCGAACGCCGGGGGAGAGCAGTGTCTTGGCGAACTCCGGATCGGACGTCGTCACGGTGAACCGGCGGTCGAACTCCGTGCCGGTCTCGAACCGCTGGAGCAGCGCGTCCGGCTTCGGTGCCCCGATGGTGTTCCGTGTGATGCGGGCGTCCTCCAACGGTGTGAACCGCTCCGGCTCGAAGGCGCCCGTGACCGGGGTGATGACGACCGACGGCACCTCCGGCGTCCGCAGCTGGATCAGGGCGTATGTCCCATCGATCAGGTCAGCTGTCCTGGCCAGGTCCGGGAAGTCCGCCGAGCCGCCGAGCCCGTACTCGACTCCGAGCAGCCGATGTCCGTTGTGCTCGAACTCGACGGCCGTCGCCACCGACTCGGGAGAGGCGTGGGTGACGGCGATCCCGCGTTGGGGGAGCACGCCGAAGCTCGGCTCACCGGTCCCGTCGAGCCTGCCGGTCCACGTCTTCTGCCGATGCCCCCGCCACGCCGCCAAAGCCGCGATCACCACCGGGAAGGCGAACCAGAGCCAGCCGGGCACCGCGCTGCCGGACCCGGCCGAGAGCCAGTACAGCGACGTTTCGGAGACGAGGATCCCGCAGAGCGCGTAGCTGACGGCCGCCGCCGTTGGCCGCCGTCCGTCGAAGCGCCCTCCGAGCAGCAACAGCCCCAGGGCCAGGGTGTACCCACCGGCGATGAGCCACGGCCCGGCCAGCTGATCGTCCATCGGGCGACCCTACTGGTCCATGTCGAGGTTCTCGCGGGTCTCCTCTTCGCTGTGGCGACCGCCGGTCCGGCCGTATTCCTGCCCGGTCGTGGTGGTCCTGGTGTTGTCGATGGCCTTGTTCGCGAAGTCGAAGGCAGCCTTGCCCTGGTACGCCGATCCCTTCGACAGATCGGTGGGATTGACCCCGACCACCTGCTTGATCGCCTGGTTCGGCACACCCTTGAGGACGTCCTTCGCGGCATCGCCGAACGTGCCGAGCTGGGTCCCGGAGTCCTTGGCGAACGCGCCGACGATCGCCTTCTCCTGGCCGGGGGTCATCCCGACCTTGCCGGCCTTCGTCAGCTTCGAACCCTGTTTGACCAGGTCGTCCGTCCACTTGAGCAGGAAGCCCATGAACTTGTCGAGCAGCTTGCCGAGTTTGCCGAGGTGCTTGGTGATCTTGCCCATCGCGCTCGCGGCCTTGGCGATCGTCGCGGTCATCGCGGCGGCCACCGACGAGCCGAGGCTGACGACGGAGGCGGCCAGCGCGGGCAGCCAGATGTAGATCGCCCAGGTGACCAGCTCGGAGATGATCGACTTGACGACCTCTTCGATGACGGTCATCACCATCGACCACATCTGCAGCGTCTCGGCCACCGTCCCGGCGCTGTTGCCGATGCCCTTGATGCCGACGGCGAAGTCGCCGAGCGCGTTCCGGGCGGCGTCGCCCGCGTCGCCCACCCAGTCCTTCAGTGACTCGTCGCCGGTCTTGACGAAGTCGTCGGCCAGCGTCACGAAGCCCTTGGCGATGTTGCCGAAGTTGCCGGCCGCGGTCTTGAGCGCCGGACCGTCGCCCGTGACGAAGTGCAGCGCGTCCTGCAGTGGCTGGATCAGCTCGATCAGGATGTTCAGGCCGTTGCTGACCAGCCAGCCGACCGGGTCGAGCACGAAGCTCGCGAGGTCCGCGCCAGCCCCCGCGATGAACCCGGCGCCGTCCTGGATCAGCTGCCCGCCCGCGGCCACGACGTCGCCGGGACCCTGCGCGGCGCCGAACTTCTCGTAGGCGTTGGCGACGGTGGTGACGCCCTTGCCCGCGATCGGCACCTTCTTCGCCGCGTCGAGCGCGTTCTTGCCGAAGCTGTCGTCACCCGTGATCTTGACGCCGCCGGCGATACTCGCCTTCTCGTCGGTCATGCCGTCCCCCAGCTCACTTCGGTCCGTCGATCTTGGCTTCGTACTTTCCCAGGGTGATCGTCGCGTCGTTTTCGAAGCCGTTGTAGATCGACGCCGCCTGGGTCATCTTCCCGGAGAACGCGTCGACCCCGGTCTTCATCAGTTCGAGCAGTTCGCGCAGATCGGCGAGCTTGCCGGTGTAGGTCTGCTTCACCGCGAGCCCGATCAGGCCCCACGACTTGTCCGTGACGTCGGCCTGGTCGACGAGGTCGCCGAACTTCCCGGCCTCGTCCTTGTAGTAACCGAGTTTGTTCGCGTAGTCGATCAAGGCCTGCGTTTTGACCGCGTGCCCGCCTGGTCCGGTCATCGGTGATCCTCCTCGTCGAACAGGTTCTTGAGGAACTGGTCACCGGGCGAGTCCCCGGCCGACGGCGGTCGTCCGGGAGCCGGTTCGTCCGACCGCCGGAGCACCGTTTCCTCGCTGAAGTCGTCTTCGTTCCGAGGGCGGCGGGCGGTGCTCGGTGGTGGCTCCTCCGACATCTGAGACCGCAGATCGTCCGTTGTGGTTCCCAACGCTTCGGCTTGGGCTTCGAGAACCTGTTCTTCGACGTTCGTATGGAACGTCCCGCCGAACTGCGCGTCGACGATCCCCGCCTGCTTCCGCGCCGCGTCGGCCACCGCGGTGTGCAAAGTGGACAGAATGGCGGCGCCGAGCTGTTGTGGTTGCTGCCGAAGGGCTTCCGGGCTGAGGCGGATGTCCTTCACGGACCCGCCGGGGCCCGCGACGACGGTGACCGAACGGTCCGGTGACGTCGCCACCGACTCCAGTTCGGCCAGTTCACTCTGCATCTCGCCGACCTTCGCGAACTGCGTCTCGGCCTGTTTGATCTTGGACTGGAATTTCTCGAATTCCGCGACGAGTTGTTCGAACTCGGCCGACATGGAGCCTCCCCGTGCTTGCGGTGCGTCGTCCGGTCATCAGCGGCGGCACTGTGACCGGTGTCATCGTGACCCATTCACCGCTTTGACGCGATGGTGTCCTTTCCGGATCCATCCGGCTCACCCGATAGGGGAATAGGTAGCGTGGTTCGCCGAGCAGGGCGGAATCAGTACGAGTGAGGGGAGGGCGTCGTGGACGCCGAGCAGCAGGAAAGCATCGAAGAACCCCGGCGGGGGAGTCACGCGGCGCCGGAGGGGGCTCCCGTGCATCCGTTGATCGATCTCTCGAGGGACCCGCATCCGGGCCGGGCGGACCACGCCAAACCCGACGAGGAATGATGGCTGGGCGCGCGGCGCCTCCGTCGAGGGCGGTGGCGCGGGCACGGATGGAGAACCGGTCCGAAACGCCGTTCCATCAGGTTCGCCGCGGCGTGACGCCCGGCACGATATAGTTATAGACCCCCCGATTTGGCCGGTCCGGAAGAGGCCGGGTATCTTTGGAGACCGTGCCCGGCAGGCGTCGGGCCGTCCCGTGTGCCGTGCGGCATGGACGGGGTGCTCAGGCATCCGGTCCACCGGCTTCGCCCACACGGGATCCGACGGAAAATCCCTACGGGAAGTTACCGGTCGCAAGACCGTGACGCGGGCCGACACGCCCGACCGCGGGGGCCGGAGACAACACGTAGTAGCAAGATCGCGAACAGAAAGCTGGTCCATTGCCCACGATCCAGCAGCTGGTCCGTAAGGGCCGCCAGGACAAGGCTGCCAAGCAGAAGACCGCGGCCCTCAAGGGGAGCCCGCAGCGGCGTGGTGTGTGCACTCGCGTGTACACCACAACCCCCAAGAAGCCGAACTCGGCGCTTCGCAAGGTCGCTCGTGTGAAGCTGACCAGCGGCATCGAGGTCACCGCCTACATTCCCGGTGAAGGCCACAACCTGCAGGAGCACTCGATGGTGCTCGTGCGCGGTGGTCGTGTGAAGGACCTGCCGGGTGTCCGCTACAAGATCATCCGCGGTTCGCTCGACACCCAGGGTGTCAAGAACCGTAAGCAGGCGCGCAGCCGGTATGGCGCGAAGAAGGAGAAGAGCTAATGCCCCGCAAGGGTCCGGCCCCCAAGCGGCCGCTGATCTCTGACCCCGTCTACGCATCCCCGCTGGTCACCCAGCTGGTGAACAAGGTGCTGAAGGACGGCAAGCGGTCTCTGGCCGAGCGCATCGTCTACGGCGCCCTCGAAGGCGCTCGCGAGAAGACCGGCACTGACCCGGTCGTCACGCTGAAGCGCGCCCTTGACAACGTGAAGCCCACCATCGAGGTGAAGAGCCGCCGTGTCGGTGGTGCCACCTACCAGGTGCCGATCGAGGTCAAGCCGGGACGTTCCACCACGCTCGCGCTTCGCTGGCTGGTTTCCTTCTCCGCGGCTCGCCGCGAGAAGACCATGATCGAGCGCCTGCAGAACGAGCTGCTCGACGCGAGCAACGGCCTCGGCGCCAGCGTGAAGCGGCGCGAGGACACGCACAAGATGGCCGAGTCCAACAAGGCCTTCGCGCACTACCGCTGGTGATGACCGCCCGGCTGCCGATCAAAGCCTTGCCGGGCCCCAATTTTGAGACAGGGGAACACTCTCGTGGCACGTGAAGTGCTGACCGACCTGAACCAGGTCCGCAACATCGGCATCATGGCCCACATCGACGCCGGTAAGACCACCACCACCGAGCGGATCCTGTTCTACACCGGGGTCAACTACAAGATCGGTGAAGTCCACGATGGCGCCGCCACCATGGACTGGATGGAGGAGGAGCAGAAGCGGGGTATCACCATCACCTCGGCTGCCACCACCACCTTCTGGGCCGATCACCAGATCAACATCATCGACACCCCGGGTCACGTCGACTTCACCGTCGAGGTGGAGCGTTCGCTGCGCGTGCTCGATGGTGCCGTCGCGGTGTTCGACGGCAAGGAAGGTGTCGAGCCGCAGTCCGAGCAGGTCTGGCGTCAGGCGGACAAGTACGAGGTTCCTCGTGTCTGCTTCGTCAACAAGATGGACAAGCTCGGCGCGGACTTCTACTTCACCGTCCGCACCATCGAGGAGCGCCTCGGTGCCCGTCCGCTGGTCATCCAGCTGCCGATCGGCGCCGAGAGTGAGTTCGAAGGTGTCATCGACCTGGTCCGCATGAAGGCGCTGACCTGGCGCGGCGAGGTCCAGAAGGGCGAGGACTACGCCGTCGAGGAGATCCCGGCCGAGCTCGCCGACAAGGCGGCCGAGTACCGGGAGAAGCTGGTCGAGGCCATCGCCGAGACCGACGACTCCCTGATGGAGAAGTTCCTCGAGGGTGTGGAGCCGACGGAGGCCGAGCTGAAGGCCGGTATCCGGAAGCTCACCATCGCCCGCGAGGCGTACCCGGTGCTCACCGGTTCCGCGTTCAAGAACAAGGGCGTGCAGCCCATGCTCGACGCGGTCATCGACTACCTTCCGTCGCCGCTGGACGTCCCCGCCGTCGAGGGCACGCTGCCCGACGGTGAGACCCCGGTCCTCCGGAAGCCGTCCGTCGACGAACCGTTCTCCGCTCTGGCGTTCAAGATCGCCGCGCACCCGTTCTTCGGCAAGCTGACCTACATCCGGGTGTACTCGGGCAAGGTCTCCGCCGGCGCGCAGTTGATCAACGCCACCAAGGAGCGCAAGGAGCGCATCGGGAAGCTCTTCCAGATGCACTCCAACAAGGAGAACCCGGTCGACGAGGCCCAGGCCGGCCACATCTACGCGGTCATCGGCCTGAAGGACACCACCACCGGTGACACCCTCGCCGACCCGCAGAACCCGGTCGTCCTCGAGTCGATGACGTTCCCGGCGCCGGTCATCCGCGTCGCGATCGAGCCCAAGACCAAGGCCGACCAGGAGAAGCTGTCCCTGGCGATCCAGAAGCTGGCCGAAGAGGACCCGACGTTCCAGGTCAACCTGGACGAGGACACCGGCCAGACGATCATCGCGGGTATGGGCGAGCTGCACCTCGAGGTGCTGGTGAACCGGATGAAGTCCGACTACAAGGTCGAGGCGAACATCGGTAAGCCGCAGGTCGCCTACCGTGAGACGGTGCGCAAGACGGTCGAGAAGCTCGACTACGTGCACAAGAAGCAGACCGGTGGTTCCGGTCAGTTCGCGAAGGTCATCGTCAAGCTCGAGCCGCTCGAGTCCACCGACGGTGCCCTCTACGAGTTCTCCAACAAGGTCACCGGTGGTCGCGTGCCGCGGGAGTACATCCCGTCGGTCGACGCGGGCGCGCAGGACGCCATGCAGTACGGCGTGCTGGCCGGCTACCCGCTCGTCGGGTTGAAGTTCACCTTGTTGGACGGCGCGTACCACGAGGTCGACTCTTCGGAAATGGCCTTCAAGATCGCCGGCTCCATGGCGATGAAGGAAGCCGCGAAGAAGGCCGGTCCGGTCATCCTCGAGCCGCTGATGGCCGTCGAGGTCACCACGCCCGAGGACTACATGGGCGATGTGATCGGCGACCTCAACTCCCGCCGTGGCCAGATCCAGGCCATGGAGGAGCGCGCCGGTACCCGTGTCGTCAAGGCACTGGTCCCGCTGTCGGAGATGTTCGGCTACGTCGGTGACCTGCGGTCGCGTACCCAGGGACGTGCCAACTACTCCATGGTGTTCGACTCCTACGCTGAGGTTCCCGCGAACGTCGCGAAGGAAATCATCGCGAAGGCGACAGGGGAGTAGTTCCCTCTCGCTCGCGGGCATAAGGAAAACTCCTGAACGTCCGCACCACCCACCGAGAAACGAATCTCCGTCTGACGACAGCCACGTCGGCCGGTGAGTAAGCAAAACAGTCCAGGAGGACATTCCAGTGGCGAAGGCGAAATTCGAGCGGACCAAGCCGCACGTCAACATCGGGACCATCGGTCACGTCGACCACGGTAAGACCACTCTGACCGCGGCGATCACCAAGGTTCTGCACGACAAGTACCCCGAGCTGAACACGGCGTCGGCGTTCGACCAGATCGACAACGCGCCGGAAGAGAAGCAGCGCGGCATCACGATCAACATCTCGCACGTCGAGTACCAGACCGAGAAGCGTCACTACGCCCACGTGGACGCCCCCGGTCACGCGGACTACATCAAGAACATGATCACCGGTGCGGCGCAGATGGACGGCGCGATCCTCGTGGTCGCGGCGACCGACGGCCCGATGCCGCAGACCCGTGAGCACGTGCTGCTCGCGAAGCAGGTCGGCGTGCCCTACATCGTGGTCGCGCTGAACAAGGCCGACATGGTCGACGACGAAGAGATCCTGGAGCTCGTCGAGCTCGAGGTCCGCGAGCTGCTGTCCTCCCAGGACTTCCCCGGTGACGACGCTCCGGTCGTCAAGGTCTCCGGTCTGAAGGCCCTCGAGGGCGACGCCAAGTGGGGCGAGAGCGTTCTCGAGCTCATGGCGGCCGTCGACGAGAACGTGCCGGACCCGGTGCGCGAGCTCGACAAGCCGTTCCTGATGCCGATCGAAGACGTCTTCACGATCACCGGCCGTGGCACGGTCGTGACCGGCCGTATCGAGCGTGGCCGCGTCAACGTGAACGAAGAGGTCGAGATCGTCGGCATCAAGGAGAAGTCGACCAAGACCACCGTCACCGGTGTCGAGATGTTCCGCAAGCTGCTCGACCAGGGTGAGGCCGGCGACAACGTCGGTCTGCTGGTCCGCGGTATCAAGCGCGAGGACGTCGAGCGCGGCCAGGTCGTCGTGAAGCCGGGCACCACCACCCCGCACACGGAGTTCGAGGGCTCGGTCTACATCCTGTCGAAGGACGAGGGTGGCCGTCACACCCCGTTCTTCAACAACTACCGCCCGCAGTTCTACTTCCGTACGACGGACGTGACCGGCGTGGTGACCCTCAAGGAGGGCACCGAGATGGTCATGCCGGGCGACAACACGGACATCAGCGTTGTGCTGATCCAGCCGGTCGCCATGGACGAGGGTCTGCGTTTCGCCATCCGTGAGGGTGGACGGACCGTGGGCGCCGGCCAGGTCACCAAGATCAACAAGTGATTTAGACGCCCCGTCCGGGGTCAATACACCCCCGGGTTAGGGGCGTCAAATCACGTGTGCGACACTATTCAGGTTGCTCGTCCTGGGGCGGCCGAACCTTTCGAGGTTCCGGCCGCCCTGGTATGAGCGGCCACGGTCCGCGGAGCACTTCCTTCGGGTGAGGCTAGCGGGCAAGGGCGTTTGAGACGGCGATAAGCATTCCGCCGGCTCGACGCCTCCTCACGTTGAGGAAGACCAGGCAAGACGAAGATCCCGCGGGATCCGTCTGTGCGTCGGGCTCGACACGCCCGACCGCGTGGACCGGGGACAGGGCCGTTGAACTGGGAAAACCTCAGCCAGACTGAGGTTTGAAAAGACAAAAGCGGCACGAGACGACAAGGAACGAGCAGCCACCATGGCGGGACAGAAGATCCGCATCCGGCTCAAGGCCTACGACCACGAGGCGATCGACACCTCGGCGCGCAAGATCGTCGAGACGGTCACGCGCACCGGCGCCCGTGTTGTCGGGCCGGTGCCGCTGCCCACCGAGAAGAACGTTTACTGCGTCATCCGCTCGCCGCACAAGTACAAGGACTCGCGCGAGCACTTCGAGATGCGCACGCACAAGCGTCTGATCGACATCCTCGACCCGACGCCGAAGACGGTCGACGCGCTCATGCGCATCGACCTGCCGGCGAGCGTCGACGTCAACATCCAGTAGCGGCTGGCGAGCGGCGGAGAGTAAGAGACTCATGTCTGACAGGCAAATGAAGGGCATTCTGGGCACCAAGCTCGGTATGACCCAGGTCTTCGACGAGAACAACCGGGTCGTCCCGGTGACCGTCGTGCAGGCCGGCCCGAACGTGGTCACCCAGGTTCGGACCCAGGAAACCGACGGCTACAAGGCCGTGCAGCTGGCTTTCGGCGCGGTCGACCCGCGCCGGGTCAACAAGCCTCGCACCGGCCACTTCGACAAGGCGAGCGTGACTCCGCGTCGTTTCCTTGCCGAGCTGCGTACCACCGACGCCGAGACCTACGAGGTCGGCCAGGAGATCACCGCTGAGGTGTTCGAGGCCGGTATCGAGGTCGACGTGACCGGTACCAGCAAGGGCAAGGGCTACGCCGGTGTCATGAAGCGTCACGGCTTCAAGGGCCAGGGCGCGAGCCACGGCGCACAGGCCGTGCACCGCAAGCCCGGCTCGATCGGTGGCTGTGCCACCCCGGGCCGTGTCTTCAAGGGCCTGCGCATGGCGGGCCGGATGGGCAACGACCGGGTCACCACGCAGAACCTGACTGTGCACGCGGTGCGTGCCGAGGACGGCCTGCTGCTGATCAAGGGCGCCGTGCCCGGTCCCAAGGGCGGCCTGCTGTTCGTTCGCAGCGCCGCGAAGGGTGGTAACTGAACATGACCAGCGTCGAGCTGAAGACCCCGGCCGGTAAAGCCGACGGCACGGTCGAGCTCCCCTCGGAGATCTTCGACGTGCAGGCCAACGTGCCCCTCATGCACCAGGTCGTGATCGGCCAGCTGGCCGCCGCGCGCCAGGGCACGCATGACACCAAGACCCGCGGTGAAGTCCGCGGTGGTGGCAAGAAGCCGTACCGCCAGAAGGGCACCGGCCGCGCCCGCCAGGGTTCGACCCGTGCGCCGCAGTTCGTCGGCGGTGGTGTCGTCCACGGCCCCACGCCGCGTGACTACACCCAGCGCACCCCGAAGAAGATGAAGGCCGCCGCTCTGCGTGGCGCCCTCTCGGACCGGGCCCGCGCCGGACAGCTGCACGTCGTCACCGAACTGGTGACCGGCGAGAAGCCGTCCACCAAGTCCGCCAAGGCCGTCATCGCCGCGGTGACCCAGGCCAAGCGCGTTCTCGTGGTGCTGCACCGCGACGACGAGCTGAGCTGGAACTCGCTGCGGAACCTGGCCGAGGTCCACCTCATCACGCCCGACCAGCTCAACACCTACGACGTGTTGGTCAACGACGACGTGGTGTTCACCAAGGCCGCTTACGACGTGTTCGTCGCCGGCCCCGTCCGGGGCAAGGGCGCGAAGGCTTCGGCTCGGTCGAGCGAGGTTGAAGGGAGTGACGAGCAGTGAGTGCGATCGCCATCCCCGATCCCCGCGACATCTTGCTCGCGCCGGTGATCTCCGAGAAGTCCTACGGACTGCTTGAAGACCACAAGTACACGTTCGTGGTTCGCCCGGACGCCAACAAGACCCAGATCAAGATCGCGGTCGAGAAGGTGTTCGGCGTCAAGGTGGTCAGTGTCAACACCCTCAACCGCCAGGGCAAGCGTAAGCGGACTCGCGCCGGCTTCGGCAAGCGCAAGGACACCAAGCGCGCCATCGTGACTCTTTCGGCTGAGAGCAAGCCGATCGAGATCTTCGGCGGACCCACCGCGTAAAGGACTGAGCTGACACATGGGCATCCGCAAGTACAAGCCGACGACCCCGGGTCGTCGCGGCTCCAGCGTCTCCGACTTCGCCGAGATCACTCGGTCCACCCCGGAGAAGTCGCTGCTGCGTCCGCTGAGCAAGACCGGCGGCCGTAACTCCAGCGGCAAGATCACCACCCGTCACAAGGGTGGTGGCCACAAGCGTGCGTACCGGCTGATCGACTTCCGCCGGAACGACAAGGACGGCGTTCCCGCCAAGGTCGCGCACATCGAGTACGACCCCAACCGGTCCGCTCGTATCGCGCTCCTGCACTACGCCGACGGCGAGAAGCGCTACATCATCGCCCCGGAGAAGCTCAAGCAGGGTGACACGGTTGAGAACGGCCCCCGCGCCGACATCAAGCCGGGTAACAACCTGCCGCTGCGCAACATCCCGGTCGGCACCGTGATCCACGCGATCGAGCTCCGCCCCGGTGGCGGCGCGAAGATGGCGCGGTCCGCCGGTGCCAAGGTGCAGCTGGTGGCGAAGGACGGGCCTTACGCCCAGCTTCGTCTCCCGTCGGGCGAGATCCGGAACGTCGACGTGCGCAACCGCGCCACCATCGGCGAGGTCGGCAACTCCGACCACTCCAACATCAACTGGGGCAAGGCGGGCCGTAACCGCTGGCGCGGCAAGCGTCCCACCGTCCGTGGTGTCGTCATGAACCCGGTCGACCACCCGCACGGTGGTGGTGAGGGTAAGACCTCCGGTGGTCGTCACCCGGTGAACCCGAACGGTAAGCCCGAGGGTCGTACCCGTCGCCGCAAGGCTTCGGACTCGATGATCGTCCGACGTCGCCGTACCGGCAAGAACAAGCGCTGAGCAGGGAGGTAGAAGCACATGCCACGTAGCCTTAAAAAAGGCCCCTTCGTGGACGACCACCTGCTCAAGAAGGTGGACGTTCTCAACGAGTCGGGCAAGAAGACCGTGATCAAGACTTGGTCGCGTCGGTCCACGATCATCCCGGATTTCCTGGGTCACACGATCGCGGTGCACGACGGACGCAAGCACGTCCCGGTGTTCGTCACCGAGGCGATGGTGGGTCACAAGTTGGGCGAGTTCGCCCCGACTAGGACCTTCAAAGGCCACATCAAGGACGACCGCAAGTCGCGCCGCCGCTGAGCGGGCACGAGAGAACAAGGAAGCTAGCGATGAACGCCCAGAACGACGTGGCCGAGGCATTGCCGACGGCTTACGCGCGGGCTCGCTTCGTCCGGGACTCGCCTACCAAGGTGCGCCGGGTGATCGAGCTGATCAAGGGACGTAGCGCCGCCGACGCCTTGGCCGTGCTCCAGTTCGCCCCGCAGGCGGCAAGCGAGCCGGTCGCGAAGGTGCTCGCCAGCGCCATGGCCAACGCCGAGAACAACCTCGATCTCGATCCGGACACCCTCTGGATCAAGAACGCCTACGCCGACGAGGGCCCGACCCTCAAGCGCATCCGTCCGCGGGCCCAGGGCCGCGCGTACCGGATCCGTAAGCGGACCAGCCACATCACCGTCGAGGTGGAGTCGCGTCCGAAGGCCGAGGCCAAGAAGGCACAGGGCAAGAAGAAGGCAGGTGGCCGGTAGTGGGCCAGAAGATCAACCCGCACGGCTTCCGCCTGGGTATCACCACGGACTGGAAGTCGCGTTGGTACGCCGACAAGCAGTACGCGGAGTACGTGGCCGAGGACGTCAAGATCCGGAAGCTGCTGTCCACGGGCATGGAGCGCGCCGGGATCTCCAAGGTCGAGATCGAGCGCACCCGTGACCGGGTCCGCGTCGACATCCACACCGCCCGGCCGGGCATCGTCATCGGCCGTCGCGGCGCGGAGGCCGACCGCATCCGCGGCGCGCTGGAGAAGCTGACCGCCAAGCAGGTCCAGCTGAACATCCTCGAGGTCAAGAACCCCGAGGCCGACGCCCAGCTCGTCGCTCAGGGTGTCGCGGAGCAGCTGAGCAACCGTGTGGCGTTCCGCCGCGCGATGCGCAAGGCGATCCAGACCTCCATGCGCTCGCCGCAGGTCAAGGGCATCCGCGTGCAGTGCGGCGGTCGTCTCGGCGGTGCCGAGATGTCCCGCTCCGAGCACTACCGCGATGGCCGCGTCCCGCTGCACACGCTGCGTGCCGACATCGACTACGGCTTCTTCGAGGCCAAGACGACGTTCGGTCGCATCGGCGTGAAGGTGTGGATCTACAAGGGCGAGCTCGTGGGCGGCCTCAAGGCCAGGGAGGCGCGTGACGCCGCCGCGGCCGCCGAGCGTGCCCCGCGCCGTGACCGTGGTGACCGTCCGTCCCGCCCGCGCCGTTCCGGTGCGTCGGGCACGACGCCGACCTCGACCGAAGCCGGTCGGGCCGCTGCCGCCGCCAAGAGCGACGACACCGCCCCTGCGGCCGTTGAGGCCCCGGCTGCTGAGACTGCAGAAAAGACGGAGGGCTGACACGTGCTCATCCCGCGCAGGGTCAAGCACCGGAAGCAGCACTCCCCGAAGCGCCACGGTGCCGCCAAGGGCGGTACGAATGTGAGCTTCGGCGAGTACGGCATCCAGGCGCTTGAGCACAGCTACGTGACCAACAGGCAGATCGAGTCCGCTCGTATCGCCATGACGCGTCACATCAAGCGTGGCGGCAAGGTGTGGACGACCATCTACCCGGACCGCCCGCTGACCAAGAAGCCGGCGGAAACCCGCATGGGTTCCGGTAAGGGTTCGCCCGAGTGGTGGATCGCCAACGTGAAGCCGGGCCGCGTGATGTTCGAGATCTCGTTCCCGAACGAGGAGACCGCCCGCGAGGCGCTCCGTCGCGCGATCCACAAGCTGCCCATGAAGTGCCGCATCGTGACCCGTGAAGGTGGTGAGTTCTGATGGCGAAGGCAGGTGCTGCCCAGGCATCGGAGCTGCGTGAGCTCACCGCGGAAGAGCTCGTTCTGCGTTTGAAGGAATACAAGGAGGAGCTCTTCAACCTCCGCTTCCAGATGGCGACCGGACAGCTCGACAACAACCGCCGTCTGCGCACCGTCCGCACGGACATCGCGCGGATCTACACGGTCATGCGCGAGCGTGAACTCGGCCTGTCCGTTTCCCCTGACGCCGAGAGTGAAGGTGCCGCATGAGCGAGCAGCCCAACGCTGAGGCGGCCCCCCGTAACGACCGCAAGGTCCGTGAGGGTTACGTCGTCTCGGACAAGATGAACAAGACGATCGTGGTCGAGCTCGAAGACCGCAAGAAGCACCGTCGTTACGCCAAGGTTCTCCGCAGCACCAGCAAGGTCAAGGTGCACGACGAGAACAACGAAGCTGGCGTCGGCGACCGGGTCACCCTGATGGAGACCCGCCCGCTGTCGGCGACCAAGCGCTGGCGTCTGGTGCAGATCGTGGAGAAGGCCAAGTAAGTAGGGCTCTTTTTGAGTCCCTTAGTTCCGCAAGGCTCGCGTTTCAGCGCGAGAACCAGCGCGACATACAGGAGTAGACGTGATCCAGCAGGAGTCGCGGCTTCGGGTTGCCGACAACACGGGCGCGAAGGAAATCCTTTGCATCCGCGTTCTCGGCGGCTCGGGGCGGCGCTACGCGGGCATCGGCGACGTCATCGTCGCCACCGTGAAGGACGCCATGCCGGCTGCCGGCGTGAAGAAGGGTGACGTCGTCAAGGCCGTCATCGTTCGCACGCGCAAGGAGCGCCGTCGTCCGGACGGTTCTTACATCCGCTTCGACGAAAACGCTGCTGTGCTCATCAAGAACGACAATGAGCCTCGCGGCACCCGCATCTTCGGCCCGGTGGGCCGCGAGCTGCGCGACCGAAAGTTCATGAAGATCATTTCGCTCGCGCCGGAGGTGTTGTAGAGCATGAAGGTGAAGAAGGGCGACACGGTCGTCGTCATCGCCGGCAAGGACAAGGGTGCCAAGGGCAAGGTCATCCAGGCCTACCCCGAGCGTGAGCGCGTGCTGGTCGAAGGCGTGAACCGGATCAAGAAGCACACGCGGATCTCCCAGACCCAGCGCGGTGCGCAGTCCGGCGGCATCGTCACCCAGGAGGCGCCCATCCACGTCTCGAACGTGATGGTCGTCGACTCCGACGGCAAGCCGGCTCGCATCGGCTACCGCATCGGCGAGGACGGCAAGAAGGTCCGGGTCTCGCGCCGGAACGGTAAGGACATCTGATCATGACCACCGCAGAGAAGATCGCCCCGCGCCTCAAGGTGCGGTACCGCGAGGAGATCAAGGGACAGCTCCAGGAGGAGTTCTCCTTCGAGAACGTCCACCAGATCCCGGGCGTCGTCAAGGTCGTCGTGAACATGGGTGTCGGTGACGCCGCCCGTGACAGCAAGCTGATCGAAGGCGCCATCCGCGACCTGGCCGCGATCACCGGGCAGAAGCCCGAGGTTCGCAAGGCTCGCAAGTCCATCGCGCAGTTCAAGCTGCGTGAGGGCCAGCCGATCGGTGCGCGCGTCACGCTGCGCGGCGACCGGATGTGGGAGTTCCTCGACCGGCTGCTGACCATCGCGCTTCCGCGTATCCGTGACTTCCGCGGGCTTTCGCCGAAGCAGTTCGACGGCAACGGCAACTACACGTTCGGTCTCAACGAGCAGTCCATGTTCCACGAGATCGACCCGGACGCCATCGACCGCCCGCGCGGTATGGACGTCACTGTCGTCACCACCGCCAACACCGACGACGAGGGCCGCGCGCTGCTTCGCAAGCTCGGCTTCCCGTTCAAGGAGAACTGAGTCGATGGCCAAGAAAGCACTGGTCCACAAGGCCGCGAAGACGCCGAAGTTCAAGGTTCGCGGTTACACGCGTTGCCAGCGATGCGGTCGCCCGCACGCGGTGTTCCGCAAGTTCGGGCTCTGCCGGATCTGCCTTCGCGAGATGGCACACGCGGGCGAGCTGCCCGGCGTCCGCAAGTCCAGCTGGTAAGAGTCTTTTTTAACTCCCACTTCGCCACAGGCCTTGCAGTCGATGCAGGGAACCAGGGCGAGAAAGGTTGACAGGTCACCATGACGATGACCGACCCCATCGCAGACTTCTTGACCCGTCTGCGTAACGCGAACTCGGCTTACCACGACGAGGTCGTGCTTCCCCACTCGAAGATCAAGGCGAACATCGCCGAGATCCTCAAGCGCGAGGGCTACATCTCGGGCTACCGCGACGAGCCGGGCGAGAAGCACAAGAACCTCATCGTGGAGCTGAAGTACGGCCCCAACCGTGAGCGCAGCATCGCCGGCCTTCGCCGCGTGTCCAAGCCCGGCCTGCGGGTCTACGCAAAATCGACCGAACTGCCGTCGGTTCTCGGTGGCCTCGGCGTCGCGATCATCTCGACGTCGTCCGGCCTCCAGACCGACCGTCAGGCCAAGCGAAACAGCGTGGGCGGCGAAGTCCTCGCCTACGTCTGGTAAGGAAGGGGGCACAGACATGTCACGCATTGGAAAGCTGCCGGTCGCCGTCCCCTCCGGGGTCGAGGTGACCATCGATGGTCAGCAGATCAAGGTCAAGGGGCCCAAGGGCACCCTTGAGCACACCATCGCCGAGCCGATCACCGTGGAGCGCGCCGAAGACGGCACGCTGCAGGTGAAGCGGCCCGACGAGGAGCGCACCAGCCGTGCCCTGCACGGTCTCACCCGGACGCTGGTCAACAACCTCGTCGTCGGTGTGACCGAAGGCTACGAGAAGAAGCTCGAAATCCACGGTGTCGGTTACCGCGTGCAGGCCAAGGGTTCGGACCTCGAGTTCGCCCTCGGCTACAGCCACCCGGTGAAGATCGAGGCCCCGGAAGGCATCACCTTCAAGGTCGAGACCCCCACCCGGTTCTCGGTCTCGGGCATCGACAAGCAGAAGGTCGGCCAGATCGCCGCGGTCATCCGCAAGCTGCGCCGCCCGGACCCGTACAAGGGCAAGGGCCTGCGCTACGAGGGTGAGAAGATCCGCCGCAAGGTCGGAAAGACGGGTAAGTGATCATGAGCGACACGACTACGAAGCGCAAGCCGGTCGGCAAGGACATCTCGACCCGCCGCCGCGTCGCGAAGGCCCGTCGGCACTTCCGCCTTCGCAAGAAGATCAACGGCACGGACCAGCGCCCGCGCCTGGTCGTCAAGCGTTCGTCGCGGCACATCGCCGTGCAGCTGATCGACGACCTCGCCGGCAAGACCCTGGCGTCGGCGTCCACCCTCGAGGCGGACGTCCGCGCGCTCGACGGCGACAAGAAGGCCAAGGCCGCGAAGGTCGGGGAGCTTGTCGCCAACCGCGCCAAGAACGCCGGTGTCTCGACCGTGGTGTTCGACCGTGGCGGTAACGCTTACCACGGCCGCATCGCCGCTCTCGCTGACGCCGCCCGTGAAGCGGGGTTGGAATTCTGATGCAGATGCTCGTGAATGGAAGGAAAGCCTGATGCCGGGACGTACACGGCAATTCGGCGGCGGACAGGGCGGACCCGGCGGGCAGGGCGGCAACGACCGCAATGAACGTCGTGGTGGCGGCCGGGATCGTCGCGACAGCGGTCGTGGCGGGGCCGGCCAGGACAAGACCCCGCACCTCGAGAAGGTCGTGACGATCAACCGCGTCGCCAAGGTCGTCAAGGGTGGTCGTCGCTTCAGCTTCACCGCCCTGGTGGTCGTCGGTGACGGCGACGGTCAGGTCGGCGTCGGCTACGGCAAGGCCAAGGAAGTTCCCGCGGCCATCGCCAAGGGCGTCGAGGAAGCGAAGAAGAACTTCTTCCGCGTTCCCCGCGTCGGTGGCACCATTCCCCACCCCATCCAGGGTGAGGAAGCCGCCGGTGTCGTGCTGCTGCGTCCGGCTTCCGCCGGTACCGGTGTCATCGCCGGTGGTCCGGTCCGCGCGGTGCTGGAGTGCGCGGGTGTCCACGACGTGCTGTCGAAGTCGCTCGGCTCCGACAACGCGATCAACATCGTGCACGCGACCGTGGCGGCCCTGAAGGGTCTGCAGCGTCCCGAAGAGGTCGCGGCCCGCCGCGGTCTCCCGCTCGAGGACGTCGCCCCGGCTCGGATGCTGCGCCAGCGTGCGGGTCAGGGGGTCTGACATGACTCAGCTCAAGGTGACCCAGGTCAAGAGCAAGATCGGCACCAAGCACAACCACCGTGAATCGCTGCGTACCCTCGGGCTGCGCAAGATCCGGCAGTCTGTGGTGCGTGAAGACACCCCCCAGGTTCGCGGCCTCATCCACACGGTCCGCCACCTGGTGGAGGTCGAGGAGGTCAAGGCATGACTGCCATCAAGATCCACCACCTTCGTCCGGCTCCGGGCGCGAAGCGCGAGAAGATGCGCGTCGGCCGTGGTGAGGGCTCGAAGGGCAAGACCGCCGGTCGCGGTACCAAGGGCACCAAGGCCCGGAAGAACGTGCCCGCCGGTTTCGAGGGTGGGCAGATGCCCATCCACATGCGGCTCCCGAAGCTTCGCGGCTTCAAGAACCGCTTCCGTACCGAGTACCAGCCGGTGAACCTGGGCGACATCGCCCGCGTCTTCCCGGAGGGTGGCAAGGTCGGCAACGAGGAGCTCGTCGCGAAGGGTCTTGTTCGCAAGAACAAGCTCGTGAAGGTGCTCGGGAACGGTGACCTGAACGGCGTCAAGCTGGACGTCACCGCCGACGCTTTCTCCGGCTCCGCCAAGGAGAAGCTCTCCGCCGCCGGTGGCTCCGCCACCACGCTCTGAGCTTTCTTCGCTCGCTTCACCGAAAGGCCCGCCAGGCTCCGCCAGGCGGGCCTTTCGCTTGCGCTCACCCCGTGCGCCTTTAGCCCCCTAATCGCGATCTGGCCTTTCCGCCCGGCGCTCGCGCCGACTTGCGTTTAGCCCCCTAATCGCGATCCCGGTGCGGGCAGCCCGTCCGGCCCCCGGATCGCGATTAGGGGGCTAAAGGCGCTCTGGCCGAGGAGGCCGGAGCATGGCGGAGGGGGGCCTGACCTGGGAGGATCGTGGGGTGGCCATACCTCCAGGGCAGGATCCGCAGCCCCCTCAGCAGGCGGATGCCCCGCCGATCGTCGTATCGGTCCCGGGTCCCATGGATCCCGCGGAAAGGCCAGTGCGGTCCGGCCGGCTCGAGCCCCGCAGGCTCGTCGCGGCGGGACTGGCGGCCTTGTCCCTGGTGTTGACCCTCATGGGCTGTCTCTTCCCGTTCTTCAGCACCGAGCATCGACTCAGCTTCGATCCCAGCGCCGAGGTCGTGATCGAGGTCGTGCACGGTGCGTGGGACCTGAAGATCATCCAACCCGACCACCCTCCACAGACGACATCGACGTCGCCCGTCGGCATCCCGCTCCTGATCGCCGCGGCGTTCCTGCTGGTGGCCACGGTCGCCAGTGTCCGCGCCGCCCGCCTCCGAGGTCCGGGCACTTTGGACCGATGGTTCACCACCATCGCGGCGGTATTCCTCGCGGGCGTCGTCGTCACCGCCGTCACGTTGGGGCTCGGACGCCCGATGGGAGAGGGCACTGGGGTGACGCTGACGCTGGAGGCGGGCATGTGGGCGCTCTTCGCCGCGGTCGTGACCGCGGCGGGTGCGGCTGTGATGAGCCACCGCGTCCAGCACGACGAGGTCTCGATGAACGGCGACCCGAGCCTCGCGGACATGCCCACACCGAAAGACGGCATCTCCATCACGGTGCTTCCGCCGGAGGCACCGTCGTCGGCACCGGACTATTCGGCGTTCGCGCCTGCGCCGCAATCCGGCGCAAAAGAGCGCGATTAGCCCGCTAAACGCGCTCGCGGCCGCCGATACGGTGGGGGAGGAGGTGGCCGATGACTTGGGTAGCGGTCTTTTTCGGAGCGGCGGTGCTCGTGGCTTTTACGCCAGGGGCGAACAATCTGCTCGGCCTGCACCACGGCATGACACAGGGGGCGTGGAAAGGGCTCGCCGGCCTGTTAGGCCGTTTGGCCGCATTCACGGTGTTGATCGCAGCTGTCGCGGCAGGGCTCGGACAGCTCCTCGCGGCTTCCGAACTTGCACTCACGGTGATCAAGTGGGCGGGCGTCGCCTACCTGGTCTGGATCGGCGGGCGCCTGCTGTGGTCGACGTTCCGGGCCGGGCGAACCGCGCTGGTCCAGGCGCCGCAGGGTACTGAATCCATACCGGCGCTACGGATCGCGAGGAAGGAATTCGTCGTCGCGATCACGAACCCGAAGGCGATCCTCATCTTCACCGCGTTCGTGCCTCAGTTCATCGACGCAGCTCACGGCTCCTTTTCCAGCCAGATCGCGATCCTCGGCGTCGTCTACCTGCTCGCCGAGTTCGTCGCGGGTGCGACCTACATCGGGGCGGGAGCGCTCGTGAAGTCGCTCCGGCTGTCTCGCCGCGCGAGTCGGAACGTCGACCGCGGCACCGGCGTCGTGCTCCTCGGGATGGCGGGCGCGCTCGCCGCTTCGAGCTCCTGAACCCCGTCCCTGATCACAGCGCGTTTAGCGGGCTAAGTGTGATCCGGTGGGGCCAGGAAAGTGAGTGACGACAAGGTGATCTGTCAAGGTTCCGGAGCGAGAAGCGCGAGTCGATCAACCTCGCGGACCAACCTTCGTCCGGAAAACCCACACGCACTGCGGACACGCCCAGTGAAGCTGTTAGAGTCGGCGACACGCTTCGGGACGAGTGTGCCCCGAAGCGTTCCTGGCTTGTGCCAGAAAGCTGTGTGTTCCCGCCGGCCCCAGGCCGGCCAAGCCGATCGTCGGTAAGACAGCCGACGACGCCGAGGAGGTTCCCCGCGTGCTCAGCGCCTTCCGCTCGGCTCTAGCGACGCCGGATCTACGTAAGAAGATCCTGTTCACGCTAGCCATCGTCGCGGTCTACCGAATCGGTGCCACCATTCCGGCCCCGGGTATCTCGTATTCCGCCGTGCAGCAATGTACGGAGACCGGGTCGCAGGAGGGCGTCTATCAGCTGCTGAACCTGTTCAGTGGCGGTGCACTGCTGCAGCTGTCGCTGTTCTCGACCGGCATCATGCCGTACATCACGGCGAGCATCATCGTCCAGCTCCTCACCGTGGTCATCCCGCGGTTCGAGGAACTGAAGAAGGAAGGCCAGGCCGGCCAGGGCAAGCTGACCCAGTACACCCGGTACCTGACGATCGCCCTCGCGATCCTGCAGGCCACCGGTGTGGTGGCGCTCGCCGACCGCAAGCAGCTCTTCCCGCAGTGCGACACCGCGATCATCCCGGACAACAGTGTCTACACGCTGGCCATCATCGTCATCACGATGACCGCCGGTACCGCCGTCATGATGTGGCTGGGTGAGCTGATCACCGAGCGCGGCGTCGGCAATGGCATGTCCGTCCTCATCTTCCTGAACATCGCGGCCCGGATCCCGATCGAGGGTGGCAACATCCTCAGCAGCGCCGGCCCGGTGGTCTTCACCCTGATCTGCGTGTTCGGCCTGGTGATCATCGCCAGCGTCATCTTCGTCGAGCAGGGCCAGCGCCGGATCCCGGTGCAGTACGCCAAGCGCATGATCGGCCGTCGCATGTACGGCGGAACGTCGACGTACCTGCCGATCAAGGTGAACCAGGCCGGCGTCATCCCGGTCATCTTCGCCTCGTCGCTGCTCTACCTGCCGGACCTGATCAGCCGCCTCGTCGGTGACGCCAACAGCAACGCCGGCTGGCAGGTCTTCATCCAGAACTACATCGTCAACCAGTCCAGCTGGGCGCACGTCCTGCTGTACTTCGCGTTGATCATCTTCTTCACGTACTTCTACATCACGATCACGTTCAACGTGGACGAGCGTGCGGAAGAAATGAAGAAGTTCGGTGGCTTCATCCCGGGTATCCGTCCGGGCCGTCCCACCGCGGAGTACCTCAGCTACGTCCTCGGCCGCATCACCCTGCCGGGCTCGCTGTACCTGGGCATCATCGCGATCCTTCCGAACTTCTTCCTGTCCGTTACCGGTAGCGGGAACAACCAGAACTTCCCGTTCGGTGGCACGGCTGTGCTGATCATGGTCGGTGTCGGTCTCGACACCGTGAAGCAGATCGAAAGCCAGCTGATGCAACGTAACTACGAAGGGTTCTTGAAGTGACGCGCCTGGTTCTCGTTGGCCCTCCTGGCGCGGGCAAAGGTACTCAGGCGGTAGCACTGTCGGAGAAGCTCCGGATCCCGCACATCTCGACCGGCGATCTGTTCCGCGCCCACGTGGGCGAGCAGACGCCGCTGGGCCAGGAGGCCAAGCGCTACCTGGATTCCGGCGAACTCGTGCCCGATTCGGTCACGAACGAGATGGTGCGCGAACGCCTTGCCGAACCCGACGCCAAGGTCGGTTTCCTGCTGGACGGGTTCCCTCGGAACACCAAGCAGGCCGACGTTCTCGGTGAGATCCTCGGCGAGGTCGACACCAAGCTGAACGCGGTCATCCAGCTCCAGGTCTCGGAAGACGTCGTCGTCGAGCGGCTGCTGTCCCGCGGCCGCTCTGACGACACCGAAGAGGTCATCCGTCGTCGTCAGCAGATCTACGTGTCCGAGACGGCTCCGCTGCTCGAGTACTACGCGGACATCCTGGTCACCGTCGACGGCGTCGGCACGGTCGACGAGATCTCCGCCCGCGTGCTGGAAGCGCTGCGCGACCGCACGTGAACCTCGGAGGACTGCGTGTACTGCAACGGCTTCGTCGTGGGCGCATGATCGAAATCAAGACTCCTGGCGAGCTCCAGGCGATGCGGGCCGCCGGGCTGGTCGTCTGGCGCACCCTCACCGCGGTGCGCGAGATCGCCAAGCCGGGGGCGACCACGGCCGATCTCGACGAACTCGCCGAGCAGACGATCCGCGACGCCGGCGCGGTGCCCTCGTTCAAGGGGTATCACGGCTTTCCGGCGTCGATCTGCGCTTCGGTGAACGAGCAGATCGTCCATGGCATCCCGTCGAAGACGCAGGCCTTGAACGACGGCGACATCATTTCGGTGGATTGCGGCGCCATCCTCGACGGCTGGCATGGCGACTCCGCGGTCACCCTCGCGATCGGTGAGGTGTCGAAGGCGGATCTGGCGCTTTCGGCCGCCACCGAGGCGGCGATGTGGGCGGGAATCGCCGCGGTGTCGTCCGGCGGTCGGCTCACGGACATCTCGCACGCGGTGCAGACCGCGGCCGAGAACGCGAGCCAGGAAGACGGCATCGAGTACGGGATGATCGTCGAGTACGGCGGTCACGGTATCGGGCGCCAGATGCACATGGACCCGTTCCTGCCGAACCTGGGCAAACCGGGCAAGGGCCCGCGGCTCAAGACCGGCATGGCGCTCGCGATCGAGCCCATGCTGACCGGTGGCGGCGGTGAGACCGTCGAGCTCGACGACGGGTGGACCGTCGTGACCGCGGACGGCTCGCGAGCCGCGCACTGGGAGCACACCGTCGCGATCACCGACGACGGCCCATGGGTGCTGACCGCCCCCGAGGACGCCTGACCTGGGCCTCTCCGCTCTCGGATCGCGTTTAGCCCGCTAAACGCAAGTGCGCCCCGACCTGCGTTTAGCCTCCTAAACGCGATCACCGGAGCGCGTTTAGCCCGCTAAAGGCGAAGGCGCCCGGATCGCAGTTAGCCCGCGAAACGCAAGTCGGTCCGCAGGCCGGCGCAGCGCTCGGGTCGCGTCGGCAGGGCCGCCGCCCGCTACCCCTATCGGGTGCACCTCGCCCGCAGAACGCGCCAGGTCGCAGACCCGCCGGAGCGCGTTTAGCCCGCTAAACGCAGGTCGGCCGGGGGCGTACGATGGTTGAGGTCGCAGCAGGCGGACTCAGGGGTCGTCTAACACAGTCACCCCCCGTTTGGGGCTCACGACACGGGTTGCGTACACTGTCAAGTCGGTGTACTCATCGCGCCCGGATCCTGCGCGCTCGTGAATTCTCGCGGACGGACATTGGACCCGGGTTGGAGTGTGCCGATGCACCACTCAGCCAAGCACTCAAAGCTCTGACTGATAGCACAGCGTAGCGACAGGAAATGCGGAGGACATGGGCAAGAAAGACGGGGCCATCGAGGTCGAAGGCCGCGTAGTCGAGCCGCTCCCCAACGCGATGTTCCGCGTCGAGTTGGAGAACGGCCACAAGGTCCTTGCACACATCAGCGGCAAGATGCGGCAGCACTACATCCGCATTCTGCCCGAGGACAGGGTCGTCGTGGAGCTCTCGCCCTACGACTTGTCTCGTGGTCGCATCGTCTACCGCTACAAGTGATCACGACGAGTTAGCACAAGCAGGAGAGCAGGAGACGTGAAGGTCCAGCCGAGCGTCAAGAAGATCTGCGACAAGTGCAAGGTGATCCGCCGTCACGGCCGGATCATGGTGATCTGCGAGAACCTGCGGCACAAGCAGCGGCAGGGCTGATCACTCGCACTCGTACAGAGTGGATTGACGGCTACACAATCTCCCCGCACCTGCCGGGCCGTGCGAACGGCCCGGTTCACCCTCGGACTTCAGGCCGAGGCCGGGACACCCGAAGCGCAAGCCAAGGGCACGACAGGCGAGTCGGTCCCGGAACCGGACGGGGAGCAGACCTGAAGATGAATTCTATGAAGGAGCATCAACGCCAATGGCACGACTCGCTGGCGTAGACCTCCCCCGCGAAAAGCGGTTGGAGATCGCGCTGACTTACATCTACGGCATCGGCCGTACCCGCTCGAAGCAGCTCATCGCGGCTGCCGAGCTCAACGCGGACACCCGCGTCAAGGATCTGAGCGATGACGACCTCGCCAAGCTGCGGGTCTACATCGAGGAGAACTTCAAGGTCGAGGGTGACCTTCGCCGCGAGGTGAACGCCGACATCCGTCGGAAGATCGAGATCGGGTGCTACGAGGGCCTTCGCTGGCGTCGCGGACTTCCCGTCCGTGGTCAGCGCACCAAGACGAACGCCCGCACCCGTAAGGGTCCGAAGAAGACGGTCGCCGGCAAGAAGAAGGCTGGCAAGAAGTGAGCGTCCAGGGCAAGAAGGTCGTGCAGATGGGCGGCGTCCGCCGTCGTGGCTCGGCTTGTGTCTCGCCCAAGGCGCTCTACGCCCGCCCGATGGCGCTCCGCAACCTGTACACCGACGCCGGTTCGATCATCCGGCGCGGACAGGCCGAAGCGGTCGCCGCTCACCAAGAGAACGCGCGCTAACAGGAGAACCCTCAAAACATGCCACCGAAGTCTCGTACTGCGGCGGGGGCCAAGAAGGTCCGCCGTAAGGAAAAGAAGAATGTCGCGCACGGTCACGCGCACATCAAGAGCACCTTCAACAACACCATCGTCTCGATCACGGACCCGACCGGTGCCGTGATCGCGTGGGCGTCGAGTGGTCACGTGGGCTTCAAGGGCTCGCGTAAGTCCACCCCGTTCGCCGCGCAGATGGCCGCCGAGAGCGCCGCCCGCAAGGCTGCCGAGCACGGCATGAAGAAGGTCGACGTCTTCGTGAAGGGCCCGGGTTCGGGTCGCGAGACGGCGATCCGCTCGCTGCAGGCCGCCGGCCTCGAGGTCGGCACCATCCAGGACGTGACCCCGCAGCCTCACAACGGCTGCCGCCCGCCCAAGCGGCGCCGGGTCTGAGGAACGGGGAGGAGTAAGAAGAAATGGCTCGTTACACCGGCCCCGCGACGCGTATTTCGCGTCGCCTCAAGGTTGACCTCATCGGCGGCGACCAGGCTTTCGAGCGTCGCCCCTACCCGCCGGGCCAGCACGGCCGCGGGCGCATCAAGGAGTCCGAGTACCTCCTGCAGTCGCAGGAGAAGCAGAAGGCTCGCTACACCTACGGCGTTCTCGAGCGTCAGTTCGTCCGGTACTACAAGGAAGCCGTCCGGCGTCCGGGTAAGACCGGTGAGAACCTGCTGCAGATCCTCGAGTCCCGTCTGGACAACGTGATCTACCGCGCCGGCATCGCCCGCACCCGCCGTCAGGCGCGTCAGCTGGTGAGCCACGGTCACTTCGTGGTCAACGGCGTCAAGGTCAACGTGCCCTCGTACCAGGTCAGCAAGTGGGACATCATCGACGTGCGGCCGAAGTCGTTCGCGATGCTGCCCTTCGTCGCTGCCAAGGAGTCGTTCGGCGAGCGTCCCGTTCCCGCGTGGCTCCAGGTTGTTCCGTCCAACCTCCGTGTGCTGGTCCACCAGCTCCCGGAGCGCGCTCAGATCGACGTTCCGGTCCAGGAACAGCTGATCGTCGAGCTCTACTCGAAGTGATCCATCACCGGGCCGGGGAAACCCCGGCCCGGTGTGGGCACGGGCGGCGGCGCCCGGAGTGCGCCGCCGTTTCGCCATCCCTTTCGGTGTCATATGGCGGGCGCCGTTTGGAAAGGAATTAGGAAAGATGCTGATTTCCCAGCGGCCGGCTCTCGGCGAAGAGACGGTCAACGAGACTCGCTCCCGGTTCACCATCGAACCGCTGGAGCCCGGCTTCGGCTACACGCTCGGCAACTCGCTGCGTCGCACGCTGCTGTCGTCCATTCCGGGCGCGGCCGTGACGAGCATCCGCATCGACGGCGTGCTGCACGAGTTCACCACCGTTCCCGGGGTGAAGGAAGACGTCACCGACATCATCCTGAACCTCAAGGAGCTCGTGGTCTCCTCGGAAGAGGACGAGCCGGTCACCATGTACCTGCGCAAGCAGGGCCCCGGTGAGGTCACTGCTGCCGACATCGTGCCCCCGGCCGGTGTCACCGTGCACAACCCGGATCTGCACATCGCGTCGCTGAACGGCAAGGGCAAGCTCGAGATCGAGCTCGTCGTCGAGCGCGGCCGCGGTTACGTTCCGGCCCTGCAGAACAAGCAGGCGGGCGCGGAGATCGGCCGGATCCCGGTCGACTCCATCTACTCCCCGGTGCTGAAGGTGACGTACAAGGTCGAGGCGACCCGTGTCGAGCAGCGCACCGACTTCGACAAGCTGATCCTGGACGTGGAGACGAAGCCGTCGATCACGCCGCGGGACGCTGTCGCGTCGGCCGGTAAGACGCTGGTGGAGCTGTTCGGTCTCGCGCGCGAGCTGAACGTCGACGCCGAAGGCATCGAGATCGGCCCGTCGCCGCAGGAGGCGGACACCATCGCCGCCTACGCGATGCCGATCGAGGACCTGGACCTCACCGTCCGGTCGTACAACTGCCTCAAGCGCGAGGGCATCCACACCGTCGGCGAACTGGTCTCGCGCAGCGAGGCCGACCTGCTGGACATCCGCAACTTCGGTGCGAAGTCGATCGACGAGGTCAAGCTCAAGCTCGTCGGTCTCGGCCTCGCGCTGAAGGACAGCCCGCCCGGGTTCGACCCGACCGCGGCCGCGGCCAGCTACGACGGTGAAGGCTGGTCCGAGGGCGTCGACAGCATCACGGACGGAATTTCGGACAACGGCCACGACGATGGCCAGGACTACGCAGAGACGGAGCAGCTGTAAGGCCAGCTTCGGCTCCCTCACCGGTAGGGGTGGGGGAGCCTCGGCCTCCAGCTGTGAGCTGAACGAGGAGAACCGATGCCCACCCCCACAAAGGGACCCCGTCTCGGCGGGTCGCCCGCGCACGAACGGCTGATCTTGGCCAACCTGGCCACCCAGCTGTTCGAGCACGGCAAGATCACGACGACCGAGGCGAAGGCCCGGCGGGTGCGCCCGCTGGCCGAGAAGCTGATCACGAAGGCGAAGCGGGGCGACCTGCACAACCGTCGTCAGATCCAGCGCATCGTGCGCGACAAGGATGTCGTGCACAAGCTGATCGCCGAGATCGGTCCGTTCTTCGCGGAGCGTCCGGGTGGCTACACCCGGATCACCAAGACGATGGCGCGCAAGGGCGACAACGCCCCCATGGCCGTCATCGAGCTGGTTGCCGAGAAGACCGTCACCGCCGAGGCCGAGGCCGCGCGCAAGACGAAGTTCGCGAAGGACGAGCCGAAGGCTGCCGCCCCGGCCGCCGAGGAGACCACCGAGGCCCCTGAGGTTGCCGACACGGCCGCCACCGAGGCTCCGGAGGCCACCGAGGCTCCCGCCGCCGACGAGGCCGCTGAGGCCCCCGCCGCGGACGCGGACAGCAAGAAGGACTGACGTCCTGACGGCACCGAACACCCCGGACGAGCCCGCCACTCCCACTGCGGAGGGCGGGCTCGTTCGTCTGCGTCTGGATGTCGCCTACGACGGCACCGATTTCTCCGGCTGGGCACGGCAGCCCGGGCGGCGCACGGTGCAGGGAGTCCTCGAAGAGGCGCTCGCGAAGCAACCTCCAGGAGCATCGGTCCCGAAGTCCGTCGTCGTCGCCGGCCGCACCGACGCCGGTGTGCACGCGTCCGGCCAGGTGGTCCACGTCGACGTGTCGCCTTTAGCGGGCAAAACGCGATCCGGTCGCCTGGAACTGGACGAGCAGGGCATTCCTGACCTGGGGCGGATGCGTCACCGCTGGAATCGGTACCTGCCGGGGGACGTGCGGGTGTTGGACGCCCGGGTCGCGGCGCCTGGGTTCGACGCGCGGTTCTCGGCCGTGCGTCGTCACTACCTTTACCGTGTTTCGGATGCGCCATGGGGCGTGGATCCGTTGCGGCGTCACGACACCCTGGCCTGGCCCCGTCCGCTCTCGGTCGATGCGATGAACGAGGCGTCGTCGGCTCTCTTGGGGCTTCAGGACTTCGCGGCCTTCTGTAAGCAGCGTGAAGGCGGGACGACCATTCGCGAGCTGCAGCGGCTCGAATGGCGGCGGACCGGTCCGTACGCGGTCGAGGTCGCGGTCTCCGCTGACGCGTTCTGCCATTCGATGGTGCGTAGTCTCGTGGGGGCCCTGCTCTTGGTCGGCGACGGCCGTCGTCCGCTCGATTGGCCCGGCGACGTTCTGGAGAGCCGGACGCGTGACAGCGCTGTCGCTCCCGCACACGGCCTGACGCTGATGGCCGTCGACTACCCGCCGGACACCGAACTCGCCGCCCGTGCGGATCAAACGCGGGCCATGCGCACCTCCTCCTGATCCGGTCGCGGCGCGGTTAGCGGGCTAAACGCGCCCCGGCGGGCCTGCCAGACGGCCTCGACGATGCCTTTGAAGTCGTTCGCCAGGTCATCCGCGGTGACGATGACGAAACGCCAGCCCTCGGCCTCCGCCCGTCTTCGCCGTTTGCGATCGTGGGCTCGTTGCTTTGGAGTGTTGTGCCATCGGCCGTCGTATTCGATGGCGACCCGGTACGTCTCGTCGCCGAGGTCGAGACGAGCGACGAAATGGCCAGTTCGGGAGAAGACCTCGAGCTGGGGTGTCGCGGTAATGCCGCCGGCGGCCAGCACGATCCGCAGTTCCGATTCCGGAGGCGACTCCGCGCGAGGGTCGGAGAGGCGCAAAGCGTGCCTGGCCAAGCGGATTCCTCGATTGCGGCGACCGTAGAACTCTCCATTAAGGTGCAGGTCGGTCAGTTTCTCGGCTCTCATGAACTGGTCCAGATCGGGGACGCCGATGCGGAGCCGTCGTACCCATCCGGATTTGCGAGGAGAAAGCCGGAGGAGCAGGTCCAGTGCGATTCGACTTCTCCGCGCGATGCGAATTCCGTTCCACGGCCTCGATTCTTCGGGTTTGACCTCGGTCCGCCGAATCTTGATACCGACGATCGGGCCGAAGCGTTGTTTCTCCGGTACGACCATCTCGACCGGATCATGGGGCTTGGCCAGCTGGACGCCCTGGACGGTCGCGGCCGATCGCCCGGTCAGCACGGCTTCCGGCGGTGCCAGTAACGCGGCCCCGCGGCACCGTAGTTCATGCGTGACTTCGACGTCAGCGCGCGTGTAGACGTCCTGGAACAGTCGCCGGACGCTCGGGCCACGCAGACGGCTGGCCGTAATCAGACCCGCCTTGCGTGCGTCTGAGCCGCGGAAGACTTCGGGGAGGTGAGATGAATCGAAGGGCTTGGTCATGCCGATACGGTGATCGACAAGACCGACAAGGCACGTCCGTCACTGCCTCTCGGGGGCGATTTATCCACAACCCCCGGCTTATCCACAGCCTGCGCGATTCCCTCTTGACGCCTAAACCTCACGCCCAGGTCGACTTTAGCGGCCTAAACGCGACGCGCGGCGGACGCAAGACGGGGGCACTGTCCGATATGGACAGTGCCCCCGCAGAGCGCGGTTAGCCCGCTAAAGTCGCCGCGTCGGATTAGTCGCCGCGACGTACGGGGCCCAGGATCTGCTGCTCTTTCGCCGTGGTTACCAGGCGAAGAGGGCGCCAGAGGTTTCGGCCCAGAGCGACGACCTGGTCGTCCTTCAACGTCGTGAGCTGCTTCATCATCTGGGGCGGGAGCCGCCAGATTCGCGCGGCGAGTTCGGCCTGGCCCGGCGGGAGCCGCTGCATCAGCACGAGGTCGGCCGCGTTCGCGGTCGCCCCGGCCTGCGGATGCAGGTACGGCAGCACGTAGACCGTCGTCTGCCACGGCGACCGCGGCGGGAACAGGTCCTGCGGGGTCGGCCCCCCGTCGGTCACGACCAGCAGCGGCGCGTCCTCGGACGGGCGCGGGAGGTCCACCGGCGACAGCCGCCGGATCTGCACCAGCGGCGAAGGCCTGCCGTTGGGCTGATTTCCCGCGGCCTGCGGAAGAACCTGCCACGCGGCCGGACGCCCGGTCGCCACGACGACCCACGCCCCGACCGCCATCGCGCGCAGCGCCACCTGACGAGCCAGGTACAGGCCACCGACGAGCACGATCCGGGTCGGCGCCGAGCGCAGCGCGGAGATCGTCAGCGGCTCGCCCTTGAGCCCGGAGCCGAGGACGATCCCGCCGCGATCACCGGAAGGGCTGATCGCATCGAGCATCGCCGGGTCGACGGTGAATTCCGGGGCGACACCGGCGCTCTGGCCGGCATCGCGCATGCGGGTGCTCATGCCGTGCCTCCGATCGGCAAAGTCGCGGAGAACCCGGAGATCTGCAGGCCGCGCAGCGGCGTCAACGCCACTCCCAGCCGGTCCGAGATGCCCTGCAGCCGCTGGTCGGCGGCGTCCAGTTCACGGGGATTCCGCGCGCTCAGTCGAACGATTCCCCGAAGGCCGATCTTGCCTTCGTCGGCGGACGGCGAGATCGACATCGCCACCGTCGCCGACAACGCGCGGACACTGGTCAGCGCGTTCAGGCTGCCGCTGATCTTGCCCTTCGGCCAGCTGGTGATCGCGTAGCTCGCGTGCCCGATGCCCGCCGCGGTGACGCCGGTCCAGCGCTCCTGCAGGCCGACCTTCCCCTGCGAGCCGGCGACCGCGGTCAGCTCCGCGGCCGAAATGCTGGACCGCAGCAGCTCGTCCGGATCGAGCGGCCGGGTCGGCACGCCTTGCGACTCCAAGGCGTTGCGCACCCGCGACAGCGCGCCGATCAGCGCGCGATGCGCACCGACGACGCCGCCGCCACGTTCGCGGATGGCGGCCGGGCACCGGCGCGGGTCGAGCCGGATGGCGACCCACGTAGTCCGCCGCGCGGCAGCGGGCAGCGGGCCGAGCACCTCCATGTAAGAGCTGAGGGCCGGAGAGTCCGACGGAAGCGCGGCGCTGCCCGGGTAGCAGTGCCAGATCATCTGGATCGAGTCGAGGACCACACCGCGGTCTTCGAGGCACGGCGCGAGCGCGGACAGCGGCAGGCTCGGCGCGCCACCCGCCTGGGTGATCAGCGCGGGCGCGGGTTCGACGAGCAGGACGGCGGTCCACGTCCCGTCGTTCCACGCGAGGCCGACCTGCTGACGTTCGTGGTCCACACCGTGCGCGACGACGAGATCGGGAACGGCGAGGCGAAGCAGGTTCACCCGGGCGTCGTCAGGGCCGGTGACGGCGTCCTCTTCGGCGGCGAGCGACTCGATGCTGCTCGGCGGAAGCGGATTCGCCACACGATCGTGTGAACGGAACATGTACCGCAGGGTGAGCCCGGCCCATTGGGTGAACCAGCGGCCGCCCCAGCGCAGGAACGCGATGATGATCGCGACCCCGAGCACGCCGATCGCGACGTACTTGAGCTTCATGTTGATCGCGAGCAGGACGAGGCCGATCGCGAGCCCGAGTTCGAGCACGACCAGGTTCGCCACCGGGAGCGGGCCGAGGTTGATCCCGCCGGTCCGGCGCCGCGTCGGCGCGGCGATCCGCGCCGCTGGAGCGGGCGGAGGGCCGGACTGCGGGCCGGGGCCACCGGACGGAGGACCGCCCGGGCCACCAGGCCCACCAGGACCCCCCGGGCCACCAGGGCCCCCTGGCCCACCAGGCCCGCCGGGACCCTTGGGGCCTCCTGGGCCTCCTGGGCCACCGGGGCCGCCAGGACCCTGCGGTCCGCCAGGCCCTCCAGGGCCGCCGGGACCGCGAGGAACTCCGGGACCTCCCGGGCCTCCGGCCGGGCCGCCCGGACCACCCGGTCTGCCGGGCCTTGGCGGCGGTCCCGGCGGACGACCAGGAGGTTGCGGCCCCGGAGGGCCGGGCGGACGTGGAGGAGTGGTGACGGACATCCGCGCTTTCTCTTCCCCTCGTGCGTGCTGCGTACCCGGAAAGCCGGTCCCGAGGAACTTGACACTAGCTGGAGTTGGTAGAAACCCCACACCAGACGGTCCCCGTACGGCTATCCTGCGGAACCGTACCGCGACGGGGAGGACTGTAGGTCGAGAATGCCATCAACACCGACTACTAAGTCTCAAGTTCAGGCTTATCAGTTCGTTCTGCGACGGATGCAATCCGCGCTGGTCCGTCGCGACGCCGTCATGCTCCACGACCCGATGCGCACGCACACGCGGGCCACCATCGTGGGGGTCGTGCTGGCCGCGCTGGGCGTCCTGGTCTTCGTCATCTGGGGCCTGCTGAGCCCGAAGCCGTCCGTGCCGGACGCGGGAAACATCGTCATCGGCGAGCAATCCGGAACGGTGTACGTCGTGGCCGGGAACCCGAAGAAACTGATTCCGACCTTCAACCTCGCGTCCGCGCGGCTGCTGATCATCGCGCAGTCGAAACAAGGGGCGCAGCAGGCGGGGGCCAAGCCTTCCGGGCCGACGCAGGCCTCCGAAGTGAAGAACCCCACAGTCGTCTCGGACGAACAGCTGAAGAACATTCCCCGCGGTCAGCTCATGGGCATTCCGAACGGCCCGCAGCTGATGCCGACGGAAAGCCAGCGTGTCTCCGCGGACTGGGGCGTGTGCGACGAGGTCATGTACGACCCGTCGGTGCCCCAGCCGGATCTGTCGAAGACGGAGACGACCGTCTACGCGGGTGTGAAACAGCTCGGGAACCGCGAACTCGGCCAGAACGAGGCGTTGCTCGCCAAGGGCGCCAACGGCAGGGAGTACCTGATCTACCGGCAGAGGCCGGATCCCAACCTCCGGAACGCGAACGCGGTCAAGGCCGAGATCAAGCCGGACGCGAGCGCCGTCCGTTCCGCGCTGAAGCTGTCCGACCAGCCCCGCGGTATCTCCCAGGGGCTGCTCGACGCGATTCCCGAGGTGCCGGAGCTGAAGCTCCCGACCGTCCCCGGGGACGGCGAGACCCCCAACTTCGAAATCGAAGGCATGAAGGTCGGCGACGTCTTCTCCACCGAACAGGCCGAAGGGCGGAAGGACTTCTACCTCATCACGAAGGAAGGGATCCAGCCCATTTCCCCGGCCGTCGCGGACATCGTGCAGACCGGGAAGAACGACGGCAGCACTTCGGTCATGTCCGTGCCGCTGGGCAAGATCCGCAACCTCACGCGGGTCTCCCAGGTCGTCGAACTCGACGCCTACCCCCAGACGGTGCCGACGGTGCTCAACGCGACCCAGGGTTCCCGGGTCTCGTGCCTGAGCTGGTCCATCACGGGCGACGGCTCCAACCGGGACGGGCACACGGCGGTGTTCGTCGACGACAAGCTGCCGAAGGGCAGGAACGCCGACGGTTCCGCGCCCGGCGTCAAGATCGGCACTCCCGGCCCGGTGGGCGCCCCGATCAACAGCTTCTTCATGGAGCCCGGTTTCGCGGCCGTCGTCCAGTCGGCGACCGGCAAGGAGACCTTCGACAAGGGACCGATCCAGCTGATCTCCGATCGGGGGATCCGTTACGGCATCCCCGATGCGGTGACGGCGGACTCGATCGGGCTCAACAAGCGGGTGCCCGCGCCGGAGTCCATCATCAGGATCCTGCCCACCGGCGCTTCGCTGAACACGCAGGACGTGCTCCGGACGTTCGACACCGTGCCGATCGACGACCGGGCCGGTTCGGTCGCCACGCAATCGCAGCAGGCTCCGGCGGGTAACTGATCGCGGGAACCCGCCGGACGGCGCGAGCGTCTCAACGCCCAAGCGGTATCGGGTGAGTGGAGGGTGCAGTGGCCGGCCTGAAGATCGACGGCGTCGTCGTCGGTGACTATGCGAAGCGGGTGGACGTGGCCGCCGGAGAGCTCGAGCTGGCGGCCACGGACGTGACCGGGGACGGTGTCACCGTCGAGTCCCACGGAACGTTGGGTGAGGAACTGGGCCTCGGCGCGTCCTACGGGCGCGCGGCGGAGGCCATCCGACGTCAGCTGGTGGAAGGCGCGGCCGCGCTGAGGTCGGCGTCCGAGGCCCTGCACACGGTGACCGCGCGGCATGCCGGGCACGACGACGAGGCCGCGCAGATGATCAAGCGCGCCGTGGAGCTCTGAACCGCATGATCGCCGAATCGGAGAACCCGACGGATTCCCTCCCGCACCCGATGGCGGCCGCCCGTTCGGCTGCCGCTCCCGTGGCGCCCCAGAGCGCGTTTAGCCCGCTAAACGCGCCGGGCTCGGGTGGTGAGGAGCTGGTCGAGGCCGCTGCGCCGCATCTCGCCTTCGTTTCGGAACTGTCCGGCCATCTGGGGCTGATCGATCCGGTCGAGGCCTACCTGTCCCCGCTGGCGGGGCGCTGGGAGGACTTGAAGGACGAGGCGGACCGGCTCCGGAAAGCGGCGAAGGCCTCGGGCACCGTTTCGAAAGAACTTGCCGAGGACCTCGGGCGCCTCGACGCCGGGTGGGCAGGCAAGGACGCTGACGCGTTCGTCACGTACATCGTGGACATCAACGCCGCGGGCTCCGACGTCGAAGACGCCCTCACCACCCTGGCGGGTTCGCTGGACGAGCTGGTGTTGTCGATCCGTCGCATCCTGACCGACCTCGTCGAGATCCTGGTCGACACGGCGGAGCTGACCTCCGAGACCGCGATGCTGCCGGTCGGTGGTGTCCGGCGCGCGCGAACTCAGCTGGAGGAGGCGCAGGAGTCGGCCAAAGCCCTCTACGAAGCCGCGCGCGACGTCCTCGAGGGCTTCGTGCGGTTTTGCGACGGCGTCGATGATCCTGATGCCGGCTCGCGAAGCATCGAGATCGCCCACCGCTACCCGCAGGACGAGTTCAAACTCCACGACGATTCCGAAGCGCCGGGTTCGCCGGTGCCGGAGAAGGCCGCCGCTGAGGTGGATTCCGGCGCTGGGTCGGACGAACAGTCGACGTCGCCGTCCTCGGCCGACGGCAGGAAGACCGGGTCGCAGGAACCGCTGATCGAGCAAGGCCAGGCCCCGATCCCGGAGGTCGCGCCCGTTCAGACCGCTCCGGCCCATGGGCAGGGCGTCGCCGGGGCGGGATCGGCGATGATGCCGATGGGGATGGCCCCCATGATGGGCGGCATGGGCGGGGGAGGCCAGACGGCTCACCAGTCGAAGACGCGGCCCGCTTCGAAACCGTCCGACGTGGTCGGCGAGCCCGGCCAGGTCGTCCCGCCCGTGATCGGCGAGGACGACGCCCCGGCGAAACCCGCTCCGAAGCCCAAGCCCGCCAAGTAGGCCCCCAGCGGCGGAGCGACTTTAGCGGGCTAACCGCGATCTGGGCGGCTCGGAGGCGAGTCCCGCTCGGATCACGTTTAGCCCGCTAAAGTCGACGCCTACGGGGTTTTGCGGGCAGGGGCAGCCGGCCGGTTGCGGCGGACCGAGTGGACCACGAACAGCGTGACGAGCAGCGCCACCAGGCCCCCACCGGTTCCGGCGAGCGCGACGATCATCGGGGCCGGATCGCGGTCGTTCGCGGGCGGCAGATTCGCGGGCAGCGGGACCGGCTTGGCCTTGTCCGCCTCCGACGGAACGATCGCCGTCAGCGCCGCGATCGGGTCGACGACGCCGAAGCCGACGAAGTTGTCCCGCCCGCCCGGTGCGGCCGGATGCTGCGCCGTCGCCTTGATCCGGTTCATCACGTCACGAGCCGGCAGTCCCGGGAACTTCGCCCGCACGAGAGCGGCGAGTCCGGCGACGTACGGCGCGGCGAAGCTGGTGCCCTGGATGGCACCGGGCTTCCCGTTTCCCTCGATCGTCAGGTTGGCGAGGCTGCTCGACCCTTCGGCCGGGTCCAGCGAGATGATCTTGGTGCCCGGAGCGGCGACACTGACCCACGGCCCGTTGACGCTGAAATCCGCGACACCGCCGGTGTCGTCGATCGCCGCGACCGACAGGACGTCGTCGGAGAACCACGGCGGCGTGACGATCATCTTGGGGGACTTGGGGTCCGGCTGATCGTTCTGCGGGCATTTCTCACCGACGTTGCCCGCCGCCGCGACGACGACCACGTTGTTCTCGACGGCGTAGTTCACCGCCGCCTGAAGCTGCTGCTCGCCGAGGGTGATGTTCCCGTCCGCCCGACGACAGTTGTCGACCGACATGTTGATCACCTGGGCGCCCTTGTCGACGGCCCGGACCACGGCCTGCGCGAGCGTCTTCAGCGTGCCTGCGGTCTTGCCCTGTTCCTGCTGCCGCCCGCCCTTGTCCTGACCCGGTGCGGTGCCGCCGACGGCACCGTTTCCCTGTGAGGACGGCGGAAGCTGGGATCCCGGATTGTTCGGCGAAGACGGCGGAGCGGCGCTGGACGCCGGCGGCTCGGGCTTCTTCTCCGCTTCCTCGTAGTTCTGGCTCGACTGACGGATCGACAGGATCGTGGCGTCGGGCGCTACTCCCCGGAACCCGATGCTCGCGTCGGGCGGATTCGCGGCGATGATCCCCGCGACCTCGGTGCCGTGGCCGTCGCAGTCCTCGAGCCCCGGTGCCTTGCCGCCGCCGGGGGGCGCGACGTAGTCACCACCCGATTCGACACGGCCTCCGAAGTACGGGTGCGCGGTGACGCCGGTGTCGATCACGGCGACCTTGACGCCTCCGCCGACCGACTGGGTGGCGCCGCGCATCAGCTGGTGCACCTTTTCGATCTGCAGGTACTCCTGGCCCCACGGACGGTTCTTGATGTCGACCTGGTCGCCGCCGAGCTTGCTGCGCTGCACGCACTCGGTCTTCTTCTCGTAGTTCTTGTCCGGCTTGCCCTCGTCCGCCGGCTTCTTCGACTTGTCCACCGGAGGCGGGGTCGCGAAGTAGCCGTCGGCGTCCGCCGCGACGCTGCTTTGCTGCGCCCAGGCGGGAAGCGCCACCGACGCCGGAGAGAGAACACCGATACCGGCCGCCAGCAGCACCGTTCCGGTACGCCCGGCGAGGCCGATGTGGCGGACGCGCGTCCCCCTGGACTTCCGCGCTACGGCCATCAGAGCATCATCCGATCGGGTCGTCACTTGAAGTTGAGGTGGCGCAGCGTCGTGTAGAGATCCATGACGCCGAGCGCCAGCGGGAGCACCGTCGCGATGAAGATGGCCTCGAAGATCTCCACGGTCCGCCGCAGCGGCGGCGAGAAGCGCTGGTTCGGGAAGATCACGCCGACCACGAGCGCGCCGGCGCCGATCAGCAGCAGCGCGCCGAACACGAACAGGACGCGGTTCAGCGGGCTCGCCGACCACATCCAGCCGAGCAGGATGCCCGCGCCGGACACCATGCCGGTGGTCAGGAGGGCGATCGCTTGCGCGCCGTTCGCGTACGCCCGCGCCCGCAGGAGCAGGACCAGCGTGGCGATCACGCCGAGAATCGGGCCGAAGACCGACGGAGACGTCGAGGCGATGATCGCGAACAGCGCGGTGGCCGCGCCGCAGCCGGTCAGCAGGCCGGTCATGTACTCGTGCGCGACCGCGGTACGGCGTTCGATGGCGCGGTAGTCCGGGAAGCCCGAGTCTTCCTTGAGCTCTTCGGCGCTACCGGGAACGTGCGGCGTCGGGAGGGCCGCGAGTTTGATCGTCGCGCGCGGCAGCAGCGAGATGCACGCCAGCGAGAACGCGGTGGCGCCGGCCGCGATGCCGGCGATCGGAGTGTCGATGAGCGTCGCGGCCAGGAACGTCAGCGCCGAGATCGTGGCCGTCGTCGCGGCCGCGATGAACGTGGTGATGCCGTGCCCGATGACGAGGATGCAGACCGCCGCCACGATGATCACGAGAGTGCTCGCGAGAAGCAGGTTCGCCCACAGGGACAACCCCGGCACGATGTAGAAGCCGCTGACGAAGGCCAGCGGAAGTCCGCCCGCCGCGGCGATCAGCACGCCGGTCGCTTCGGCCTTGTAGGCCTTGGCCAGTGTCGCGCCGATCGCGACGCATGCGATCGCGCCGACACCGCCCGCGATCGCGGCGGCGAGTGCGTTTCCGCCGTAGAACGACCCGCTGGTGAAGAGCGCGAGTGCCGCGAAGAACAGCGCCAGCCCGCCCGCGATGTGCCCGAAGCGGCGCGCCGTCTCCTTGGTCCACGGACGGAAACTGTCCGGGGACGACTCGGCGATCGCGTCGACGACGTCGTCGTACAGCGGAGGCGGCGGGTTCTCGTTGCGCTTGCGCAGCTGGAGGAGCTCGCCGTCGACGACACCGAGGGACGCGAGGGTCCGGCTCGGGTCGAGCGGCGCGTCGCCCAGCTTCGCGAGTGCCCAGCCGCCGTGGCGGGCGCCGCCGTCCGGCGTCGCCTCCTTCGCCATCTCCAACAGCATGGGCAGCAGGTCCGCCACCGCGACGTCAGCCGGCAAAGCCACGTCGATCCGGGTGCGTGGCGCGACCACCGTCACCCTGCTGAATACCGTCGTGCCCGTTGCCACTGCCTTCCCCCTGCCCTGAGAGTCTGCTCCCGGGGGAACCTATACCGAACCCGGGCGCCCACATCATCGACTGTCGGAAAAAGACCGGCAAAAGTAAGAGAGGCGACCTCCGAGCCCCTCAGATCAGCTGCCGGCGCGTCGACTTTAGCGGGCTAATCGTGACGCGCCGGAGCCGTGGGCACCTGAGTGGACCCCGGCCGCCAGATCGCGATTAGGGGGCTAAACGCACGTCGGGCGTCTGGGCCGCCGGATCGCACTTAGCCCGCTAAACGCACGTCGGCGGAGCCGGAGCCTTACACTCCCGGCATGCGTACGGCCCTCGTCCGGGGTCGTTCTCGGCGTTGTCCGGATTTCACCGGCCACGTTCGATAGGTTGTCTCGCGCACCAGTACGCGCACCAACGGTGGCCGCCATCGTCGAGTTTGAAGAGGGGTCCTTCGATGAGCACGCTGCAGTTCAAGAAGTCACCGCGCCTGGCGGCGCCTCGGCCGCCGGGTGGCGAGGTGCATCTCGAACCGCCGCCTGAGGTGCCGCGCACCATCCCGGGCAACATCGTCATGAAGCTGCTTCCCGCGGTGATGATCGTCGCCTCCATCGGGATGATGGTCTTCATGTTCACCACGGGTGGACGCAATCCCATGATGATGATGATGGGCGGCATGATGGTGCTCAGCACCGTCGGCATGATGGCCGGTGGCGCGGGCAAGGGCGGTGGCGCCAAAAAGGCTGAGATGGACGAGGACCGCAAGGACTACCTGCGCTACCTCGGCCAGATGCGCGACAGGGCCCGCGAGGCCATGGTCGACCAGCGTGCCGCGCTCGAGTGGGTTCACCCCGACCCGCAGACGATGTGGTCGCTGGCCGCGAGCCGCCGCATGTGGGAGCGCCGCCAAAACGACCAGGACTTCCTCCACCTCCGCGTCGGCCGCAGCTCGCACCGGCTCGCGACGCGGCTGGTGCCGCCGCAGACCGGCCCCGTCGACGAGCTGGAGCCGATCGCCACGCTCGCCCTGCGCCGGTTCGTCCGCGCGCACTCGATCGTCCCGGACCTGCCGACCCAGATCACCCTCCGCGGGTTCGCCGCGGTCAGCATGCAGGGCGACCGCGGCCTCACCCGCGGTCTCACCCGGGCGATGCTGGCGCAGTTGGTCACCTTCCACAGCCCCGACGACGTCCTCATCGCGGTCGCGACGGCGGGCCGCGCCAAGGAGGAGTGGGAGTGGGCGAAGTGGCTGCCGCACGCCCAGCACCCGGCGCTCGCCGACGGTATCGGCCAGCTGCGGATGATGGCCGGCTCGCTCGCGCAGATCGAGCAGTGGCTCGACGAGGAACTCCGTGACCGCCAGCGGTTCTCTCGCAACGCGACGCCCGCCCCGGACCAGCCGCACGTCGTCATCATCGTCGACGACGCCGAGGTCACCCGCGAGGAGCAGATCATCCTCGAAGAGGGTCTGGTCGGCGTCACCCTGATCGATCTTTCCGACTCCATCGGCAACCTCGCGGCCCGCCGCGGTCTGCGGCTGGTCGTCGAAGAAGACCGCCTCGGCGCGCGCAGCGCCGGCGGCGTCGAATGGTTCGGCCGCCCGGACACGCTCAGCGTGGTCGAGGCCGAAGCCCTCGCAAGGCTCCTCGCCCCGTACCGCGTCGGCACCGCCGCGCAGGACGCCGCCGAGGAAGAACCGCTGCTGTCCAACCCCGGTCTGCTCGAACTGCTGGGCATCCCCGGCGACCCGATGACCTTCGACGTCCAGCAGTCCTGGCGGCCGCGCCCGGTGCGAGACCGCTACCGCGTCCCGTTCGGCGTCGGCGAGTACGGCCAGCCGGTCGAGCTGGACATCAAGGAAGCCGCGATGGAGGGCATGGGCCCGCACGGCCTGTGCATCGGGGCGACCGGTTCCGGTAAGTCGGAGTTCCTTCGCACCCTGGTGCTGGGCATGCTCGCCACGCACTCGTCGAGCACGCTGAACTTCGTCCTCGTCGACTTCAAGGGTGGTGCGACGTTCCTCGGTCTGGACGCGGCGCCGCACGTCTCCGCGGTCATCACCAACCTCGCGGACGAGGTCACGCTGGTCGACCGGATGAAGGACGCCCTGGCAGGCGAAATGAACAGGCGCCAGGAAGCGCTGAAGAACGGCGGTAACTTCAAGAACGTCTGGGAGTACGAGAAGGCCCGCGAGAACGGCGCCGACCTCGACCCGCTGCCCGCGCTCTTCATCGTCTGTGACGAGTTCTCCGAGCTGCTGGCCGCGAAGCCGGACTTCATCGACCTGTTCGTCGCCATCGGCCGTCTCGGCCGGTCGCTGCAGATGCACATGCTCCTCGCGTCGCAGCGGCTGGAAGAGGGCAAGCTGCGCGGTCTCGACTCGCACCTTTCCTACCGCATCGGTCTGAAGACCTTCTCCGCCGCGGAATCCCGTGCCGCGATCGGCGTGCCCGACGCGTTCGAGCTGCCGTCCGTGCCAGGTGGTGGTTACCTCAAGTACGACACCTCGACGCTGGTCCGCTTCAAGGCCTCGTACGTCTCGGGCCCGTACCGGCCCGCGGGGATCAAGGCGGCGGGCCCGGCCGCGACGGTGGTTCGCGCGGACAAGCGCCCGCAGCTGTTCGTCCCGGACTTCGTCGAACTGCCGAAGGAGCCGGAGCCGCAGCAGATCGAAGCCGCGCCGGTGGAAGAGGCCAAGCAGGAGGAGGCCGTCGAGCCCAGTGAGCTCGATGTGATCGTGTCCCGGCTGATCGGCCAGGGCCCGCCCGCGCACGAGGTCTGGCTGCCGCCGCTCAAGGAACCGAACTCGCTCGACACCCTGTTGCCGAACCTGAACCCCACCGACGACCGCGGTCTTTCCCCGGTCGGGTTCTTCGGCAACGGACGGCTGCAGGTGCCGATGGGCATCGTCGACCGTCCGTACGAGCAGCGCCGTGACCTGCTGTGGGCCGACTTCTCCGGTGGCGCCGGGCACGGTGTGATCGTCGGCGGTCCGCAGTCGGGCAAGTCGACCATGCTCCGGACGCTGATCATGTCGATGGCGCTGACCCACACCCCCGAGGAGGCGCAGTTCTACGCGCTCGACCTCGGTGGCGGTACGTTGGCCGGTCTCCAGGGCCTGCCGCACGTCGGTGGTGTCGCCGTCGCCCGCCGCGAGCCGGACAAGGCCCGCCGGATCGTGGCCGAGCTGACCACCCTGCTCACCGAGCGGGAAGGCCGGTTCGGTGCCATGGGCATCGACTCGATGAACGAGTTCCGCAACCGCAAGCGGCGCGGCGAAATCAAGCCTGAGGAAGACGCCTTCGGTGACGCCTTCCTGATCGTCGACAACTGGAAGGCGCTGCGGGACGACTTCGACGAGCTGGAGATCTCGATCACCAAGCTGGCCACCCAGGGTCTTTCCTACGGTGTGCACGTCATCATCGCGGCGAACCGGTGGGCGGACATCCGGCCGGCGATCAAGGACATGATCGGTTCCCGGTTCGAGCTGCGCCTCGGTGATCCGAGCGAGTCGGACATCGACCGCCGGGTCGCGGTGAACGTCCCGGCCGCACGTCCGGGCCGCGGTCTCACCAGGGACAAGCTGCACCTGCTGACCGGTCTGCCGCGGATCGACGGCTCGAGCAACGCGGACGACGTCGCCGCCGGTGTCGCCGACGCGGTGGCGAAGATCAAGGCGGCGTGGAAGGGCCGTCCGGCGCCGCAGGTCCGCCTGCTGCCGGAGATGGTCACCTACGACGAGGTCCTGTCCATCGACTCCAAGCGCAACTCGAAGCTGGTGCCGATCGGCGTCAACGAGGAAGACCTCCAGCCGATCTACCTCGACTTCGCCTCCGATTCGCACTTCTACGCGTTCGCGGACGGCGAGTCGGGCAAGACGAACCTGCTGCGCCAGATCACCCGAGGCATCACCGAGCGGTACACGACGCAGGAAGCGGTCATCATCCTCGTCGACTACCGGCGCACGATGCTCGGCTTCGTCGGCGGGGACCAGCTGCTCGGCTACGCGGTGTCCGCCGCGCAGCTCGACAGCATGGTCAAGGACGTCCACGGGTCGATGACCCGGCGGCTCCCCGGTCCGGACGTCACGCAGGAGCAGCTCAAGACCCGGTCCTGGTGGACAGGTCCGGAGCTGTTCGTCATCGTCGACGACTACGACCTGGTCGCCACCCAGACGAGCAACCCGCTGAAGCCGCTCGCCGAGTTCCTCGCGCAGGCGAAAGACGTCGGTCTGCACGTCATCGTCGTGCGCCGCAGTGGTGGCGCGAGCCGGGCGATGTTCGACCCGATCCTCGGCAAGCTCAGGGAGATCGCGGCGCCCGGTATGGTCATGAACGGCTCGCGTGACGAAGGCAACCTCGTCGCGAACGTGAAGCCGAGCCAGATGCCGCCGGGCCGAGGCAACCTCGTGACCCGGAAGCACGGCAAGCAGCTCATGCAGGTCTCGTGGATCCAGCCGGACTGACCTCCCGCGGAACCAGGTGAGGTCCCGGCTGGGCGAGGGGTGACGACGACGATCTGCGGGAGTGGCTAGTGACTGTGCGGGTAGCGGTGGACTTCGGGACATCGAGCACCTGCGTAGTCGCCTCGATCAACGGCCGCGAGCCGCAGGTGGTCGTGGTGGACGGGCAGCCCTTGATGTCGTCGGCGGTCTACGCCGCGCCGGATGGGACGCTGTTCGTCGGCCAGGAGGCGGAACGGCAGGCGGCGGTGGATCCGTCGCGCTACGAGCCGAATCCGAAGCGCCGGATCGACGAAGGCGACCTGCTGCTCGGCGACAACGTCCTCCGCGTGACCGACGTCGTCCACGCCGTGCTGAAACGCGCGGTGACCGAGGCGCGCCGGCTCGCCGGTGACGCCGAGGTCGAGCTGCTCGTCCTGACCCACCCCGCCGATTGGGGCGCGACCCGGACCCGGCTGCTCCGGCAGGCGGCGGGCGGGCTCGCGCGTCAGGTCGCGCTCGTGCCGGAGCCGGTCGCCGCGGCGGTCTATCACGCGGCGACGTTCGCTCCGGCCGACCTCAACTCCGAGCGCACCGTCGAGTTCAGCGGCCGCCCCGGCGACGCACTGGCGGTGCTCGACCTCGGCGGTGGCACCGTCGACGTCTCCGTGGTCCAGCGCATGCCCGGCAGCCCGGCGGATCGCAGTTCGCCCGCTAAACGCGCCGGGTTCCAGGTGCTGGCCACCCGGGGGGATCCGAGCTTCGGGGGAGCGGACGTCGATCAGGCGCTCCTGGAGCACGTGGGTTCGCTGGTGTCGTCCGTCGATCCGCCGGAATGGCGGAAGCTCGTCGAAGGCCGCGAACTCACCGATCGGCGGCGCCGCCGTGTGCTGCGGCAGGACGTGCGCGGCGCGAAGGAGACGCTGTCCCGGCACGCGTACACCGACGTTCCGATGCCGCCGCCGTTCGCCGACGCCCACGTGACCCGGGAGGACCTCGAGCGGATCATCGCGGGCCCGCTCGGGCGCGCGGTCGAGCTGACCGTGGCTGCGATCGGCGATTCCGGGCTGCGGCCGAAGCAGCTGACGGCGATCTTCCTCGTGGGTGGGTCGAGCCGGATCCCGATGGTGTCCCGGCTGGTGCACGAGCGGACCGGTGTCGTGCCCACCACGCTGGACCAGCCGGAGACGGTGGTCGCCCGCGGTGCCCTGCGCGCGGTGCTGATCGACCCGGACCGGACGGGGTCGCTCGCGGGTTCCGCGGTCTCGCGCGTCGGCGGTGCCCCCGCGCCCGCCCCCGCCGACCGGCGCCCCGAAACCCCGCGCCCCCAGTTCCCGCCCGGCCCGCCCCCGCAGAGCGCGTTTAGCCCGCTAAACGCGATGCGGCAAGGGCCGCCGTCGCCTCCGATGGGACAGCAGGGGATAGCGGCCCCGCCGCCGTGGCGGCCGGGTGAGCCTTCCCGCGAGACCAAACCCGCCGAGCGCGGCGGGAAGGGCAAGAAGACGCCCTGGATCATCGCCGCGGCCGTGGTCGCCATAGCGGCGGTCGTCGGTGGCGTCCTCTTCACCGTCAACAGCGGGGAGGCCGAGCCCGAAGGCCGGACGCTCGCCCAGTACGACTATCGCTTCATCGCGCCGATGGACTGGACGCAAACCGACGACCGCGTCGCCAAACGTCAGGTGGTGATCCACCCGAGCGACTCCCTCACCGGCGACGACCTCGTGGTCGCCCAGGAGTACGTGATGGCCTACGACGCGACGGCCGACAGACAGAAACTCGTCGACGAACTCAGCTCCGGGGCACGGATGGAACCGCATAAGTACAGTGGCTTCAACGGCTCCGCGAACTACGCCGGCCGGACCGTCATCTACTACCGCGAGACCAAGCCGAGCGCGCGCGTCGACTGGTACGTCGTCGCGCAGGGAAAGACTCGCGTTCACATCGGTTGCCAATACGGCACCGGCTCACCGCTCGAACAACGCGTGAGCGCGGCCTGCGAGCAGGTCGTCAAAACGATGGTGGTCGTCAACTGAAGGGGGAGGCGAATGCCACCCGAACCCGAGACCGCCGCCGAACACTTCGCCCGCACAGGGCGTGACGCGGTCACTTATGCCCGGCAGGTCGCCCGCACGGCCAAGGCACGGTACGAACGCCGCCGGGGCGAGAACGCGGAACTGGCGAAGCAATTCGGCAAGGGACGGCTCGCGGGCGGCGAGACAGCGCCGACCCCCGCCGCTGTCCGGAACGCCGCGAAACGGTTCCGCACGGGGGCCGGTCTTCCGGTTCCCGCTTTGCCCTCAGCGGCGGACTTGGTTCCCCTTCGGCCAGAGCCGGCGGCCAGAAGGCCACGTGTGGGTGACGACGACGAGGACTTTTCGCAGTCGCGAATCATGAGCCGAGGCGATTGACCGACCCCTGTGCGTTTGCTAAATCGCGTGGTGAAGGCCCTTTTCGGCACGCGATTCGCGGCGTGCCGTCCGGGTTTCCGCGTTCGGTTCCCGCCGCGAGCGTTAACGCAAGCAACTACTTGAAACCAACGAGCGACAAGAGGGAACCAGACGTGGCAGTGTCTCCGTCGTAGGTCCGTACCAAACGAACTTCACCAAGTACGGATAAACCACGAACGAAGGGGGTAGCTCCCATGGCTGGCGGATTTACCGGGACAGTTGAGCAGTTCACTCAGTCCGAGAAGCGCGTGACCGAGGTCCGCGTCTCGATGGACCAGAACCTGAGCAAGCTTCGCGACAACATCGAAGCCACTCGCGCGGGCTGGACCGGCGACGCGGCGCTCGCGTTCAACAACGTGATGACGCGCTTCGACTCGGCGGGCCGCGGGCTCAACCAGGCCCTCCAGAACATCGGTGACCTGCTCGAGCAGGCCGGTTCGAAGTACAACGCGACCGAGCAGCAGCAGCAGGAGCTCATCAAGTCGGTCAACCAGGGCTTCGGCGTCCTCGGCTGATTCGGCTACACCGCACCAAAACCAAGACTTCTTATATCTGACTGGAGGAACTCATGGGCGAGATGAAGGTCGATTACGCCACGATCCACGCGGCGGCCGACGACTGCAAGAACACCGGCGGTGAGCTGGAAGGCCTCTTCGGGCAGCTGAAGAGCGACCTGGCCCCGCTGGTCAACACCTGGGACGGTGACGCGAAGGTCGCGTACATGGCCGCTCAGCAGGAGTGGGACAACAAGTTCGAGGAGCTCAAGCAGCTGCTCGCGCAGGTCGCCGGCGTGCTGCCGCAGCTGGCCGACGGCTACCAGAGCACGGAGCAGGGCGTCACCGGCCTGTTCTGAGTCTCACGCTCGGAACGAGCAACGGCGGGCAGGCATCTTCGGATGCCGAGCCCGCCGTTTCGTTTGTGTCAAAGGAAAAGCCGCGACGGGTTCCGTCGCGGCTTTCCGTGTCGGTGGAGGTCAGTGCGGCGAGCCGACCTCGAATTCCGGAGTGGTGTTCAGCACCCGGACGGTGACCTTCTTCTGCTGTCCCGAAAGATCGATCGAGCAATCGAACGTGGTCCCGTTCTCCACCCGTTGGCCGGAAGGACATGTCACGTTCTTCACGTCCGGCTCCCCGTAGTGCTCGTTGAGCACGCGGACGACGCCGTCCTGGACCGACTTCTCGTCGAGAGTGTCACCCGCGAACGCGCCGAGCAGCCAAGCCCCGACGCCGCCCGCGATCACGACGGCCGTCGCGATCCCGCCGATCAGCAAGGTCTTCTTGGAAACCTTGGGTTTCTTCGGGGGCTCCGAGCCGAAAGCGCCGAGCCCGCCGTACTGCGACGACTGTGCCTGCTGGGCGGGCTGGAAGCCTCCGCCGTACTGTCCCTGCGGGGGAGTGCCCGGAACCTGTTGCGGTGCTTGCCAATCCTGCTGCTGCGGCGCGGGCTGCTGCTGCGGTTGCTGCCACGTCGTGCCCGGCGCGGGTGCGGCGTTCTGTTGCCAGGGCCCGGAAAACGAGCCGCTGACGCCGGGCTGCTGCTGCCATTGGCCGGTGTAGGAACCGGTGGTCGCGGCATTGGGATCGTTCTGCTGCCACTGCCCGGGATGCGGCCCGGTCGCCTGGCCTTCCTGCTGCCAGCCCTGCTGCTGGTTTCCGGGGTTCGCCGGCGGCTGCCACCACTGCTGCGGCTGTTGCGGCTGCTGTTCCGTCATGCCTCAGACGCCTTTCAACTCGTTGAACCGGCGGTTGAAGTCGTCCTTGGCCGCCTTGTCCGGCAGCACGGTGATCTGCGAGGCGTCCGGTAGCTTCGGCAGGTCCTGGGTGCTCGCTTTGCCGGTGAAGCGGAAGTCGTAGCGCAGTTCGAGCTTGTGCCCGCCGCCCTCGATCTTGGCGTCCATCACGATCTGGTTCAGCGTCCCGTCCGAGTTGAGGGAGACGGTGGTCCGAACCGGGGCTTTCTTCATGTCGCCGGTGATCGCCCCGCTGATCGACGGCGGCAGGATCTCCACCCGTCGCTCCATGAACTTCCCGAACGGGATGTCGGCGGTCAGCTCGATCCGGTTCTCCGGAAGACTTTTCGCGCCCTTCACGATCTTCTTGTCCGCGTTGTAGGCCACGGCGATCGCGTCGGCCATCTTGCAGGCGGTGATGATCCCGACCCAGGCGCAGGGGATGGTCAGCCCGGTCTCCGACTTCGGCATCGAAACCCACGGCGTCGGGGCGAGGCTCTTGTAGACGGGGCCGAGGTACACGTATTCGACGGTCCCGTCGCCCGGGGTGTACCAGTCGATGCTGTCGTCCGGGTTCTTCTGCGAGCGTTGACGGCTGACCCGGCCCTCCGGGGAACCGGTGCGGGCGGACGAGATCGTGCTGCGGATGTACTTCTCGTCGAAGCGGAAGTAGGCGCCCGACTCGCTGGTGACGTCGCGCTGGTCGCCGATGGTGTCCTGCAGCTTGTTCATCGCCGTCTGGAACTTCGTGCCGACGTAGGTCGCCGCGTCGTCGCCCTTCGGCACGGCCGTGCCCGCGCGCCCCTGGCCGCAGGCGGTGGTGAGCACCAGCACAGCGCTCAGCACGCACAAGATGGTCGTTGGACGTTTCTTCATCGCCGTTCCCCTGAATCGAGTCCCCCGCGCGCGGTGCGCGTCCGGATCGTCTCATCCTCTCCCGCGAAGGACGATGCCGTGGGCGGTTCCGCCACACCGGCGAGGTACAGTTGCGGGGCGCCCGCCGGGCGCCGGTCCTAGTATGGGACCCCGGACCGACCCCCGCTTCGCAGTAGGGTCGGGCGTGGGGGTATCTTCATATGTCGTTGTGCGCTGCGGCGCGTAAGCGCTAGGCCCGCACAGAACCCACACGCAATGTTGACGACGAGGTAGACCCTTGCCCACGTACAGCCCCAAGCCCGGCGACGTCACTCGTGCCTGGCACGTGATCGACGCCGAGGATGTCGTGCTCGGCCGGCTCGCGACCGAGGTCGCCACGCTGCTGCGCGGCAAGCACAAGCCGACCTACGCTCCGCACGTGGACACCGGTGACTTCGTCATCATCGTCAACGCCGAGAAGGTCGCGCTCACCGGTAACAAGCGCGAGCAGAAGTTCGCGTACCGGCACAGCGGTTACCCCGGTGGTCTGCGTAAGCGCTCCTTCGGTGAACTGCTCGACACCAAGCCCGAGCACCTGCTCGAGAAGGTCGTCAAGGGCATGCTCCCGAAGAACAAGCTCGGCCGCGCCCAGGCGAAGAAGCTCAAGGTCTACGCCGGCGCCGAGCACCCGCACGCCGCGCAGCAGCCGCAGGCGCGCGAGATCACCAAGATCGCGCAGGTCGCGCAGTGAGTGAGGAACAGTCTGTGACCAGCACCGAGGAGACCGCGACCGAAGCCGTCGCGACCACGGAGACCCCCGCCGTCGGCGAGGCCGTCGCGACGAGCGAGACCCCCGGCACCGCGCGCCCGTCGCGTGCCGCCGGTGGCAACGCCCAGACCGTCGGTCGCCGCAAGGAGGCCGTCGTCCGGGTGCGCGTCGTTCCCGGTACCGGTGAGTTCAAGCTCAACGGCCGCACGCTCGAAGAGTACTTCCCGAACAAGGTGCACCAGCAGCTCATCCGTGAGCCGCTGGTGACGGTCGACAAGCCCGACTCGTTCGACATCTTCGCCAACCTGCACGGTGGCGGGATCTCGGGCCAGGCCGGTGCGCTCCGTCTCGCGATCGCCCGTGCGCTCGTCGAGGTCGACGCCGACGACCGCCCGGCCCTGAAGAAGGCCGGATTCCTGACCCGTGACGCTCGCGCCACGGAGCGGAAGAAGTACGGCCTCAAGAAGGCCCGTAAGGCTCCGCAGTACAGCAAGCGCTGATCGCGCCTCTGGCGCAACCCGCGGAAGCGCCCATCCGTCTCTCGGATGGGCGCTTCCGTGTTTCCGGGGTCTCGGCGTGCCCGAGGACCCCGTTGTCACAGCAGTCCCACGTGCCCCACGCGTTCGCCTTTAGCGGGCTAAACGCGCTCCGCGCGTCGCGTTTAGCCCGCTAAAGGCGAAACCGGGGGTACTGGCTAGGTTGTCGTGGTGGTTTTTCAAGGAGGTCGACAGATGGCTCGTCTATTCGGTACCGACGGCGTACGTGGCCTCGCCAACGAGGAGCTGACCCCGGAGCTGGCGCTCTCGCTCGCCGCCAGCGCCGCCCGCGTCCTCGCGGCCCACGACCGTTCGCACCGTCCGGTCGCGGTCGTCGGCCGTGACCCGCGTGCCAGCGGCGAGATGCTCGAGGCCGCCGTCGTGGCGGGTCTCACCTCCGCCGGTGCCGATGTGCTCCGCCTCGGTGTCCTCCCGACGCCCGCCGTCGCGTACCTGGTCGGCGCGCTCGAAGCGGATCTCGGCGTGATGATCTCCGCCTCCCACAACCCCATGCCCGACAACGGCATCAAGCTCTTCGCGGCGGGCGGGCACAAGCTCCCCGACGGGATCGAGGACGAGATCGAAGCCGGTCTCACCGCTCCCGTCGCCCGCCCGACCGGCCTCGGCGTCGGCCGCGTCAAGGACGTCGCGGACGCGGGTGACCGCTACATCCAGCACCTGCTTTCGGCCACCCCGCACCCGCTCGCGGGTCTGCGCGTCGTCGTCGACTGCGCCAACGGCGCGTCGTCCTTCGCCGCCCCCGAGGTCTACCGCAAGGCCGGTGCCGAGGTCATCGCGATCCACGCCGACCCCGATGGCGTGAACATCAACGAGCACTGTGGCTCGAATCACCCGGACGCGTTGCGCGCGGCCGTCGTCGAGCACAGCGCGGACCTCGGGATCGCGCACGACGGTGACGCCGACCGCTGTGTCGCGGTCGACGCCGCGGGTGAACTCATCGACGGCGACCAGATCATGGCCGTCCTCGCGCTCGCTCTCGCCGAGACCGGCGAGCTGACCAAGAACACACTGGTCGCGACGGTGATGAGCAACCTCGGTCTGCACCTGGCCATGCGCGCGCACGACATCAACCTCGTCACCACCGCCGTCGGCGACCGTTACGTCCTGGAGGAGCTCCGCGCGAGCGGGTTCGCGCTCGGCGGCGAGCAGTCCGGCCACGTCGTCCTTCCCGCCTACGCGACCACCGGCGACGGTCTCCTCACCGCGCTGCGGGTGATGAGCCGCATGGCGTCCACCGGCAAGTCGCTCGCCGAACTCGCCGCCGTCATGAACCGCCTGCCGCAGGTGCTGGTGAACGTCCCGGTGGCGGACAAGGCGGCGGTCGCCGTCTCGGCCGCGGTCCGCGACGCCGTCGGCGCCGTCGAGGCCGAACTCGGCGAAGAAGGCCGTGTCCTGCTGCGCCCGTCGGGCACCGAACAGCTGGTCCGCGTCATGGTCGAGGCCCCCGCGCACGACACCGCACAGGCGGCCGCGGACCGGCTCGCGGGCGTCGTCTCCTCCGCCTCGTAAGCCCTCTCACGATCTTCCCAAGTCGCTGCGCCCGGGTTACCGGCCCGGTACATTCCGTGTGCGTATACCTAGGGGAGGGTGACGGTGACGGGCAACGGGCACAAGGTCGATCCGGCGCAGCTGAACGAGGCCGCCAAGGTCCTGCAGGACCTGCCCAAGCAGGCTTGCGAAGGGCCGATCGGGGCGGTCGAGCAGATCAACCTGAACGCCGGGAGTTTCGGGCCCGCGCACGGGGACTGCTTCACCGGCTATTCCGCGAGCATCCAGCGCTTGGCGAAGTGCGCGCGCAGTTACCTCGCGGCCTCGGACGAGTTCGGCCGCAAACTCGCGGCGTCCAAGGACCTTTACCAGTCCAATGAGGACTCCAACGCCGCCGAGATGAGGAAGCACTGATGCCTCTCGCAGATGTCGGCGGCGACACCGGGCACGACATTCCCAGCCGGGCCGAAGTCGAGAAGATCCTCAACGACCCGAACATCGATCGCGACACCAAACGCGAACTAGCCCTCAACTACATCGACTACATCGAGGACGAGACCCCGGAAAGCTGTGGGTTCGCCAGCGAAGCCGAGCGGAACGGCTTCCGGGACCACCTCAAGTCGATGAACGGTGACTGGATCACCGAGGGGGACCTCGACTTCAATGACGGTTCCCTCGAAGAGGTCAAAAAGGCATACAAGACCGCGCAAGAGAAGTACGACGCGAGCCAGGCCGCCGGGCGGCAGGGCGATCGCGACGCACTGAACAGGGACGCGGCGAAGACCCAGGAGATCGCCGGCCGCGCCACCGAGACCGACCCGGGCTGCGCGAATTCGAACGACATCATGGTCCCCGGTCTGTCGGGATTCAAGGTCTACGAGATCTTCCACCCGGCCTACCTCCGCGCGCTGAGCCTGGCGGGCGGCGGAGCGGCCGTCTCCCTCGGCGAACTCCAGCGGCTGTACCACGAACAGGACAACATCCCGTTCAACCTGTTCAAGGCGAGCGCCGACGAGTTGACCGCGGTCAGCACGGCCGTCGCCGGGTCGGCGCAGGACGTCTCCGGGAAGCTGGGGAACTCGCTCGGCACCTGGGAAGGCGCCGCGGCCGAGCAGGCGCGTGCCTACCAGAAGGCCTATTCGGACAAGACCGGTCTGGTCGCCGAGGCCTTCAAAGCCGCGGGCGACGGACTTCTGCGGACCAACGCCTCGGTGGGCAAGTTCTGCCGCGAAAAGGTCGAGTGGCTGCAGAAGTGGTACACCGACAACATCGACGGCGCGACGGCGCAGGACATCGAGCGGATCATCCGCATCGCGGACGGCTCGTGCAGTCAGAACGACATCATCCACTGCATCAAGTTCCTGAGCATCGAAGCCAAGGACGCGTTCAACGACGACGGCGGCGACATCGACCAGAGCACCATCGACGAGGTACTCAAACCTCAGGCGGTCGCCTGGCTGAAGAACGTCTTCCTCGCCTGGTTCGGCAAGCACATCGAGAACTTCCAGCTGGTGTGCAAGAACACGCGCGACGCGATCAACGGCGCGTGGAAGGCGTACTTCGATTCACTCGGCCAGGTGGTCGAGAACCCGTTCGCGGACTTGGGCAAGACCCCGGAGACGGGTGGCGAGAAGCCCGTCGAGAAGGGCGGTGGCGGCAAGGACACCGGCGGTGGCGGCGGTCCGTCGTCGGGTACTGGTGGCGGCCCGTCTTCCGGTGGGGGCGGGGCAGGCCGCATGACGCCGAGCAATCACGAGAACATCCAGCCGGAAAAGCCCGAAGTGCCGGGCCAGGAGAAGAACCCGGTCACGGACAAGCCGCTCGACGTCGACCCGGCCACCGGGGAGCCGTATCCGATCGACCCCCGGACGGGTGAGGCGATCAAGAACGGCACCGAGGCCACCCGGCCCGAGCCGGTGACGGTCGAGCAGGGCGACCGCAAGATCTCCATGGCCGAGCCCGGCGCCGACGGGAAGATGGGCATCTCGGTCCAGGACGGCACCGGCCAGGCCAAGGACTACGACCTCGACTTCGGTGACGGCAAGGCCACGCCGGCCGCCGAGCAGCCGGCCAACCCGGGTCAGGTCCATCAGCCGGGCCCTGACGGCAAGATCCGCATCGAAGACGGCGGGCTCAAGATCACCGCGGAACGGCCGAACGGTCCCGACGGGCCGACACTGGTGACCGTCGACGACGGGTCGGGGCAGCCGTCGAAGTACACCTTGGGTGAAGACGACCGGAGCCCGGACTCCGCGCCGCAGCCCGCTGGAAGGCATGCCGCGGAAGGTGCCGCCGCGGCCCGGCCGGTCGAAGAGGTCGCGCGTCAGCAGGCCGAGCAGGGTGTCCGCCCGCACGACACCACGTCCGGCGGGACCGGCGGCGGAGCGCCCGCGCCGGTGCCAGGCCAGCCGGCCGAACCGGTGGCGGTGGCCGCGGACGGTGGTTCCGAATCGACGACGGCGCAGTCGTTGAGCGACCCGTTCGCCGGTGGGGACAGCGGTCTCGGCGACACGTCGGATCCGGCCGGATCCGGCGGCGGCGCGTCCGCTCCGTCGGCGCCGTCCGGACTCGGTTCCGCCCCTGGCGGGGGCGCCCAGGACCCGGCCGCGGCCGGTGCGGGGATGATGGGCGGCATGGGCATGATGGGCGGCGGCGCGGCCGGAGGCGGACAAGGATCCGGCGAAGACCAGCAGCGCACGTCCAGCGGATACCGGGTCGACGGCGGCCTGTTCGACACCGCGACGACGGGCAGCCGGATCAGCGGCTCGCTCGACGACGACGGCGTCATCGGTTTCCGCTAGCGGTCAGGGGAGGGATCAGTGAATCCTGAGGAGGATCTCGCCAGACTCCGGCACAAGCTGGCCGGGTTGGAGCGCGAGAACGGCGACCGGATGTACCTGGTCGACAACCGCGCGACCAAGGCGATCGAGGAGACCCGGGCCGCCGGCGACCAGCTCAAGCAGGAGACGAGCGCGGCGCTGACGGCACGACTCGAGCAGAAGAAGCGAGCGGAGGCCGCGGGCGGCTGGGCGACCGAGTCGACTCTCAGCGAAAAGGTCGAAGACGACGGCGACTTCGGGTTCGAGGAGGACGAGGCCGAGAACGAGCGCCGCGCCGGGTACCGGACGGCCGACGAGCCGCCGATCGCGTACTGGGCCGCTCCTCCCGTGCCGCCTCCACCTCAGCCGCCTCCGGCACCGGTCGCCGAAGAGCGTCCGACAGGGCGGCATCGGCGGGCGGCCGCACGCGGTGACGACGACGATTTCGCCGACACCGACTGGCTGGCGACCTGAACGGTCAGGTCCGCAGCGCCACGATGGCCCGCTCGACACCGTGGAAGACGGCGTGCGTCTTGTATCGCACGTCTTCGGCGACATGGTCGGGAGTCAGGACCTCGGCAAGGGCGCGAAGCGCCACTTCGCCCTCGGCGACCGCGACTCGTGAGCCGGGACAGGTGTGCCGTCCGAGGCCGAACGCGAGTTCGGCGTCGGGGCCAAGCGGGATGGCCAGTTTGTCCCCGGCGGCGAAGTCCTTGCCCGCCAAGGAGAACGGCGCGATCACGCGGCGGGCGGCGAAGCGGGTCGGGGCGATTTCGTGGATCAGGCCGCGTACGTCGTCGAGGACGTCTGGGCGGCGTAGGAGTTCGAGGCCGGCGAGGGCGAGGAAGTTCATGGAATTCTCGTACGCCGCGTGGGCGAGCATCACGGGCGTGATCATCAGCTCGTCTTCGGTGATCCGGCCTGCTTCGTGCGCTTCGCGGAGCAGCGCCAGCCCGCCGCCTTCGACGGCCGTCGCCTTGAGGAAGAACATCGCGACCCTGAGCGCGGCGGTGTCGGCCCCGGCAGGCCCGCCCGACCAGACGTCCAGGTTCGCGGCGGTCTCCGAAAGGTTCGTCAGCAGCTTCTCGCCGAGTGGCTCGACCGTGCCGAGCATCGCCTCCGTCACCCTGGCCGCCACCGGCCTGGCGAAATCGGCCACCAGGTCGAACCGCGAGAGCGACTTTAGCGGGCTAATCGCGATCCGGAGGTCGGTGAGCACGGCGTCCGGCAGGGGCTCCACCAGGGCGATGACCTCCTTGACGACAGCGCGCAGCCGCCGGTGGTCCGCGCCGTCCATCAACAGGAGGTTCGGGGTCTCGGCGGCGGCGCCACCCGGGTTCGAGCTGAGCTCGCGGTCGCGCAGCGCCTTGACGCGATCCGCCGGATCGTCCAGCACGAAGAAGTCGTCCACGCTCGTATGATGCCCATGCCGCGGCCGGAGGATGTGCCAGTGCCCTCGAAACCGTCATCAGTAGTGCCCGACGAAGTGTTGCGAACCCCGCTCGTGCACCGTCTGCTCGAGCGCGCCGAGGTCGAGCGTCCGGCGTACACCCACCTCGACTGCTCGAACCGGCACGAACCCGTCGAGGACACGCTGACCTGGGCCGAGCTTCTCGGCCACGTCCGCGCTGTCGCGGCGAAGCTGCGCGAACTGATCCAGCCGGGAGACCGCGTCGCGATCACGGCGCGGCAGGACCTCTCTTACGTCGTCGCGTTCTTCGGCGCGCTGTACGCCGGCGCCGTCGCGGTTCCGCTGTCCGCTCCGGACGTCCGCGCTCACCGCGAGCGGCTCGTCGGGGTGCTCAACGACTGCGACGCCGACATCTGGCTCACGTCGGAAGCCCTGGTCGAACGGCTGACGGAGTTCGCCGAGGCCGAATCGGTTCCTGCGCCGCGCGAGATCGTCGCCGTCGACACCCTGCCGCTGGATCCGGCGGACCGATCCCTGCCGGCACCGGTTTCCCCCGAAGACCCCGCCTACCTGCAGTACACCTCCGGCACGACGCGATCACCCGCCGGCGTGATCATCACGCATCGGGCGTTGTCGGCCGCCTGCTGGCAGATCTGCGACGCCTACGACGTCGACGAGCACACCACGTGCGTCGGCTGGATCCCGTTCTTCCACGACATGGGGCTGGCGCAGTTGCTCGCCGGGACGATGCACGCCGGCGGCCGGACGGTGTTCATCGCGCCGCTGGAGTTCATCCGGCGCCCGGAGCGCTGGCTGCTGCTGATGTCGTCGTATCCGAACACGCTCACCGCGGCCCCGAACTTCGCGTACGACCTGGTGACGGAGGCCGTGCCCGAGGCGAAGCGTGCCGAGTACGACCTCTCGACCGTGGCGATCGCGCTCAGCGGCAGTGAACCGGTCCGCGGGGCGACCGTCCGGGATTTCCTCGCGGCGTACGAGCCCCACGGCTTCCCGCGGGGCGCGTTCCGGCCGTCCTACGGGTTGGCCGAGGCGACGGTCTACGTCGCCAGCGGCGATTCCAGCGGCCCGGTGGTGACCGAAGTGGACGGCCGCGAGGTCGTCGAGATCGGCCGGCCACGGGGCCAGCGGGTCCGCGTCGTCGCCCCGTCGGATCGCGTTTTGCCCGCTAAAGTCGACCTGGGCGGGACGGGAGAGATCTGGGTCAAGGGGCCCAACGTGGCGGCCGGGTACTGGCGGCGTCCGGAGCTGACCGCCGAGGTGTTCGACGCCGAACTCGACGGGGAAGGCGGCTGGCTCCGCACCGGCGACCTCGGCACGATCCGCGATGGCAGGCTCTCCGTGACCGGCCGCCTGAAGGATCTGATCATCATCGACGGCCGTAACCACAGCCCGCACGACATCGAAGAAACCGTCGCCGCCGCCCACCCCGTCCTCGGGCCGGAGCGGGTCGCCGCGTTCTCGGTCGACGGCGACGAAGGCGAGGGCGTCGTCGTGGTCGCCGAGCGTGCGCGGAAGGCCCTCGACTTCGACGAATCCGAGATCGCGCGGGCCGCCACCCGCGCCGTCGCCGAGCGCCACGACGTGCGTCTCCGGGCCTTCTTCCTGGTGAAACCCGGTGGCCTGCCGCGGACCTCCAGCGGCAAGGTCGCGCGTTCCGCGGCCAGAACGCGGTACTGGACGCCGGATGGGACAGAATCCCCCCATGGCAGCTGACGCGAGCGAGTACGTCGACGAGATCAAGGCCCTCGTCTGCGAGACCTTCGACGTCGATCCGGACACCATCGACGAGAACACGCCCTTCGCCGAGATGGGCGTCGACTCGCGGCGCCGCGTCCGGCTCCTCGCGACGGTCGAGGTGGAGTTCGGCATCGACATCGACCTCGACGAGCTGGATCGCCTTGTCGACATCCGGGGCGCGGCGACCGTTCTCGCCGAGGCCGTCGAAGCGGGCGCGAAACCGCGAAAACGCGGCCTACCAGGCTTCTTGCGCCGAAATCGTTTGAGTTAGCAAAGGTGTGAATGTTCCTGCGGCCTCGATGACCGGTGGGTACATTCTGTGTGCATATGCGACGGCACCTGAGGCCACCGGCGTGCGTCGTAGGTAGGACAACGAGGCGGATACAGCGGGACGAAGGGGGCACCGGTCATGCCGGACGGGGGCTACAAAGCCGATTCAGAGGCGATGCTCACGGCGTCGACGTCGTTGGAGCGCGCAGCTGAGAACACGACGTCCGAGGCAGGGAAGGTGGGGCCGACCCAGGTGCAGCCTGCGGACTTCGGCCGGGTGCACAAGGACTACCAAAAGGGCTACGCCACCGGGATTCTCGCCATTTCCGACGCGATGAAGGGCTACGCGGGCCAGCTCACCCAGCTCGCCGGAGGGGTCAGTACCGCGTCGACTCGCTACACCTCATCCGACCAGGCGAACGCCGCGGCTGCCAACAAGGCGGGGACGCAATGAGCAAGTACACGTGGGAGCAGAAGAAAGCCCTCCTCGACGACCCGTACATCACACAGGGCACGAAGGACAAGCTGCTCTTCGGTGGCGACGACGCCTACGAGAAGGCCATCGCCGAGCGTGATTCGAACGCGGCCGCGGACAAGAAGCAGAAGACCGCCGTGGAAAAGGCGGACAAGGATCTCGACGCCATGTCCAGGCCGGCCGCGGGCGGTTCGACGACCAAGTCCGACCAGGTGCTCGACCTCGGGAATCCGGCGCTGAGCTTCTTTTCCGACTGGGCCGAGCAGGTCTGGAACAAGATGCCCGACCGGCCGTACGAGATCAATTACAAGACCGACGTCTGGGACCGGTTCCACGAGAACCGTGAGATCAACTTCCAGAAGATGTTCGACGAGGTCGAGGATCTCGGCGACGCCAAAAAGGCCGTCGAGCAGACCAGGACGGACGCGACTTCGGCGCTGACCACGCTCTTCCACGATTGGAAGGGGGAGGGCGCGACGGCCGCGAAGGTCAAATACGAGCAGCGGATCCAGCCCGACGCGAAAGAACTCGTCGCGCAGATGGACGGCGCCATCAAATTGGTGCCTTCGACCATCGACAAGATCTACAGCGCGCTCAAGCTGAAGGTCGACGAAACGCTGAAGCTGCGTGTCGACAAAGTCGCCACGGCGCCGCTGTTCACGGCGAAGCAGGTCGTCGAGATCGCGAACGGCAAGGTCGATTCCAAAGAAAAGCTCATGGACGTCGCGTATTGGCTCGACTCCGCGTGTCCTGGCAACAACCTCGCCGAACGGCTGCGTGACGACGACTGCAAGCTGAACGACGAAAACAAGGACTACGCGATCGGGGCCGCGAAGCAGTGGCTGAAGGGTTCGTTCGCCACCGAGTTCGGTGAGCGGTTCGAGAACTTCAAAAAGCTCTGCAAGAACGCGACGGAAACGATCAACACGCAGTATCACGAGCTTTCGCGGTTCATGGAGGACTACACGAACCCGTTCCCCGCGCCAGGGGCCGAGAAGCCGCCCGCCGACGACGGTAAGGGCAACGACAACGGCGGCAACGGCGGAGGGAACGGCGGCGGAAGTGGAAGTGGGAGCGGGAGCGGGAGCGGCGGTGGAAGCGGCAGCGGGGGCGGTGCCAGCACGCCGCCCGCCGCTACGGTCCCCGAGACGCCGAAGCCGGAGGACAAGCCCGCCGAGGGCACGAACCCGGTGACCGGCAAGCCGCTCGAGCTGGACCCCGAGACCGGCAAGCCGTACCCGATCGACCCGGCGACGGGTGAGGCGATCAAGGACGGCATCGACGGTCAGGACACCATGACCGTCCAAAAGGGCGACAACAAGATCGAGATGACCGAGCCGGATAAAGACGGCAAAATGGACATCAAGGTCGACGATGGCAAGGGCAACGAGAAGGACTACAAGCTCGACTTCGACGACCCGAAGGGCGAAGAAGGCAAGGACGCCAAGCCCGGCGAAGAGGGCAAGGACGGCGACTTCGGCCCGAAGGGCGCGGTCAAGGAAGGCGAGCCCGGCGCCGACGGCGTCTACCGGCCCGGCCCGGACGGCAAGATCCACATCCAGGACGGCAACCTCAAGATCACCGCCGAACAGCCCGACGGCCCGAACGGTCCGACCGTGGTGACCGTCGACGACGGCAAGGGCGAGCCGACCACCTACACCCTCGACGAAAAGGGTGAGAAGAAGGAACTCAAGCCCGGCGACGTCCTCGAGACCGATGACCTCAAGAACGGTCTCGACGACCGGAATCCCGGCAATCCGCAGCCCGGCAAGGTCGAAGACGTCCAGGCGATGCCCGCCCCGGCCGATGGCATCGCGCCTCCCGGTGGTGGCTTCAGCGCTCCGGGCGGCGTCGAGGTCGGTGTGGGTGTCGGTGCGGAAGGGACCGCCGCGGGGTCCGCGGAGGCCGGTGGTGCCGCTTCGGGTGCTGGTGGCGACGGCACCGTGCCTGCCGCCAGCGGCGGCGGAGGCGGCGGCAGCTTCGAAGGCGCGCTCGGCGGCGCCATCGACGGCGGTGCGGCGGCTTCGCTGAACGAAGCCGGTTCCCTCGAAGCGGGCATTCAGACCGGAGGCGGCGCGCAGCCTGCCGGGGCCGACGCCGGTCTCGGGGTGGCTCCCGGCGGGATGGACCCGGCGCCCGCGGCTGCCGGTGCGGGTGCCGGAAGCTCGCCCGCCGGAATGGGCGGCATGATGGGTGGAATGGGTGCCATGGGCGGCGCGGCCGGTGGTGGCGGGGGTGACACGCAACGCGGGTCGAGCCAGTACCGCGTCGAGGGTGGCATTTTCGAGACCAGTGGCGCGGGCGGCCGGATCAGCGGCTCGCTCGACGACGATGGTGGCGACCGTTCGATCAGTTACGAGCGATGATCGGTAGCCGGGGAACGAGGGAGGACCGATGAGCGCTGTTGACCGGCTGGCGGCCGCCATGTCCAGGCAGGACGCCGCCATCACGGAGCAGGTGGAGCAGCGCGGGCTGCGGGAACGGCATCTCGCCGATGCCAAGGCCCAGGCGGCGGAGACCATGCAGAAGGATGCCGCCATCCATGACAAGTACGCCGCCCACATGCAGGAGCTGGGGAAGCGGAGCAAGGAGGCGGGTGGCTGGCTGACCGGCAAGACGACCGCCGACCGCAGCCACACGATCGGCTTCGACATCGAAGACGACGACAAGCCGGACGCCCGGTTCGCCGAGTTCGGCGCGCGGCCCGACGCTCCGCGTCCGGCGCCGCTGCCTCCGCCGCCTCCTCCGGTCGCGCCAGGGGTGCCTGGGATCCCGGCGACGGTGGACGTCCCGCCCGCGGCGCCGACGCCGGCACCCGCACCGAGTGCCGCGCCGCCGGAAGAACCTGGGACGCCCGCGCGTCGTCGAGGTCGGCACGCGCGCGACGACAAGGGATTCGACGACGACGACTTCTCGAACAACTCGTGGATGGTCGACTGATCGGCTTCACCGCACTTCAGGGCCCGGCTCGCCAGAGCCGGGCCCTTTCTTTCGCCCACCTCGCCCCGCGGCGACGCGTCGCCTTTAGCGGGCTAAACGCGATCCGGCGCCGCGGTGCCCTCGTTCGGGGACGCGTCGCCTTTAGCGGGCTAAACGCGACGCGTAGGCAGGCTAAGTAACCGGGAGCGCGTCCGGGGCCAGATCGCGTTTAGGGGGCTAAACGCGCTCCGGAGCGGGTCAGGCGGCGGGTTCGTCCTGGGCTTCGATCGGGGCGCGTTTGACGTCGGCGTCCAGCAGGGGCTGGTACTTCGTCGTCCCCGTCAGGTGAGTGAGGAAGAACGCGGTGAACAGCGCCCTCGTCAGCTGCTGGGTCCCGCGATGCGGCTTCCCGTGCAGCAGCAACTGGCTCCAGTGCCTGCCCTCGGTGACCCCGAGGTGCGACGACTTCCCGAGCGTCCGCAGCTGCACCGGCCCGCCCCACGCGTCCGCGATGGCCTCGGCGTGCCCGACCGGCGGCGCGACCAGGTCTTCGCCCGCCGCGAGATGCAGGCCGGGTGCGGTCACCGACCGGGCCGACACGGTCGCGGGCGGCAGTGTCTGCGCGGGGGTGATGGTCGCGACGGCGCGGATCTCGGGTCGCTCGTCGTTCTCGGCGGCCTGCGCGGCGGCCAGCACCGCCGAACCGCCGCCGGTCGAATGTCCGGCCAGGCCGAGTTTCGCCGGATCGACGCTGATGCCGTCCGGTCCGAGGCGGACCGTCGTGATCAAGTCGAGCGTGGTGAGGAGGTCGCCGGCCAGCAGCCGGTGCGAAGGCAGCGGCCCGCGCTGGGTGGCCGGGGCCGCCGCGACGATGCCCCAGCTCGCGAGGTGCCGGAGCAGGTGCCGGTAGCTCCCGGTCGGCTGCAACCAGCCGTGGCCGAACGCGATCGCGGGCAGACCGAGCCCGGAACGGGGCGTGAACACGACACCGGGGAGCCCGACCAGGGCGAGGTTGCCGCGCAGAACCTCGTGCGGACCTGGGTGGGACAGCTCCGCGAGCAGCTGCTTGGGCTTGCTGGCCATGCTCGTGACCTTACTGCCCGCACCCCCGTCCGGCCCGCGCGCCGCCCCGCGCATCGCGTTTAGCCCGCTAAAGGCGACGCGCGGGCGCCCGGGCGAAGGGGCCGAATTTCCGTCGTTAGGCTGGTGGCCGTGTGTGGAATCGTGGGATACGTCGGACACCGCCCGGCTCTGGACGTCGTCATCGGCGGGCTTCGCCGGATGGAGTACCGCGGCTATGACTCGGCAGGCGTCGCCGTCCTCGACGGCGCGGGAGCGCTGAACGTCGAGCGCAAGGCGGGACGCCTGGCCAACCTGGAGACCCAGCTCGACACGGTCGGCAGGGACACCTTCACCGGCACCGCCGGAATGGGGCACACCCGTTGGGCCACCCACGGCGCCCCGGTCGACCGCAACTCGCACCCGCACCGCGACGCCTCCCAGCGCGTCGCCGTCGTGCACAACGGCATCATCGAGAACTTCGCCGCCCTGCGCGCCGAGCTCGAGGCCGACGGCGTCGAGATGGCGAGCGACACCGACTCCGAGACCGCCGCGCACCTGATCTCCCGCGCCTACACCGAGGGCGACACGAAGGGCGACTTCCCGGCCAGCGTCGCCGCGGTCTGCCGTCGTCTCGAGGGCGCGTTCACCCTGGTCGTGACCATCGCCGACCAGCCGGACACCGTCGTCGCCGCCCGCCGTTCGTCGCCGCTGGTGGTCGGCGTCGGCGAGGGGGAGCACTTCGTCGCTTCCGACGTCGCCGCGTTCATCGAGCACACCCGCGAGGCGGTCGAGCTCGGCCAGGACCAGCTCGTCGTGATCACCCGCGAGGGTTACGAGGTCACCGACTTCCACGGTGACGCCGCCCAGGCCAAGCCGTTCACCGTCGACTGGGACCTGTCGGCCGCGGAAAAGGGCGGCCACGAGTACTTCATGCTCAAGGAGATCGAGGAGCAGCCGGAAGCGCTGGCGAACACGCTGCGCGGTCACTTCGACGGCGGCCGGATCATCCTCGACGAGCAGCGCATCTCCGATCAGGATCTGCGTGACGTCGACAAGGTCTTCGTCGTCGCCTGCGGATCCGCGTACCACTCGGGCCTCGTCGCCAAGTACGCCATCGAGCACTGGTGCCGCCTCCCGGTCGAGGTCGAACTGGCCAGCGAGTTCCGCTACCGCGACCCGGTGCTGGACCGCGCGACGCTGGTCGTCGCCGTCTCCCAGTCGGGCGAGACCGCGGACACCCTCGAAGCCGTCCGCCACGCGCGCGAGCAGAAGGCCCGCGTCCTGGCCGTCTGCAACACCAACGGCGCGCAGATCCCGCGCGAGTCCGACGCAGTCCTCTACACGCACGCCGGTCCGGAGATCGGCGTCGCCTCGACCAAGGCGTTCCTGGCGCAGATCGCGGCCAACTACCTGGTCGGCCTGGCGCTCGCACAGGCCCGCGGCACCAAGTACCCGGACGAGGTCGCCCGTGAGTTCGCCGAACTCGAGGCCATGCCCGCCGCAGTGCAGAAGGTCCTGTCCACTGTGGACCAGGTCCGTGACCTCGGCCGCCGGATCGCCGACTCGAAGGCCGTGCTGTTCCTCGGCCGTCACGTCGGTTTCCCGGTCGCCCTCGAAGGCGCGCTGAAGCTCAAGGAACTGGCGTACATGCACGCCGAGGGTTTCGCCGCGGGCGAGCTCAAGCACGGCCCGATCGCGCTGATCGAAGAAGGCCTGCCCGTCGTCGTGGTGATGCCGTCGCCGAAGGGGCGCGCGGTGCTGCACTCGAAGCTGGTGTCGAACATCAGCGAGATCCAGGCGCGTGGCGCCCGCACGATCGTGATCGCGGAGGAGGGCGACGAGACCGTCCGCCCGTTCGCCGACGAACTGATCGAGATCCCGGCCGTCCCGACCTTGCTGCAGCCGTTGGTTTCCACGGTGCCGCTGCAGGTGCTGGCCGCCGAGATCGCCCGCACACGGGGGTACGACGTGGACAAGCCGCGTAACCTGGCGAAGTCGGTCACCGTCGAATAGAGACCGGAGGCGTCGTGCAGGGAATCTGGACCACGGAACGGATTCGCGCGGCGGAGAACCGGTTGCTCGCCGTCACTCCCGACGGCGAGCTCATGCGGCGAGCGGCTTTCGGTCTCGCGGTGCACGCCGCCGAAATGCTGGCCGAGCATACGGGTTCGGTGTCGGGGCGGCGGGTGACGTTGCTCGTCGGATCGGGAAACAACGGCGGTGACGCCTTGTGGGCGGGTGCGTTCTTGCGTCGCCGCAATGTGGCCGTCTCGGCGATCTTGTTGAAGCCTGAACGCGCGCATGGCCCGGGTTTGGCCGCCTTGAAGCGATCCGGTGGCAAGATCGTGTCCCTTGAGGACGGTCCACAGTGGATCAGCCGGGCGGATCTCGTCGTCGACGGGATCGTCGGTATCTCGGCGCGCGGGCCTTTGCGGCCGGACGCCGCCGCGCTGCTGGAGCACGTGAGTTCGCCGGTGCTGGCCGTGGATCTGCCGAGCGGGGTGGATCCGGACACCGGCGCCGTCGACGGTCCGGCGGTCGTGGCCGACCGGACGGTCACCTTCGGCGCGCTCAAACCGGTGCACGCCCTCGCGCCCGCGTCCTGCGGCGAGGTGTCGCTGGTGGACATCGGACTCCGGCTCAGTAAGCCCGACCTACAGCGACTCGACACGGAGGACGTCGCCGCCGCCTGGCCGATGCCCGGGCCGAGTGACGACAAGTACAGCCAGGGCGTGGTCGGGGTGGCCGCCGGATCGGCGACGTATCCGGGGGCGGCCGTGCTCGCGGCCGGTGCGGCGGTGCGGGCGACGTCCGGGCTGGTGCGGTACGCCGGTCATGCCGCGGACGTGGTGCGAGGCCATTGGCCCGAGGTCATCGCGACGGGTTCGGTGACCGACGCGGGCCGGGTGCAGGCGTGGGTCGTCGGCCCAGGGATCGGCACCGGAAACGAGGGCCGGGACGTGCTGCGGTTCGTGCTCGGCCGCGGCGTGCCGGTGTGCGCGGACGCCGACGCGACGACGATCATCGCGGGTTCACCCGACGTGCTCGACGCGCGCGATCCCGACACGCCGCTCGTGCTGACCCCGCACGCCGGCGAGTTCGAGCGGCTGATGGGTTCGCCGCCGGGGGCGGACAGGGTCGCGGCGGCGCGTTCGGCCGCGCGGAAGTACGACGCGGTCGTGCTCTTGAAGGGGTACTGCACGGTGGTCGCGGCGCCGGACGGGCGCGCGCTGGTGAACACGCCGCGGGGATCGTGGCTCGCGACGGCCGGTTCGGGGGACGTGCTGTCCGGTCTGGTCGGCGCGCTGCTGGCCGCCGGGCTCGACCCGTGGCTTGCGGCCGGTGCCGCCGCGCACGTCCACTCGCTCGCCGGTTCGCTGGCCGCCGACGGCGCCCCCACCTCGGCGTCCGGCATCCTCGCCGCGATCCCGGACGCCATCCGGTCGGCTCGGTCTCTCGCCTCCTGACCAGGGCGCCGACGCGCCTTTAGCCCCCTAAGTGCGCTCTGCGGGCGGGTGCCCTCAGAGCGCACTTAGCCCGCTAAAGGCGACACGACGGGGTCAGAGGGCGAGGCGAGAAAAATGCGGGAGTTATCGAGTTACGTGTTAACTCCAGGCGAATAATCTGGTAAGAAGCAGGTGTGAGCGCCGACACCCACCCCGCCGAGACCGCGATGGTCCGGGTCGTGAACGGTGTCGCCCATGTCTAAGACCAGGCCTTCGGACGCCGCCGTCGAGCAGCGACGCCAGGAGATCCTCGACCACGTCATCGCCACCGGCGAAGTCCGCATCGACGACCTGACCACCCGGTTCGGCGTCAGCCTCATGACGATGCACCGCGACCTCGACGAACTCGCCGAGCGCCGGCTCCTCCGCAAACTCCGCGGCAAGGTCGAGGCGTACCCCGCGACGACCATGGAGTCGGCAGCCCGGTTCCGTGACACCTTCAACCAGGCCACGAAGGACGCGCTGGGCGAGGCCGCCGCGGCGCACGTCCACTCCGGCCAGACCGTCTTCGTCGACGATTCGACGACGCTTTTCCCGCTGGTCCGCCGTCTCGGCCGGATCGAAGACCTCACCGTCATCACCAACTCGCTCGAAGCCGCCCGCATCCTCGGCCCGGCCAAGAGCGTCGAGGTCGTGCTGGCGGGCGGCCGCTACCACCACGAGTTCGACTCGTGCGCCGGCCCGGACGTCATCGCGTTCCTCGACCGCACGCACGCTGACATCGCGTTCGTCTCGGTCGCCGCGGTCGCGGTCGGCCGCCTGTTCCACCCGGTCCAGGACTACGCCGAGCTCAAGAAGGCCGCGTTGCGCACCGCCGACCGCAGTGTCCTGGTGGTCGACAACTCCAAGTTCGGCCGCACCGCCACCTACGCGTACGGCGACATCGGCGACTACGACCTCCTGATCACCGACGAAGAGGCGCCGACCGAGGAGATCGAGGCGGCGCTGACCGCGGGAACCGCCATCGAGCAGGTCGAATGCGCACCGGAGGGCCCGGAATATGAGTTCTGAGCTGGTCGCCGGAATCGACTCGTCGACCCAGTCGACGAAGGTCGTCGTCTGCGACGCGAACACCGGCGAAATCGTCCGCACCGGCCGTGCCTCGCATCCCGACGGCACCGAGGTCGCCCCCGCCGTGTGGTGGGACGCGTTCCGCGAGGCCACGGGAGGCCTGCTCGACGGCGTCGGCGCCATCGGCGTCGGCGGTCAGCAGCACGGCATGGTCACCCTCGACGAGGCGGGTGAAGTCGTCCGGCCCGCGTTGCTGTGGAACGACACCAGGTCCGCGAAGGCGGCCGAGGACCTCGGCGTCGAACTCGGTCCCGAGAACTGGGCGAAATCCGTCGGCTCGCTGCCGGTCGCCAGTTTCACCGTCACGAAGCTGCGTTGGATGGCGGAGCACGAGCCCGAACTGGCCGATCGCGTCGCCCGCGTCCTGCTTCCGCACGACTGGCTGACCTGGCGGCTGCTGGGTGACGGCGCCGAGCCGGTCACCGACCGCGGTGACGCCTCCGGCACCGGCTACTTCTCGCCCGCCACCGGCGAATACCGCAAGGATCTCCTCGCCCACGCCTTCGGTGGCCGCACGCCCGAGCTGCCCAAGGTCATCGGCCCCGCGGAAGCCGCGGGCCACACCCCGGACGGGATCCTGGTCTCGGCAGGCACCGGCGACAACATGGCCGCCGCGCTCGGTCTCGAACTCGCCTCCGGCGACGTCGTGGTCTCGCTGGGCACCAGCGGCACCGTCTTCGGCGTCTCCGAAACCGCGAGCGCCGACCCCTCCGGCATCGTCGCGGGATTCGCCGACGCCACCGGCCGCTTCCTTCCGCTGGCCTGCACCCTCAACGCGGCCCGCGTGCTCACGGCCACGTCCGCGATGCTCGGCGTCGAACTCGCGGAGTTCGACAAGCTGGCGCTCGCGACCGCGCCCGGTGCCGGCGGCCTCACCTTCCTGCCATACCTCGACGGCGAGCGGACGCCGAACCTCCCGGACGCCAACGGCACGCTCTTCGGCCTGACCCGCGCGAACATGACGCCCGAAAACCTCGCCCGCGCCGCCGTCGAAGGCATGCTGTGCGGCCTTGCCGCCGGTCTCGACGCCCTGCGCGAGCAGGGGCTCGAAGTCCGCCGCGTGCTCCTGATCGGTGGCGGCGCGCAGTCGGCCGCCGTCCGCGCGGTCGCGCCGATCGTGTTCGGCGTGCCCGTCGTCATCCCCGAAGTCGCCGAGTACGTCGCGGTCGGTGCCGCGCGGCAGGCGGCCTGGGCCCTCGCTTCCAGCACGGAACCTCCCCGCTGGCAGGAACAGCACGGCTACACCCCACTCGAGCCGACCGAAGCGGACAGCGCCGCGGGGCGCCGGATCCGGCGACGGCATCTCGAAGCCCGCGAACTCGGGCACGGCATTTCCGCGAAACCGAAAGAGGACTGAACCGATGGCCACGATCACCTACGACAAGGCGACCCGGCGCTACGCGGGCTCCGAGCGGCCCGCCGTGGACGCACTCGACCTCGAGATCGCCGACGGCGAGTTCCTCGTGCTGGTCGGGCCCTCCGGCTGTGGCAAGTCCACCAGCCTGCGGATGCTCGCCGGCCTCGAGGACATCGACGAAGGCGCCGTGTGGATCGGCGACCGCGACGTCACGCAGCTGCCGCCGCGCGCCCGCGACATCGCGATGGTGTTCCAGAACTACGCGCTGTACCCGCATATGACCGTGGGCCAGAACATGGGCTTCGCGCTGAAGATCGCTGGACGTCCGGCTTCGGAGATCAAGCAGAAGGTGCTCGACGCGGCCAAGCTGCTCGACATCGAGGACTACCTCGACCGTAAGCCGAAGGCGCTCTCCGGCGGTCAGCGCCAGCGTGTCGCGATGGGCCGCGCCATCGTGCGTGAGCCGCAGGTCTTCCTCATGGACGAGCCGCTGTCGAACCTCGACGCGAAGCTGCGTGTCTCCACCCGTACGCAGATCGCCGCGCTGCAGCGCCGCCTCGGCGTCACCACCGTGTACGTCACGCACGATCAGGTCGAAGCCATGACGATGGGCGACCGGGTCGCGGTCCTCTCGGACGGTCTCCTGCAGCAGTGCGACACCCCGCGCGCCCTGTACGACCGGCCCGCAAACGCTTTCGTCGCCGGATTCATCGGCTCGCCCGCGATGAACCTCGTCACCGCGAAGCTCACTGAAGACGGTGCTGAGCTGGGTGGCGCGCGCGTGCCGCTGCCCCGCGAGATCCTCGCCAAGGCCGACGGCGACACGGTCACCCTCGGCTTCCGCCCGGAGTCGCTCGAGGTGACCACCAGCGAAGACGGCACGCTGCCGATCAAGGTCGACCTCGTCGAGGAGCTCGGCTCGGACGCGTACGTCTACGGCAAGCTCGCCGAGACCGACGCCGAGGGCTCGAAGTCGAACGTCGTCACCCGCGTCGACCCGCGCAAGCCGCCGGTCATGGGCGACACCCTGCACCTGCGGATCCGTCCCGACGAGCTGCACGTGTTCTCCGCCACCGACGGGGCGCGCCTGTCCTGAGCCGGTTCGTGGGAAACTGGTGGTCGTTATGACCGCCAGTTTCCCGCGTGCCGAGGTCGTCATCGACCTGTCCGCCATCCGGCACAACGTCGTCCTGCTCGCTTCCCGTGCCGCCGGTGCCCAGACGATGGCCATCGTCAAGGCCGATGGCTACGGGCACGGAGCCCTCGAGGTCGCCCGTGCCGCCATCGAGGGCGGGGCCACCTGGCTGGGCACCTGCTCCCTCGGCGAGGCGCTCGCGCTGCGCCGGGCGGGGATCGGGGTCCGGCTCTTCAGCTGGCTCGACACTCCCGAAGCCGACTTCGCACCCGCGGTCGCCGAAGACATCGACGTCGCCGTGAGCTCCCTCGACGAGCTCGCCCGCGTGGCCGACGGCGCGCGCCGGGCGAGCGACTTTAGCGGGCTAAACGCGATCGCGCGGGTGCACCTCAAGATCGACACCGGGCTGTCCCGAAATGGCTGCCCACCTGCGGAATGGCCGGCGTTGGTCCAGGCCGCCGCGGCCGCGAAGCCGCTCATCGAGGTCGTCGCCATCTGGTCGCACCTCGCCTGCGCCGACGAGCCCGGCCATCCCTCCATCGACGCGCAGGCGAAGCGGTTCGATGAGGCCTACGACATCGCCCGTGCGGCCGGCCTCACCCCGATGCGGCACATCGCGAACTCCGCCGCCGTGCTGACCAGAGCCGACCTCCATTTCGACCTCGTCCGCCCCGGGATCGCGATCTACGGGCTGAACCCGGTGCCCACCGCCGACGATCTGCGTCCGGCGATGACCTTCAAATCGTCCGTCGTGCTCACGAAGCGGATCCCGGCCGGCGAATCGGTCTCGTACGGCCACAGCTGGACGGCCGAACGCGACACCACCCTCGCGCTGGTCCCGGTCGGATACGCCGACGGTGTGCCGCGGTCGCTGTCCGGGCGGATGGACGTCCTGCTCGCGGGGAAGCGACGGCCGGTCGTCGGCCGCGTCTGCATGGACCAGCTGATCGTCGACTGCGGAGACGACGAACCGGCCGTCGGCAGCGAAGTGATCCTCTTCGGTCAGGGCACGTCCGGCGAGCCCACGGCCAGGGAATGGGCCGACAAGCTGGGAACGATCGACTACGAGATCGTCACTTCGATGTACCGCCCGCGAATCCACCGGACGTATCTGGAGGCAGGCTCGTGACACCTTCACGAAGACTGCTGGCCATCGTCGGCGGCGTCGGTGCGGTCGCCACCGGCACCGCCGCCGCGATCGCCGTCGCCGCACAGCAGCGGCGGCAGAGTGAGGATCCGTTCGTGGACGAGCCGTTGGGGGATCTTGAACCGGACCGGACCTCGACAGTGGCGGCGGAGGACGGCACGCCGCTCGCGGTAGAGGAGATCGATCCGGCCGATGGGGGAGAACCGGAGCTGACCGTCGTCGGCGTGCACGGTTTCGCGTTGTCGAAGCGCTGCTGGCACTTCCAGCGGCGAGACCTCGCGTCGCTGAAGCTGCCGCGGGTGCGTCAGGTCTACTTCGACCATCGCGGGCACGGGCAATCCGGCGCCGCGACCGCCGAAACCAGCACCATCGAACAGTTGGCGCGCGACCTCGACATGGTCCTGCGCTCGGTGGTGCCGGAGGGACCCATCGTGCTCATGGGGCACTCGATGGGCGGCATGGTGATCATGGAGCTCGCGGCGGAGCATCCAGAGCTGTTCGACGACCGCGTCTGCGGTGTCGCGTTCATCGCGACCGCAGCGGGCGAAGTCGGCGCTCGGGGCCTGCCGAGATCACTGCTCTCGAAGTACAACCCCCTCACGCGCGGTGTCGGCGGACTGGCCGGCTGGCAGCCGGGACTCGTCGAGTTCGTGCGCGCGGCAGGCGGGCAGCTGACCCGGCAAGCCGTGCGGAGGCTGGCTTTCGGCAGTCGTGACGTGTCTCCGCGACTTGTCGACTTCATGCTGGAAATGCTCGAAGTGACGCCGGTACGCGGGCTCGTGAACTTCGTCGACACGCTCGGCAGTCACAACCGGTACGCCGCGCTCGCCGGGCTGAAGCACGCGCACGTGCTGGTCGTCGGCGGGGATTCCGACCGGTTCACGCCCATCGCGCACGCCGAGCGGATCGCGGCGGAGCTGCCGGACGCGGAGCTGGTGCGCGTCCGCGGCGCCGGACACATGGTGCAGCTGGAACAACCCGAACTGGTGAACAGCCACCTGATCGACCTGATGCAACGGTGCACGGGCACCGATGGTGAGACTTCCGAACGGCGGACCTGGTGGTGGCAACGCTGATGAACTTCGCTTTCCCGACTCCCGAATCGACGATGGATTTCGGTCGTGAGCTCGGACGTTCGCTGCGCGCGGGCGATCTGGTGCTGCTCGCCGGGCCGCTCGGGGCGGGCAAGACGACGCTGACTCGCGGGATCGCGGACGGTCTCGGGGTCGGCGGGCGGGTCAGCTCGCCGACGTTCGTGCTCGCCAGGGTGCATCCGGCGGGCGAGGCGGGGATCGCGCTGGTGCACGTCGACGCGTACCGGCTCGGTGGGGATCTCTCGCAGCTGGACGACCTGGACCTCGATACCGAACTGGAGCGGTCCGCCCTCGTCGTCGAATGGGGCGAGGGGGCCGCCGAGCGCCTCTCGGATGACTACCTCGTCGTGCGGCTGGAGCGTCGTGAAGACGACGTCCGCATGGTCACCCTGGAGCCGCACGGCACCTGGACGTCCCGCACGCCCGACTTGCGTTTAGCGGGCTAAACGCGATCTGAGCCCCGGGACCGCCGGAGCGACTTTAGCGGGCTAAACGCGATCTGCGGGCCGACCTGCGTTTAGCCCCCTAATCGCGATTTGGGCCGACCACGGCGCGAGCGATTCCCAGGTCGACCAGGTCCTGGGGGCGTAACCGCAGGCGGTCCGCGAGAGCGGGGACTTCATCCGCGGGCAGCTTGAGGATCGCCGCGGCCGCTTCCGGAGAGGTGACCGAGAAGTACGCGTCGGGCGTCACCCAGGTCGACCCCGGCGCCGCGAACGCGAGCGCGCCACCGGAGCCGCCTTCCCCGATCACCAGCGTCGTGATCGGCACGGCCGCGCTCGCGACCGCCTCGAACAACTCCGCGATCGCCGCGCCTGCCCCGGCCTGCTCGGCAGCCTCGTCGTTCGCCGCGCCCGGGGTGTCGACGAGGGTGAGGACCGGGATCCCGAGTCGCGACGCGAGCCGCACCAGACGCGCCGCCGTCCGGAAGCCCGCGGGCAGCGTCGGCGTCCCGCACTGCGCCGCGTACGCGATCACGCGGCCGCCTCGCCAGCCGAAGCCGCACAGGACGCCGGAGTCGACTCCGCCGCACCTGTCGCCCGAGACGTCCTCACGCCAGTCGAAGTACGTGTCGAGGTACTCCGCGGCCCTCGGTCGCTCAGCGGAGCGCGCCGCCTGGACCGCGGCCCAGCCGCTGTCGGGCAAGTCCGTCGTTCCGAGTGCGCCGGGCGGCTCGGCGGCTTCCGTCGTCGGCGATGTCAGCAAGCGCAGCCACCGTTCAAGCACCGCGGGAAGGTCGGCGGTGGCCACGATCCGGTCGACCTGGCCCCACGCGAGCTTCGCTTCGGCCGTGTACGCCTCAGCGGGCGCGCCGGTAGGCCGCACTCGAGAGCCCGCGAAACCGACCTGGGCCTCAGGCAGCGCGAGAACGACATCGGCGCTCGCACCGAGTGTCGCCCAGCCGCCGCCGGTGGTCGGATCACGCAGCACCGAGATCTGCGGCACCGACCGGGCGCCCGCCGCCGCCCGCGCTATGCGCTGCAACTGCGTGAGCGCGCGCATGCCTTGCTGCATGCGGCTTCCGCCGGTCGCGATCAGCGACACCACCGGCAACCGCGACGCCACGGCCCGCGCGAACGCCGCCTCGACGCGATCGCCGGTCCGCTGGCCGATCGACCCACCCAGGAAGCCGAACTCGAAGGCGATCACGACCGCCTCGACGTCGCCGATCTCGGCGGTCCCGCAGAGCACGGACTCGTCCTCGCCGGTCCGCTCCTCGGCGGCCTCGCGTGCCGAGCGGTACCCCGGCCAGCCGATCGGCCCGTCGTCCGGCTCATCGGAACGAGGAACGTCCAGATCCTCGAAACCGGTCGCGATCTCCTTGACGACGGACCGCGCCGACGGCCTGTTCATCCGAGCGCCCGCTTCATGACCTTGCCCATGTCGTTGCGCGGCAACGCTTCCAGATAGCGGACGACCCGAGGTCGTTTGTGCGGCGACAACAGGCGCGAGACATGGTCGGCGAGTTCCGACTCGGTCGGGCGCTCACCGTCCGGCACCACCCAGGCCACGATGCGCTCGCCGAGGTCGTCGTCGGGCTCGCCGGTCACCGCGACCTCCGCGACACCGGGGTGCTCCATGAGCGCGTTCTCGATCTCACCCGCGCCGATCTTGTAGCCGCCGCTCTTGATCAGATCCGTCGCCTTCCGGCCGACGATCTTCACGTATCCGGCCGCGTCGCGGGTCGCCACGTCGCCAGTCCGGAACCAGCCGTCGTCGAAGGCGGCTCCGGTCGCGTCGGGGCGGTTGAGGTACTCGGTGAACAGGTTCGGCCCGCGGACCTGGATCTCGCCGACGGTCTCGATCTCTTCGACGGGCTTTCCCGCCTCGTCGACGAGCCGCAGCTCGACGCCGCGCAGCGGGACGCCGACAGTGCCGGGGACGTGCTCGCCGTCGGCGCGGATGCTGGTGTTCATGAGGGTCTCGGTCATCCCGTAGCGCTCGATCACCCGCTGTCCGGTCGCCGCGGTGATGCGCTGGTGGTCGTGGACGGGCAGCGCGGCCGATCCGGAGACGAGCAGCCGGGCGCTGCTCAGCGCCTCGGCGAGCGACGGGTCATCGCCGACTTCGCCCGCGATGCGGTGATACATGGTCGGGACGCCGAACATCATCGTCGCCCCGGTGGCGAGTTCGCGTGCGACGCCTTCGGTGGAGAACCGGCCGAGATGCCGGACCGAGCCACCGCGTCGTAACGGTCCGAGTATGCCGAGGATCAGGCCGTGTACGTGGAACAACGGAAGGCCGTGGACCAGGACGTCTTCGGCGGTCCACGCCCAGGCGTCCTCGAGCGCGTCGAGGGTGGTCGAGATCGCGCGGCGGGGGAGGACGACGCCCTTGGGCGGGCCGGTGGTGCCCGAGGTGTAGACGATGAGCGCCGGGGCTTCTTCGTCCGGTTCCGCGGGGAGATCGACAGGTGCGCCTTCGAGGGGGATGTCGCGGCGCGGCAGGCCGTCGAGGCCGGGGGGCAGGTCGGCGCCCGATTCGGCGAGTACGAGGACGGGCTCACCGTCGGCGAGGATGTGGGCGAGTTCGCGCTCGCCGATCTTCGGGTTGAGCGGGATGGCGGGGACGCCGGCGAGCAATGCGGCGACCACGGCGATGCTGGTGTGCACCGTCGGTGTCGCCCAGATGGCGACGCGGCCGCTCGGCAAGTCGCGCGCGAGCGTGCCGGCGACGGCCGCCAGATCGGTGTACGTCAGGGAGGTGTCGCCGAAGCGGAGCGCCTCCTTGCCGGAGCCGCTCGCCAGCGTGGGGAACAACCGATCGGGCACCGTGTGACCTCCTGCTCGACTTCGCCGGCCGGGGCACGTGGCCCTCGCAGGACCGTACCGCGCTGCCCACCCGCACCCCTGCGACCTGCTTCACACCCTGCCGCCGGAGCGCCTTTAGCGGGCTAATCGCGCTCTGGCGGTCCGGAGGGCGGGAGCGACTTTCGCGGGCTAAACGCGATCCGGCGGCAGGGGAGCGGCCCCGGTGCCGGATCGCCTTTAGCCCGCTAAACGCGATCCGGGGCGCTGGTCGTAGGCTGGGTAACCGTGCTGGTACTGGCCATCGACACCTCGACCCCGGCGGTCACCGCGGGCCTCGTCGCCCTGGACGGCGACGCCCTCGAGTCGCGCGGCGACCGCGTCACGGTCGACCCGCGCGCGCACGGCGAGCTGATCACGCCCCACGCCCTCGAAGCCGTCAAGGCCGCGGGCGTCACGCTTCGCGACCTCGACGCCATCGTCTGCGGCGTCGGCCCAGGTCCCTTCACCGGCCTTCGTGCCGGAATGGCCACTGCCGCGTCGCTCGCCCACGCCCTCGGCATCCCCGCCCACCCGGTTTGCAGTCTCGACGCGATCGCCGCCGACGTCGCTCCCGGCGAAGCGCCCTTCCTCGTCCTCACCGACGCGAGGCGCCGCGAGGTCTACTGGGCTGCGTACGCGGCTGACGGCTCTCGCACCGACGGGCCGCACGTTCAGCGCCCAGCCGAGCTCGAGACCACCATCAAGGTCGCGGCGGGGGACGGCGCCCTTCTTTACGCGGATGCCCTGGGCGTCCAGCCGATCGAGCCGCGCTTCCCGTCACCCATCGGGCTGGTCAAGGCGGCCGACTTCGACCACGAGCCCGCCCCGCTCACCCCGCTCTACCTCCGCCGCCCGGACGCCGTCGAACCGGCCGCGCGCAAGAAGGTGACCACGCCGTGAGGCTGGAACCCTTACGCCGCAAGGATATCTCCCGCTGTGTCGAGATAGAGAAGATCCTCTTCCCCGGCGATTCGCCGTGGACCGCCTACGCCTTCCACGCCGAACTGGACGCCGGCGGCCACTATCTCGTCGCCCGTCCGGATGAAAGCGACGAGGTCATCGGTTACGCCGGGCTCGCCGTCGTCGGCCGTCGCGGCGATTACGAGACGAGCATCCACACGATCGGTGTCGACCCAGATCACCAGCGCAAGGGCATCGGCACCACGCTGCTGAAGGCGCTCCTCGACCGCGCGGACGAACTCGCCGCACCGGTGTTCCTCGAGGTCCGCACCGACAACGAAGCGGCGATCACGCTCTACGAGCGGCACGGTTTCGAACGTATCGGCCTCCGGAAGCGCTACTACCAGCCTTCCGGCGCCGACGCCTACACGATGGCCCGCCCGCGGGCCCAGGTCCGAGACGAGGTGGCGGGCTGATGCCGCGCATCATCATGGGCATCGAGAGTTCGTGCGACGAGACCGGTGTCGGCCTCGTCCGCCTGCACGACGACGACACGGTCGAACTCCTCGCCGACGAGGTCGCCTCCAGCGTCGACCAGCACGCCCGTTTCGGCGGCGTCGTGCCCGAGGTGGCCAGCCGCGCGCACCTGGAGGCGATGGTCCCGACGGTCGAGCGCGCGTTCGACAAGGCCGGGCTGAAACTGTCCGATGTGGACGCCATCGCGGTCACCGCCGGACCAGGACTCGCCGGCGCGCTCCTGGTCGGCGTCGCCGCGGCCAAGGCGTACGCCGCCGCGCTCGACATCCCGCTCTACGGTGTCAATCATCTGGCCGGGCACATCGCCGTCGACACGCTCCAGCACGGGCCGCTGCCCGACCGCTGCCTCGCCCTGCTCGTTTCGGGCGGCCATACGCAATTGCTTCTGGTGGACGACATCGCGTCCGAGATCACCGAACTCGGGTCCACTGTGGACGACGCGGCGGGCGAGGCCTATGACAAGGTCGCCCGCGTCCTCGGCCTGCCGTACCCAGGCGGCCCGCCCATCGACAAGGCCGCCAAGAACGGTGACGGCGCGGCCATCGCGTTCCCCCGCGGGATGACCGGTCCGCGTGACGCGAAATTCGATTTCTCCTTCTCCGGCTTGAAAACCGCGGTCGCGCGCTGGGTCGAAGGTGCCGAACGCCGCGGCGAGGAGATCCCCGTCGACGACGTCGCCGCGTCGTTCCAGGAAGCCGTCGCCGACGTCCTGACCATGAAGGCGATCCGCGCGGCCAAAGAACACGGAGTGGACACGCTGGTCATTTCCGGTGGTGTGGCGGCGAATTCACGGCTGTCCGAACTCGCCGCCGAGCGCTGCGCCGAGGCCGGGATCACCCTGCGCGTCCCGCGACCGCGGCTGTGCACGGACAACGGCGCGATGATCGCCGCGCTCGGTGCCCACGTGGTCGCCGCCGGACGGCCGCGGGCGTCGCTCGATTTCTCCGCCAATCCGGCGCTGCCGGTCCAGATCGTCTCGATCTAGCGCGATTCGGCGGCGGTGCGCGGCGCCGGGGCGAGGTTGAGCAGCTCCTCCAGCGCCGCCACCGACAACGCGGCGGCATTGCCATCCCCGTAAGGGTTTCCGGCGTGCGTCGGGTGGAGATCGCCGCGCAGGATCTTCGCCGCGGTGTCGGCGATGAGGCCGGTGTCCGTCCCGACCAGCCAGGCGCAGCCCGCCTCGATGGCTTCGCGCCTTTCGGTGACGTCTCGGAGCACGAGGACGGGCGTGCCGAAGGTCGGTGCTTCCTCTTGGATACCACCGGAATCGGTCAGGACGAGCTCGGCGAGCCGCAGCGCGCGCACGAGATCGGGGTATTCGAGCGGCTCGGTGATCGTCACCCGCGGTGTCCCGCCGAGCGCGGTCACGACCTGCTCCCGCACGTCCGGATTGGGGTGCACGGGGAACAACACCTGGACGTCGCTGTGCTCCGCGACGATCAGTTCGATGGCCGCGAGCGTGCGGCTCAGCGGCTCGCCCCAGGACTCGCGCCGGTGTGACGTCACGAGGACGAGGCGTTCGCCCGCTTCGGCGATCTCCATCTCCAGCAACGCGAGTGCGGTGTCCCTCGCCGGGAGATCACGTTCGGCGATCGCGATCACGGCGTCGACGACGGTGTTGCCGGTGACGGCGATCCGTTGGCGTGGAACACCTTCCGTGCGCAGCGCGGCCGCGGCAGACGGCGTCGGCGCGAGGTGCAGGGCGGCGATGCGCGAGATCATCTGCCGCGTCCCCTCTTCGGGGAACGGCGCGGCGAGGTCGTGCGTGCGCAACCCCGCTTCCAGATGCACGACAGGGATACCCAGCCAGAACGCGGCGAGCGCGCCCGCCAGTCCCGTCGTCGTGTCACCCTGGACGACGACCGCCACGGGCGCGACCCGCCGAAGCAGCTCGTCGAGCGCGGGAAGCACCCCGGAAACGAGTTCCGCCTGGCTTCCGGTGGCGCGCGGCGGGATGTCGAGCCAGGCGTCGACAGGCAGACCGAACGGGATCAGCGCCTGTTCGACCATGCCCTGATGCTGTCCACTGTGGACGACGAAGGGCCGTAGCCGCGGGTGCTCCGCCAAAGCCAGTGCCAGCGGCGCGAGCTTGACCGCCTCCGGGCGCGTCCCGGCCAGCAACATCACATCCACGCGTTCGCGCTCCTCATCCACGAGTTCGATTGTCCCGCAAAACGCGGGTGGCGGCCGCCGGCGCACGAGGGGCACACGCCGGCGGCCGGTCCGTCCGGGAAGCGTCAGCTCCCCATTTCGCCGAGCCGTTTCGTGCGGCGGTAGCCGGCGATGACCGCGATGGTTCCGAGAACCAGCAGGATCACCCCGACGGCCAGCCACCAGCCGACATCGGCCCCGGTGGCGGCGAGGGCACCCACCCCGCCACCGGCGACGCCGACTCCGGCGCCAGGCAACTTGTACATTTCGACCTCACTTCACCCTGGTCAGGCGGTGGTCGCCGGACGCCGGTTGCGAACGACGCGGATACCGACCGGGACGGCGACGGCACCGAGCAGGCCGAGACCGATCCACAGCCCCGCGCCCGAAGCGAGCGGCACGGGCAGGCCCGCCGGACCGCAGGTGGCCGACGAGACGATCACGTCGCCGGAACCGAGCGGGGTGAGGGCATCGCCGAGCAGCTTCACGTGGACGGCGTTGACCGTGAGGCTGCCGTCGCTGTTCTTGATCTGCTCGTTCAGGATGATCGTCGCGACGTTGACGGTGCCGAGACCGACCTTGATCTGCGTGTTCGGCGCGGGCGTCGAGTCGACGGTCCCCGCGCTGCCGAGGTTCGCGCCGACGAGGTTCGTCGCGCCCTGCACACCCTTCTGGGTCGCGGTGCAGGTGGCCTCGACGACCTTGATGCCGACATTGCCGAGCGCGCCCTTGAGCAGCGGCAGGCCGACATCGGCGGTGCTCGCCTTGGCCGTCACCGCACCGGAGTTGTCGTCACGTCTGGCTTCGGTGTTGATGGCGCCCGCGGTGAGTACACCGGTGAGGTCGACCTTCGCGAGGCTGTTGGCGGTCGGCCCGGAGGTCTTCGCCTCGGCGAGCGGCCCGGCCTTCACCGCGTCGAGGCCGAGGAGCTTCACATCGACCTTGACGCCATACGCGGAGCCGTCACCGGGGGCCGCCGAGGCGGGCGCCGCACCGGCGAGAGCCACGCTCGCCACCACAGCGGCGAGCAATCCGCCTCGTCGCAAGAGGTGCGTGTTCTTCAACTGGTCCTCCGAATTGATTCGTGGGGGTTTCTCTCAACTGCGGTCGGCACTCGGGCACAACCGTCGCGGACGAATCCTCAACTGGCCTGACTCGGCTCGCGGATCGTCTATCGCCGAGTGTTTCCCAAATTGAACGGAAAACTGCGAGGATCACCGGATCAGGTGGTCTTGCGGTCATTTATCGCAGGTCGCCGAAGGTGTCACCCTTTCGGCCTAGTCAGTTTCTCCACGATCGTGCCGAAAGGGCTCTTGATCACGTTCGAAACGTGAACCCCGGTCGGAAGGGCCGGTTCTCGCTGTCTTACTCTCGTCGGCGAGGTCTCTGTCCGCTTCGCCGAATCCCGTCGTCTGCTGCGCCTTTCCTGAGAGGGTCACCGTGGCCGTTGCGAGCACTCCTTTACCGAGTTCCAGCCGGTTTCCGCTGCGTATGGCGGTGCTGGCGGTGATCGCTGTCGCGGTCGGCCTGGTGCTGGCCGAACGTCTGTACCGGGTGTTCGAAGTGCAGCTTTCCGGGCTGATACTGAGGGTTATCACCACTTCGGGTGTCTTTGTCGCCGGTGAACGCGAAACGGTCTACTTTGGGTTGTCCGGCGATACTCCACTCGGGTTAAGAATGACGCCGGAATGCTCTTCGGCATTCATGTTGCTACCCCTGTTGCTGGTGACCGCCGTCATGTTGTATTTCCGTCCCAAAAATGCGAAGAGGCTGTTCTCTTCGTTGGCGATTTCCGCGATCGTCGTCATTCTTGTCAATCAGATGAGGGTTTTGGCGATCGTGGGGCTCGTGAACATGATGGGAATCGACGAAGGTTATTACTGGGGGCACACTCTGCTCGGCTCGATGGTCAGCGTCATCGGCGGCGCGGTCGCCCTCGTGCTGTTCGTCTGGCTGAGCACCCGCAAGCCGCGGGCCGAGCGCGGGACCGCCTGATGGGCGGCGGCTCGATCAAGATCCTGCTCGCGATCACGCAGGCTTTCGCGCTCACCATGAGCGTCGCGTTCATCGTGTACGTGGTCGTGATCGTCGTGCCGTACCTGCGGCGCAAACCCGCGCCCGTCGGTGACGCCGCCGACTTCACCTGGCACTTCTTCGTCCCGTGCCGGGACGAACAGACCGTCATCCGCGAAACGGTGCGGTACCTGCGTTCGACGTTCCGGCACGCGCACGTCTGGGTCGTGGACGACGACTCCGAGGACCGCACGGCCCGCGTGGTCAAGTCGATCTGGCGGCGCAACGGTGGCTACGACCCGTACCTGCACCTCGTTCCCCGGCGCCGTCCGGAGGCGAGGACGGGCAAGGGAGACGCGCTCAACGCCGCCTACCAGGCGCTCAACGACTGGATGGGCCCGGACGCGAGCCGTGACGACGTCGTCGTCGTGGTCGTCGACGCCGACGGCCGTCCGGCGGAGAACTGCCTCGAAGTGTGCGCCGCGGACCATCTCTTCGGCGACGAGACGATCGGCGCGGTGCAACTCGACGTCCGGATGGGCAACGCCGGCACCCGCCCGCCGGGGAAGAACTGGTTCTCGCGCGCCTTCGGGCTGAAGCTCGCCCAGATGCAGGATCTCGAGTTCCGTACGGCCATCGCGGCGATCCAGACCTCGCGCGGGTTCACCGGCACGATCTCCATGGGCGGCAACGGCCAGTTCACGCGACTGTCCGCATTGGACTCGATCGCGGGCGAGGACGGGCAGCCGTGGCGCGGTTCGCTGCTGGAGGACTTCGAACTCGGCGTGCACCTGCTGACCGCGGGCTGGCGGACCGGGTACACGCCGGACTCCCATGTGCAGCAGGAAGGCCTGTACAGCCTGCGGCGATTCCTGGTGCAGCGCACCCGCTGGGGCCAGGGCACGATGCAGTGCTCGCGGTATCTCCGGCGGATCTGGGATTCGCCGCATGTGAGCACGCTGGGCGCGGCGGAGATGATGTACTACCTCGCGCAGCCGTGGATGCAGCTGCTCGGCTCGCTGCTGTACCCGATCCCGTTCATCCTGCTGCTGTTCACCACGGCGGGGGATCCGGCGCGGATGTGGACGTGGTTCGCCGACGACGGCGCGTGGATCCTGTTCGCCATCTACGGCTCGTTCGGGCTGCTGCCCTTCATCGTGTGGGGCCCGATCTACGAGTTCAAATGCCTGAAGAGCCGCAATCTCCTGCGCGGGCTCGGGATGGGCTTCGCCTACGCGCTGTACATCTACACGTTCTACATCACGTCGTGGCGGGCGCTGTTCCGGCTGGTGCGCGGCCGCAACGGCTGGTCGAAGACGCGGCGGAACACCGAGCACGCCCCCGGGGTCAAGGTCGCGCTGGACTCCTGACCCGCTCCGCGCGGATCGCGTTCAGCGGGCTAAACGCGATCCGCGCGAGGGTCAGGCGGCGGGGAGGATGCGGACGTCGTCCGCCTTCACGAAGGCGATCCGGTGTCCGAACTGGATCTGGACGTACCTGGTCTTGCCCTTGACGACCACGTGGTTCGCCGGGTCGAACGTCGTCGCCGAGTAGTACTCGGAGCCGAGCATGTTCCCGAGCGAGTACCGCTGCCCGGCCGAGAACGTGTACGGCAGCGGGACGACCTGCTGCACCGGCACGTTCGCCGGGTACGCCTCCGCCTCCGGATACGCGCGCCCGAAGACCGGCACGGTCGCCAGTCCGGGCTTCGGCATGACGACCAGGCCGAACGCCGGGCTCGTCGTGCGCTGGTCGCGGAACCAGCCCTTCTGGCCGAGGTACCAGATCGCCGTCCAGCCGTCACGCCGCTCCGCGACCACGTACCGCTGGCCGGTCTCCGCCCGGCTGCCGATGTCGGAGACGGCCATCGTGCTCGCCGAACCGTCCGGGCGCAGGCCGATGTCCTTGAGCAGCGGCGCCGAGTCGGTCGGCTCGCTACGCAGCACGACCGAACCGGAACCCCTTGCCGGGCAAGGCTTTCCGGCGGTCTCACAGCCCGTGAAGGCGGGCTGGTTCGTGGCGAAGTCCGGCGTGATGGTCACCAGTGGCGAACCGGGACGGCCGAAACCGGACAGCGGCGCGCCCATCAGGTCGAAGTAGTGCGCCCAGTCCCAGTACGGGCCCGGATCCCAGTGCATGCCCTTGATGGTCGAGGGGATCGTGCCCGGGACGTTGTCGTGGCCGAGGATGTGCGCGCGGTCGAGCGGGATGTCGTACTTCCGCGCGAGGTAGCCGACGAGCTTCGCGGAGGTGCGGTACATCGCCTCCGTGTACCAAGTGCCCTTCGCGGCGAAGCCCTCGTGCTCGATGCCGACGGACTTCGCGTTCACGTACCAGTTGCCGGCGTGCCAGGCGACGTCCTTGGTCGGCACGTGCTGCGCGATCTGGCCGTCGGACGAGCGGATCGTGTAGTGCCAGCTCACGTACGTCGGGTCGGTGACAAGGTCCATCGCCGTGTCCCAGTAGCCCTCGGTGTCGTGGATGATGATGTATTCGACCTTCTGGCTCTTCGGCCGGTCCGCCTTGTCGTGGTTGCCGTAGTCGTTGTCCGGCAACTCCTGGTACGGCGCCGGCACCGAAAGGCACGAGACCGTCTTCGGGCACTCCGTCTTCGGGTTGCCGGCCTGGGTGCGCACGGGGCTCGTCGGTGTCGCGGCGAGGGTGACGTTCTGACCGTCGTCGGTCGTCCGGCTGACGCCCTTGGAGATGGTGTCGAAGACTTCGTCGGCGAAGGACTGCGCTCCCGCCGCGTCCTTCGCGCCGCTGTAGCGCGCGACGGCTGCCTTCCAGTCGCCGGTTTCGTGCTGGTACTTCGCCAGCAGAGCGGCGCCACCGCGGATGTTCTGGGTGGTGTTCGTGCGCAGCGTCGCGACGTCCTGCCCGATCAGCGAGGCCGCTTCGTCGATGGTCTGGAGGCCCGGTGGGGGAGGCTTCGGCGCAGGTGTCACCGGGAGTTTCGCGCGGCGGGCGTCGTCTCCGCGCGGATCCTCCTCACCCTCGTCGTGATGCGTGCCCGTGCCCGCTTCGCGCAGGTCGGTCAGGTGCATCGGGCCGTAACCGGCGGACGTGCTCGGAGTGCCGGCGTTGAAATCCCAGCGCGACTCCAGGAACGACACGCCGAGAAGGACGTTCTCCGGAACGCCGAACTCCTGCGCGGCGGCCGCGAAGTCCCGCTGACGCTGCTGATCCGCAGGGGCGGCTTCGGCGGGGACGGCGGCGAGAAGGCCGGCGGCGAGAGCGAGGACCGCGAGTCCGGCGGTCCGTTTGGACCGGCGCCGGAGCGGTTCGAGGGCGATAGGACGGAAGGGACGCGGCATGGGCGTAAACCCCCAGTGACTAGGTCTGCTGAACAGGACCGACCCCAATGGTCGGAACCTAACCAGAAAGCGGCCTGCTCCGTAAGGTCCCTCCAGATCGCGATTAGGGGGCTAAACGCGCTCCGGTGGCAGGATGGGGGCATGGCTGGGGTGGAGGAGCTTCTGCAGGAGAAGGACCATGTCTTCCTCGATTTCGACGGTCCGGTGTGCGACGTGTTCGCCAGGTTGCCGTCGAGCGAGGTGGCGGACAGGCTCAAGCGTCTCGTCGGACCCGATCTGCCCGCGGACGTGAACGCCTCCGCCGATCCGTTCGACGTGCTCCGATACGCGGCCTCGTGCGGTCCGAACACCGCGCATGTCGTCGAGCGGCAGCTCAGCCGCTTGGAAGGGGAGGCCGTCGCGCTGATCTCGCCGGCGCCCGGCGTCGCGGAAGTCCTTCGCGAGTGGGTCGCGCAGGGGTTCACGGTGACGATCGTCAGCAACAACTCCGTCGACGCGATCCGGTCGTTCCTCTCGCTGCACGAACTCGCCGAGCAGGTTCGCGGGATCAGCGCGCGGACGACGAGCGACCCCGCGCGGTTGAAGCCGCAGCCGATGCTGCTCGATGCCGCGGTAAGGGCTCTCGGCACGTCACCTCGGCAGTGCGTCATGGTCGGCGACTCGGCCGCGGACATCCTGGCCGCTCGCGCCGCCGGCGTCGCTTCGATCGCTCTCGCGACGACGCCGGCGAAGCGCAGGGCCCTCGCCGCTCTCAGCCCGGACGCCCTGGTGACGGATCTGGCCGACTTGCGTTTAGCGGGCTAAACGCGATCCGTCGTGGTCCGGCGGAGCAAAAGGGCCGGTCAGGAGCTCGGAAGCAACGTGAGAGGACCCTCCTTGCGAAGCTGGCACTCACATGGCTAGAGTGCTAATTGCACGGCCCGAACACGCCCCGGCACCCGCGACGGCGGGGGTGGTAGGAGCCGTAACTCATCCTGCCAACGCTTTCGACGACCGTGGAGGTCAACCCGGTGAGCGTGAACATCAAGCCGCTCGAGGACAAGATCGTTGTCCAGACGAGTGAGGCCGAGGAGACGACCGCTTCCGGCCTCGTCATCCCCGACACCGCCAAGGAGAAGCCCCAGGAGGGCAAGGTTCTGGCCGTGGGCCCGGGCCGCATCGACGACAAGGGCAACCGTGTCCCGCTCGACGTTTCCGTCGGCGACGTCGTCATCTACTCCAAGTACGGCGGCACCGAAGTGAAGTACAACGGCGAGGACTACTTGATCCTCTCCGCCCGCGACGTGCTGGCCGTCATCAACTGACGTCCGCTCTCAGCGCATGACGCCCCGGGCCCCGCATTGCCGGGGAACGGGGCGTTCGTGTTTTCCGAGCTTTAGAACTGGAAGGTAAGCGGAACACGCCATGCCCAAGCAGATCAGTTTCGACGAGGACGCTCGTCGCGCGCTCGAGCGCGGGGTGAACAAGCTCGCCGACGCGGTCAAGGTCACCCTCGGCCCGCGCGGTCGCCACGTCGTACTCGACAAGAAGTTCGGTGGCCCGACCATCACCCTCGACGGCGTCACCGTCGCTCGTGAGATCGAGCTCGACGACCCGTTCGAGAACCTCGGCGCCCAGCTCGCCAAGAGCGTCGCCACCAAGACCAACGACGTCGCCGGTGACGGCACCACGACCGCGACCGTGCTCGCGCAGTCGCTGGTGAAGGTCGGCCTGCGCAACGTCGCCGCCGGTGCCAACCCGACCGCGGTCGGCCGCGGCATCGAGGCCGCCGCGGAGAAGGTCATCGCGGTGCTCAAGGAGAAGGCGACCCCGGTCAAGGGCCGCGACAACATCGCCCAGGTCGGTACCGTCACCTCGCGTGACGCGGCTATCGGCGCCCTGCTCGGCGAGGCCGTCGAGCGGGTCGGCGAAGACGGTGTCATCACGATCGAGGAGTCGTCCACGCTGGCGACCGAGCTCGTGATCACCGAGGGTGTGCAGTTCGACAAGGGTTTCCTGTCGGCGCACTTCGCGACCAACCCGGAGGAGCAGAAGGCGATCCTCGAGGACGCCTACATCCTGATCGTCCGCGAGAAGATCTCGGCGCTGGCCGACCTGCTCCCGGTGCTGGAGAAGGTCGTCGAGGCCAAGAAGCCGCTGCTGATCATCGCCGAGGACGTCGACGGCGAAGCGCTGTCGACCCTCGTGGTGAACTCGCTGCGCAAGACGATCACCGCCGTCGCGGTCAAGGCGCCGTTCTTCGGTGACCGCCGCAAGGCGTTCCTGGACGACCTCGCGGTCGTCACCGGCGGCGAGGTCATCTCGGCCGAGATCGGGCACAAGCTGTCCGAGACCACGCTCGCCCAGCTGGGCAACGCCCGCCGGATCGTCGTCACCAAGGACGACACCACGCTCGTCGACGGTGCCGGCACCAAGGACGACATCGCCGGGCGCGTTTCGCAGATCCGCAAGGAGATCGAGAACACCGACTCCGACTGGGACCGCGAAAAGCTGCAGGAGCGGCTGGCGAAGCTCGGCGGCGGTGTCGCGGTGATCAAGGTCGGCGCGGCCACCGAGACCGAGCTGAACGAGCGGAAGCACCGCATCGAGGACGCCGTGGCTTCGACCAAGGCGGCCGTCGAAGAGGGCATCCTGCCCGGCGGTGGCTCGGCGCTCGTGCACGCGGTCAAGGAGCTCGACGGCGGCCTCGGCCTCGAGGGCGACGAAGCGACCGGTGTGCGCATCGTCCGCGACGCGCTGTCCGCCCCGCTGTTCTGGATCGCGACCAACGCGGGCCACGAGGGTGCGGTCATCGTGAACAAGGTTCAGGAGCAGAGCTGGGGACACGGCTTCAACGCCGCCACCGGTGAGCTCACCGACCTGCTGGCCGCCGGCATCGTCGACCCGGTCAAGGTGACCCGGTCCGCGGTGGCGAACGCCGCTTCCATCGCCCGGCTCGTGCTCACGACGGAGAGCTCCATCGTCGAGAAGCCGGTCGAGGAGGAGCCCGCCGCGGCCGGTCACGGCCACGCGCACTAGTTCCACCCCTCGAAGCGGGGCGGTACTCCCTCCGGAGTGCCGCCCCGTTTTGCTGTCCCGGGCCCCCTTGTCGGAGCGACTTTAGGGGGCTAATCGCGATCCGCCGGCAGGTGAGCGTGACCGCGGGCGGAGCGACTTTAGCGGGCTAACCGCGCTCCGGTGCCCGGAGACGCGGCGGCCGGACAGAGCGCGTTTAGCCCCCTAAACGCGATCCGGCGAGGTGGGCACTCAGGCCCGGCCGGAGCGACTTTAGCGGGCTAACCGCGCTCCGGTGCCCGGAGACGCGGAAGGGCGGCACCCCACCCGGATGCCGCCCTTCCGCGTCGCCGACTCGGCCGGATCAGCCGTTCGACATGCTCAATGTGCGCTTGTCCGCCTTGATGATGTGCTCGCGTTCCGATTCCGACAGTCCGCCCCAGATCCCGTACGGCTCGTGCACGGCGAGCGCGTGGTTCCGGCACATGGCCAGTACCGGACAGGCCAGGCACACGGCTTTGGCCCTCGCCTCGCGGCGGGCTCTGGCAGGCCCGCGCTCGCCGTCAGGGTGAAAGAAGGACGCGCTGTCCATGCCTCGGCACGACCCTTCGAGCTGCCAGTCCCATACATCCGCGTTGGGCCCCGGGAGCCTGCGTGTGTCCGCCATCCTGACCGCCTCCGTCATCCGGTCGAAGCGTTTACCTGCTCTGCTGCGCTGCGGATACTCCATTCGGTGCAACGGCGGTAACGTTAGAAGCGCGCCAATACTTGTTCAAGAGATTCAAGACGATTCAGCCGTTAGGCATCCCCCGGATGTGTGAGCGGTACTTTCCGTTCCGGTTGCCCCGGTCCCTGCCTGCCTGGATATTGGGTCGAGTGGGATCTCGGATCAGCAGTGAAGAACCCACCCTGCCGGTGGCCTCGGTCGCTCGCCGGCTCGGGGTCGCACCGTCCACCCTGCGCACCTGGGACCGCAGATACGGCGTAGGACCGAGTCGCCACACCAACGGCCGCCACCGCCGCTACGGCAGCTCCGACATCGGCCGTCTCGAACTGATGCAGCGCGCGTTGCTCCGCGGCGCCTCGACGGCCGAAGCGGCGAAGTACGCGCTTGAGCAGATGCCCCGGACAGCTACGGAGCCTCCGGAGACCGCCGTGGTCCAAGTGGAGGAGCGGGTCGCCGCGCCGCCCGCCGAGGATCACGACGTCCCGTCCCGGCTCGCCAGGCGGTTGAGCACGGCCGCGCTCGCGATGGACTTCGGCGCGGTGCAGCGCATGCTCGCCGACACGATCCGCGAACTCGGTGTGCTGCCCGCCTGGACCGGCGTCGTGTCGCCGGTCCTGACAGCGCTCGGCGCGCGCTGGCGCGGTGTCAGCGCCGGCGCGGAGGTCGAGTACCTGCTCGCCGAGTGCGTGTACGCCGCCCTCGTCCGCGCGACGCCGGTGCTCCGCGAGCCACGTAACCAGCGGCCGGTCCTGCTGACCTGCGTGCCGGACGAGCGTGACAACCTGCCCATGTACGCGCTCGCCGCGGCGCTCGCGGGACGCCGGATCGGTGCCCAGCTGTTCGGCGCCTCCCTGCCCGCGGAGGTGCTCGCGGTGACGGTCCGCCGCAGTGTCCCGGCCGCGGTCGTGCTGTGGTCGGGACGGCGTGCGACCGCGGATCCGCGCCTGTTCGCCAGGGTCTCGCGCGGCCGTCAGCGCAGCAGGATGTTCGCCTGCGGTCCGGGCTGGGATCCCGCCGCGCTCCCGGACAAGATCGAACTGCTCGGCGAACTGACGACCGCCGCCGACCGGATCGAGCATGTTCTTGTCGGTGCGAGGCGATAGAAAGGACGTATGGAAGCGTCCTTGCGGTCCGCCGCGTTCGGCGACGGCGTGCCGCCGAACTCCTTCGCGGTGCCCGCGTCGCCTCGCGGACGGCTGCTGGCCGCGATCGGGCTCGGTGGCCGCGGCCGGTACGCGGCGGCGGCCACGCTGCTGAACGGTTTGCGCGCGGGCAAGGATCCGGTGGTCGCGTCGCTGGCCGCGAGCACGCTGGCGTCGCATCGACGGCAGCTGGGTGGGCACGCGGCGGCGCTCGTCCTCGACGGTGAAGCGCTCGCGCTGGCGATCTCGGAGCCAGGAGGTGAACCAGACCCCGACGGTCTGGACGCCGAGGGAGCGCGGGCGGACGCGCTCCTGGGTCTCGCGGCCGACAATCTCGGGCGCGGCAGGCTGACCGCCGCCCGCCGGCTGCTGGCCCGTGCGGGCGCGCACACCGGCGACTGGCGGACCCGGACCAGGGCCGGTTGGGTGAGCGCGGAAATCGAACTGGCAAGTAACATTTCCCATGCGGGGATCGCACCTGCGGAAATGGCGCTGGAAACGGCGCGAGCGAGGGGCGCGTCCCGGCACGTCGTCAAATCACAGCTTGTACTCGGGGTGACGATCGTGAATGCCGGTTCCGCTGAGCGGGACCGCGCGAAAGTGCTGGTCGAGAGCGCTCGCGAAACCGCCGAGAGATACGAATTCAATTCACTTCTGTGGGTGGCATGCCTGGTGTCGGCCGACTTCTCGGCAGGACACGCCGATGAGTATCGATTCAGAGCGGCCGAACTGTTGCACGCAGTGTTACGGCACGCAGATCCTTGCGGGAGGCGGCTCGCACGGGAATCTCCGTGGGTCCCCCGCTGAGGGCGTCTAGCCTGTTGGAGGGCCCATTCCGGCAACCGGGCTAAGAACTTTCAAAAAAAGCCACCGGATCGTGTCAAGGTTCGGGCTAAAGCGTCCGATAGGGGAAGTGGAATGTCACCCGGCTGCAGGAAGGAAACCCCGTGACGACGGTCTTGATCTGCGACGACCGACGCAGTGTCCGCGAAGGGCTCACTCGAGTGATGTCCGCGGTCCCAGGGGTCAGTCGCATCGACTGCGTAGCGCACGGTGACGAGCTGCTGGCCCGGTACTCCCGTCAGCCGGTCGACGTCGTGCTGGTCGGAACCCAGCGCGCTGTCCCGACTGGCGTCGAAGCCACCCGGCGGCTCGTCTCGGCGAACCCCCAAGCGAACGTGATCGTGTTCGGCGCCCCGGACGACGCGGGCAGCATCGCCGCGGCCATCGCCGGCGGTGCCCGCGGCTACCTGCGCTGGGACGCCTCGCGTCCCGAGCTGGTCGCCGCACTGGCTCACACGCTCGCCAGCACCTCGGTGCCGGCGCCGCGTCAGCCGTCCGACCCCGGCGTTCAGCTCACCGAGCGCGAGCTTCAGGTGCTCCGTGGGATGAGTCAGGGCAAGAGCAACGGACAGATCGGCCGCGAGCTGTACCTGTCCGAAGACACCGTGAAGACCCACGCGCGCCGCTTGTTCCGCAAACTCGGCGTTCGGGACCGCGCACAGGCGGTCGCCCACGGATTCCGCCGTGGACTTGTTTCCTGACAACGCTTTCTTGTTTTCATTGCTGAGATTGCACAACGGGTGACGAACGGGCCGGGGGGTGTACCCCTGGCCCGTACCTGTGTTCCCCGTCACGCTTGGCGCATTTATCCTCACCGCTCGGGCACCCTGGCCCGAGCGTGTCCGCCTCAGGGTGGACCGTCGTACCCCACTGCGTTCCGGCTCGTTGAAAGTTCGACTACGAGCGAAGGGGACCAGGAAGACCCGGGTTCAGCGCGCTCGCCGGAAGGGCGGCGCGCCGATGACGGCCGTCAGCGAAGGCGGCGGGCCCGGGCGGTACGGTAGCTGTCACCGGTAGTGGTCTCCGAAGTCACACGCCGGACTCTTTGCACGCCTATACGTAACACTGGGACTGTTGTCTGCGATGGCCAATGTGGGGGACGGACTGGATGAGCCGGTCGCCGCTGCTGTTGAGGGTGATCCTCAAGCGGTCGAGCGGTTGCTGGCGGCCATCCGTCCTTTGGTAGTGCGGTACTGCCGCGCTCGGGTTGGCAGGCAGGAGCGTTCGTTCGCTTCCGCAGACGACGTTGCTCAGGAGGTGTGTCTCGCGGTGCTCACGGCATTGCCTTCGTACCGTGATCAGGGCCGCCCGTTCCTGGCCTTCGTCTACGGGATCGCCCAGCACAAGGTGGCCGACGCGCATCGCGCCGCGGCCCGCAACCGTGCCGAGCCGGTCGCCGAAGTCCCCGACGAGATCGAGGGCGGCGTCGGCCCCGAGCAGCGTGCCCTCCAGGGCGAGCTGAACGAGCGCATGTCGCAGCTGCTGCGCGTACTTCCCGACAAACAGCGTGAGATCGTGGTCCTGCGGGTGGTCGTGGGATTGTCCGCCGAAGAGACGGCCGATGCCGTGGGGTCCACTCCCGGCGCCGTCCGGGTGGCTCAGCATCGCGCCCTCGCGCGCCTACGTAAGGTTCTGGCCGCTGAGGAGGTGATCTGAGTGACCGATCGCGACCATCGGTTCTCCCCCGAGACCGATCGTGAACTGACGGCTTTCGAAAGAGGGCTGACGCCCTCGGAAGCAGAGTTCGCAGCTGATCTGTCGGCCGTCCAGGCCGATGACGCGCTGCTCGACGCCCTTGGTGGCTCGGATCCGAAGATGGCCGACGACCTCGGCGATCAGGAGCTGAACGCGCTGCTGCTGGCCTGGCGGCGTGACATCGACAGCGAACCGCTCGCGGAACTCGTCGACGTCGACACCGCCGTCGTCACTGTGAAGACCGCCGCGCTCGCCCGCAAACACGGGGGAAGACGCCGGCTGCTGGTCCCGGTGGCCGCCGCCGCGGCCGTCCTGGCCATCGCCTTCGCCGGTACCGGTCTCGCCGCGAAGGACGCGCAGCCTGGTGACACGCTCTGGGGACTGACCAAGGTGCTTTACGCCGACCACGCCCGGTCGGTCGAGGCCGCCGCGGCGGCCAAACTCGATCTCGAAAAGGCGAACCTAGCGCTCGCCGGTGGACGTCTCGACGACGCGCGCAAGGCGCTCGACGAGGCACAGGCCGCGCTGAGCCAGGTGACCGACGAAGAAAACCGCGACCAGCTGCTCGAACAGCACCGCCAGTTGAGTGCTCAGCTGCAGAACCCTGGGCAGCAGCCGCTGCCGCCGGATCAGCAGTCACCGTCGCAGACTCCGGTCACGACCACGCCTCCGCCCAGCCCGCAGCCGACCGCCCCGCCGACGTCGCTGCCAGGAGGCGGCAACCCCGGCACGAGTCTGCCGGGCACCACGACTCCTTCGCCGACTCCGCCGACCTCGTCCAGCGAACCGCCGCCCCCCACGACGTCGACGACACCGCCGGCCTCGGGGAACGATCCCGGTGGCTCGCGGAACGAGCCGACACCCGGTGCCGGAGCGCAGGCGCCCGCCGCAGGCGAGACGACGTAGCACCCCGAAGACGCCGAAGGGCCTGGTGAGATCGCTCTCACCAGGCCCTTTCGTTATGCGGCTCAGATCGCGTTTAGCCCGCTAAAGTCGAGCGACTTTAGCGGGCTAAACGCGATCAGTAGGCGCTCTCGTTGGCGGTGACACCGTCCGCGAACCCGCGGCAGTAGTCCCAGCTCACGTAGTCACCGGGGTTCGGATCGAACGCGGGCTCGTGCGGCCGCATCCGGCCGTCGGCGAGCAGCTGCTCGAGACTGGCGCGCAGCAGATGCCAGTCGTGGTAGTGGGGTTCGTCGCATTCACCGCAGTCGACCACGATCCCGCGTACTCCGCGCGGTTCGAGAAGCGCCTGGTAGACGGCGAGATCGGAGAGATCGGCCAGCAACTCGGTGCGCTCGTCGTCGCTGATCGGCTCGTCGAGCCGGTCAGCGTCGTCGATGAACGCGCGGGCCGGGTCGTCCGGGTCATCCGCGAACGGGTCTGGGGGCAACGCATCTTGCGGCACGCCTGCACGCTACCGGGCGCCCACCCGGGCCGGGCGGCCGCCCGGCCCGGATATCATGAGGGGCAGGCCCTCGCCGTGATGCCAACAGCCACGGCGGCCCCCATTAGTCACCGCTAGGAAGGCCGTTCGCCTGCTATGACCAGCGACAGCGTCACTGCCCCCGTCCCGAGCAAGTTCGCCATGCTCGGGCTGACCTTCGACGACGTGCTGCTGCTGCCGGCCGAGTCCGACGTGGTGCCCAGTGCGGTCAGCACCCGCACCCGGCTCTCCCGCAACGTCACCCTGAACATCCCGCTGGTCTCCGCCGCCATGGACACGGTCACCGAAGGCCGGATGGCGATCGCGATGGCGCGCCAGGGCGGAATGGGCGTGCTGCAGCGCAACCTGCCGATCGACGACCAGGCCGCCGCCGTCGAGGTCGTGAAGCGTTCCGAGGCCGGCATGGTGACCGACCCGGTCACGTGCTCGCCCGAGGACACCCTCGCCGAGGTCGACGCGTTGTGCGCGCGGTTCCGGATCTCCGGTGTGCCGGTGACGGACGCGGCCGGAAACCTGGTGGGCATCATCACCAACCGCGACATGCGGTTCGAGGTCGACCACACCCGCCCGGTGCACGAGGTGATGACGAAGCCGCCGCTGGTCACCGCGCAGGTCGGCGTCACCGCGGAGGCCGCGCTCGGCTTGCTGCGCCGCCACAAGATCGAGAAGCTGCCGATCGTCGACGGGGCAGGCAAACTGCGCGGGCTGATCACGGTCAAGGACTTCGTCAAGACCGAGCAGTACCCCAACGCCTCCAAGGACACCAACGGCCGCCTGATCGTCGGTGCCGCCGTCGGCGTCGGCCCGGACGGCCACAAGCGCGCGATGGCGCTGGCCGACGCCGGGGTCGACGTGCTGATGGTGGACACCGCGCACGGGCACTCGCGCGCCGTCGTCGAGACCGTCGCGCTGCTGAAGAAGGAACTGGGCGACACCGTCGACATCGTCGGCGGCAACGTCGCGACCCGGGCCGGCGCGCAGGCGCTGGTGGAGGCGGGCGCGGACGGGATCAAGGTCGGCGTCGGCCCCGGTTCCATCTGCACCACCCGCATCGTCGCCGGGGTCGGCGTGCCGCAGATCTCCGCGATCTACGAGGCCGACCAGGCGGCGCGCCCGGCCGGGATCCCGGTGATCGGCGACGGCGGCATCCAATACTCGGGCGACATCGCGAAGGCGATCGCGTCCGGCGCGTCCACCGTGATGCTCGGCAGCCTGCTCGCGGGCACCGCCGAATCGCCCGGTGACCTGATCCTGGTCAACGGCAAGCAGTTCAAGACCTACCGCGGGATGGGTTCGCTGGGCGCCATGCAGTCGCGCGGCCAGGCGAAGTCCTACTCGAAGGACCGCTACGCCCAGGACGATGTGCTGAGTGAGGACAAGCTGGTCCCCGAGGGCATCGAGGGGCGGATCCCGTTCCGCGGGCCGCTCGCGAACGTCGTCCATCAGCTGGTGGGCGGGCTGCGGTCCGGCATGGGTTACGCGGGTGCGTCGACGATCCCCGAGCTGCAGGAGGCGCAGCTGGTGCGGATCACCGCGGCGGGGCTCAAGGAGAGCCACCCGCACGACATCACGATGACCGTCGAGGCGCCGAACTACACCACCCGGTAGTCCGCCCTTTAGGACGCTTACGCGTTCGGTTCCGTTCTCGGGAGACTTGGTCCGCTGATCAAGTCTCCCTGGGAGGAACCGATGTCCTTTACTTCGCGGCGCACCGCGCTGGCCGTCTTCGCCGCCGCGGCCCTCGGGCTCGGCGGCGGAGTGGCGGCTTCCGCCGTCCCCACCGCTTCCGCGGCGCCTTCCGCACCCGAGGCCGCCGCTCTCCAGGCGTCACCGGGTGAGCTGTGGAAGCGCACCGAGCTGTACTTCGGGACGACGAAGCCGGGCGGCGGGGAGCTGACCGACGCCGAGTTCGCCGCGTTCACCGACAAGGCCGTCACACCGAGGTTCCCGGACGGGTTCACCGAGCTGACCGGGCGCGGCCAGTGGCGCAGTTCGGACGGGGTGATCTCGCGGGAGAGGTCGAAGGTGATCATCGTCGTGTACCCGTTCACCGACCGCGAGGCGAACCGCGAGATCGAAGAGATCCGGACCGACTACAAGAAGGCCTTCTCGCAGGAATCCGTCCTCCGGACCGACTCCGTGGAGAAGGTCTCCTTCTGACCCTCGAGTCCCACGTGCCCCACCCGAGCGCCTTTAGCGGGCTAAACGTGAAACAGGTGGGGCACGTGGGGCCGGTGTGACTTCGGGCCCGGTTCGGGTGCCCCGTGCGCAGGTCACCCACGCGGCCTAGCGACAATGGGGTGTAACGGTCGTCGGTGAGAAGGGACTTGACGTGCGGGATCTGGTCGAGATCGGCATGGGCCGCACCGCGCGGCGGGCGTATGACCTCGATGACGTGGAGATCGTGCCGTCGCGGCGCACCAGGTCGTCGTCGGTCGTGTCCACCGCCTGGCAGATCGACGCGTACCGGTTCGAGCTGCCGCTGGTCACCCACCCCACCGACGCGATCGTGTCGCCGGGAACCGCGGTGGCCGTCGGCGAGCTCGGCGGGCTTGGCGTCCTCAACGCCGAAGGGCTGTGGGCGCGGCACCCGAACGTCGAGGACGCGATCTTCCGCCTCGTCCGGGCGGCCGAGGACACCGAGGACCCGACCGCGATCGTGCGTGAGCTGCAGGAACTGCACTCCGCCCCGATCCGGCTGGACCTGCTGTCCGAGGCGATCAAGACCGTCCGCGAGTCCGGGGTCACGGTGGCCGCGCGGGTCAGCCCGCAGCACGCCGCCGAGCTCACGCCGGACCTGCTCGCGGCGGGTGTCGAGATCCTGGTCGTGCAGGGCACGATCATCTCCGCGGAGCACGTCCAGCGTGACGTCGAGCCGCTGAACCTGAAGGACTTCATCGGACGGCTCGACGTCCCGGTGATCGCGGGCGGCGTCAGCGACTACCGCACCGCGATGCACCTGATGCGCACCGGCGCGGCGGGCGTCATCGTCGGCCACGGGGCCAGCCGCGGCGTGACGAGCACCGACAGCGTGCTCGGGATCGGGACGCCGATGGCGACCGCGATCGTCGACGCCGCGGCCGCGCGCCGCGACTACCTCGACGAGACCGGCGGCCGGTACGTCCATGTGCTCGCCGACGGCGGGATGAGCGTGTCCGGTGACATCGCCAAGGCCATCGCCTGCGGTGCCGACGCGGTCATGCTGGGCGCGCCGCTGGCCGCCGCCTCAGAGGCGCCGGGGCAGGGGCTGTACTGGACGTCGGCGGCCGCGCACCCGTCGCTGCCGCGTTCGCGCGTGGCGCTGGGGCCGGACTACGCCGTCGACCTGAAGACGCTGCTCTTCGGGCCGTCCTCGGACGCTGAGGGCGTCGTGAACCTCTTCGGCGCGCTTCGCCGCGCGATGGCGAAGACGGGCTACTCGGACCTGAAGGAGTTTCAGCGGGTCGGCCTGACCGTTCGCCGCTGACGCTCGCTCCCCGGCCCGGATCGCGTTTAGCCCGCTAAACGCGATCCGGGCCGCTTTGCGTTCACGTGCCCCAGGAGTCACAGCAGCCCCAGGCGTCCCTCCTGTGTCACGTTTAGCCCGCTAAAGGCGCTCTGGCGGCCGGGGGCGGTAGTGGGCCGAGCCGAGCGCTCGGGCGATCTTTCGCTGGAGGTCCCGCAGGATCGGGAGGGTTTCGTCGTCCGCGAAGCCGGTGGTGATCGACCAGTCCATACCGGAGCCGAAGACGTCGCTGGCGAACACGATCTCCGTGGCGATCAGGCTCTTGCGCCATTCCGAGGCGCGTAGCGGTTTTTCGTCGGCCAGCGCCGCGCGCAACCTTCGCGCCTGCTCGAAGAGGTCGGGCACGTCCTTGAAGCCCATCGCGACGGCGAGGTCGTCGGTGCAGGCGGCCGGTCCACCCCATTCCGCCAGGCCACAGCGCAGTACCGTGCGCTCGTCACGCGTCAGGTCGATCGTCACCGGGGTATCCGTATCCACCGATCGATGATGCCTCAGCCGCGTTCGCGCATCCGGGTGGAAGGTAACTGGCCGGTAACTTACCTCTGGTCAGAAGTGGTGGCCGAGGTTACAGTCCAAGGTGTGACTGCCAGTAACACCACCACTGAAGGCGACTTCGACTACGACGTGATCGTCGTCGGCTCCGGGTTCGGCGGGAGTGTCGCCGCCCTTCGCCTGACCGAGAAGGGCTACCGCGTCGCCGTCATCGAGGCGGGCCGCCGCTTCGCCGACGACGAGTTCGCGAAGACGTCCTGGGACCTTCGCCGCTACGTCTGGGCGCCTCAGGTCGGCTGCTTCGGCATCCAGCGCATCCACATGCTCAAGGACGTCATGGTGCTCGCCGGCGCGGGCGTCGGCGGCGGCTCGCTGGTCTACGCGAACACGCTGTACCGCCCGTTGAAGCCGTTCTACGTCGACCCGCAGTGGTCCCACATCACCGACTGGGAGTCCGAGCTCGGCCCGCATTACGACCAGGCCAGCCGCATGCTGGGGGTCGTCACCAACCCCAGCGTCACGCCGTCGGACGTCGTGATGAAGGGCGTCGCCGAGGACATGGGCGTCGCGGACTCGTACCACCCGACGCCGGTCGGCGTGTACTTCGGCAAGCCGGGGGAGCGCGCCGAGGATCCGTACTTCGGCGGCGCGGGCCCGGCGCGCACCGGCTGTACCGAATGCGGCGCCTGCATGACCGGCTGCCGCGTCGGCGCCAAGAACACGCTGGTCAAGAACTACCTGTACCTCGCGGAGAAAGACGGCGCGAAGGTCATCCCCCTGACCACGGTGAGCGCGATTAGCCCGCTAAACGCAGGTGGGTACGAGGTGAGCATCAGGAAGACCGGGACCACCTCGCGCAAGTTCCGGCACAAGCTCACCGCCGCGCAGGTGGTGCTCGCCGCCGGCACCTGGGGCACGCAGAACCTGCTCCACGGCATGCGTGACACCGCCAAGCTGCCGAAGCTCTCGCCGCGCCTCGGTGAACTGACCCGGACCAACTCCGAGGCCATCATCGGCGCGGCCCGCACCTCGGTCGACGAGGAACGGAACTTCAGCCGCGGCGTCGCGATCACGTCGTCGATCCATCCCGACGACAACACGCATATCGAGCCTGTCCGCTACGGCAAGGGCAGCAACGCGATGAGCCTGCTCCAGACCATCGCCACCGAAGGCGATTCGACGGTGCCGCGCTGGCGTCAGGCCGTGAACTTCATGGTCAAGCACCCGGTCCAGACCGTGAAGCTGCTCAACGGCTACCGCTGGAGCGAGCGCACGGTGATCCTGCTGGTGATGCAGAGCCTCGACAACTCCATCACCACGTACACCAAACGCGGGCTCTTCGGCCGCCGCAAGTACACCTCCAAACAGGGCCACGGCGAGCCGAACCCCAGCTTCATCCCCGCGGGGCACGAGGCCAACCTTCGCACCGCCGAGCGCATCGGCGGGATGGCGGGCGGCACCTGGGGCGAGATCTTCGACATCCCGCTGACGGCGCATTTCATCGGCGGCGCCCCCATCGGCACGTCGCCCGACAACGGCGTGATCGACCCGTACCACCGCGTCTTCAACTACCCCGGCCTGTCCATTGTGGATGGTTCGGCGATCACGGCGAACCTCGGCGTGAACCCCTCGCTGACGATCACCGCGCAGGCCGAGCGGGCCTTCTCGTTCTGGCCCAACAAGGGCGAGCGGGACAGCAGGCCGTCACAGGACTCGCCGTACGCGCGGCTCGAACCGATCGCACCGAAGAACCCGTCGGTTCCGGCGGACGCGCCCGCGGCGCTTCGGCGCTAGCCCGGACCCCACCCCGCCGCCACCCTCAACGGACAGGCTTCGCCTGACGGTAGATTCGAAGATGTGACAGCTTCCGAACGCGCACACGCCCTGCTGAACCGCGTCCGCGCCCTCCATGACGAGTGGGAGCGCGTCGTGCGCGGGATCGACGAGGAGGCCGTGCGCGGCCCCAGCGCGCTGCCCGGCTGGACGCGAGCGCATCTGCTGTCCCACCTGGCGCGGAACGCAGACGGCCTGGTCAACCTGCTCACCTGGGCGAAATCGGGTGTCGAGACGCCGATGTACGCCGGTGAGTCGGTCAGGGACCACGACATCGAGAAGGGTGCGTACCGGTCCGTCGAGGAGATCGCCGAGGACGTCGTCGGCTCCGCCGCGCGTTTGGTCGAGGTCGCGGAAAGCCTGCCGGACGGCGCGTGGCAGGCCCGGGTGCGCGCCAGGCAAGGACGTGACATCTCGGCGGAGTTCGTGCTCTGGCTCCGGCTCTCCGAAACCTCGATCCATCTCGCCGATCTTGACTTCGGCTACGACTTCGCCCGCGTCGCCGATCTGCTCGGCGACGAGTTCGACACCGTCGTCGGCAACGCCATCGGGATGTACGGCGGCGAACTGCCCGCCGTGCTCCTGGTCGCCGCCGAAGGCAACGGGTATCGCCACGAGTGGCGGATGAGCGAAGGGGAGCTGACGACGTTGACCGGGACCCGCGGCGAGGTATTGGCCTGGGTCACCGGTCGCGGCGATGGTTCCTCTTTGGACGGTGCCGTGCCCACGCTCCCGCGCTGGCTGTGACGGCACCGTCCAAAGAGGACGGCATCAGCTCCGGAACGAGTCGACGCCGAACTGCTTGGCGATGTCGTCGAGCATGGCGTTCGCACCCTGCAGGCTCACCGAGGTGAACCACGTGGTGTCGTTGACGTCGATCTTCTTTCCCTTGAGGGTGCCCCAAAGCGGGTTCGACTGGAACTTCGTCATGGGGTTCTCGGCCTGCTTGGTCTCATCGGTGTAGCTCGCGATGAAGATCGCCTCGGCGTCGAGCTTCCCGATCTCCTCCTGGCTCAGGTCGTTGGAGATCTTCGTCTTGTTGTCCGGCTGGCCCGCGGGACGCTGGATCCCGGCGTCGGCCATCACGCTCCCGGGGAACGACGCGGTGCTGTAGAGCCGCACCGTCGGCTCCCCTTCGATGAAGCGGACCACGGAGGCTGTCACCGGCTTGCCGAGCTTCGCCTTCACCGCGTCACCGACCTTGCGGGCCCGCTCCTCGTAGGACTTGATCTTCTGCTCCGCCAAGGCTTCCTTGCCCAGCGCCTTGCCGAGCATCCGGACGTTGTCCTTCCAGGTGGCCCCGGTGGTCTGGCTGAACACCGTGGGTGCGACCTTGCTGAACTCCGCGTAGAACTTCTCGTGCCGCACCTTCGCGGAAACGATCAGATCCGGCTTGATGTCGTACAGCTGCTCGATGTCCGGGCTCTCGAGTGCGCCGATCTCCTTGGCGCCCTCGGCGTACTTGCGGTCGTCGCCAAGGTAGTCCGGCAGCTTGTCGTAGTTGCGATATTTGGTGTACGCCACCAGTTTCGTCTCGAGCGCCAGCGTGGCATCGACGTAGCTCGAGTCGAGCGCCGCGACGGTGGCGGGCTGCTTCCCGATCTGGGTCGACCCCATCACGTGTTCGACGGTTCGCGGGAATCCACTTTGGCCGGTGCCGGTGGAAGCGGCTTCCTGTTCACCGCCACCGCATGCGGAGAGTGCCAGGCAGGCTGTCACGGCGAGGGCGAGGACTGCGCGCCGGGGTGGGGTCATGGGTCACTCTTTCTGTGCGGTTAGGCTTTCCTAACCGGAGCATAGGATGGCGGATGTCCACAGTGGAAGTTCGTGTTGGGAAGGCGACAGCGGGAGCCCTGCTCGTCACACTTCTGGCTGTGATCTGCGTCGCGAGCATCGCCCTCGGTGCGCGTTCGATTCCTTTGGGTGTCGTCTGGGACGCCATCTTCCATCCCACGGGTGTGCCGGATCATCTGATCGTCCGTTCGTTACGCGTCCCGCGCACGCTGCTCGGCGTACTGGCGGGCCTCGCGCTCGGCGCGGCCGGCGCGCTCATGCAGGGCCACACCCGGAATCCGCTCGCCGACCCCGGCTTGCTCGGTGTCACCCAGGGCGCGGCGTTCGCGGTCGTCCTCGCGGTCGTCGTGCTGGGCATCGACGACCTGTACGCGTTCATCTGGTTCGGCTTCGCCGGCGCCTTGATCGCGAGCGCCGTGGTGTTCCTGCTCGGCGCGGTCGGCGGCCGCGGCGCCACCCCGGTGACGCTCGCGCTGGCCGGAGCCGCGGTGAGCGCCCTGCTCAACGGCGTCATCTCCGCGATCGTGCTCGGCGACGACCGCGGGATGGAGACCTACCGGTTCTGGCACGTCGGTTCGATCGCCGGTCGCGACCCCGCGATGATCGGCCAGATCGCCCCGTTCGTGGCGGCCGGCCTGCTCCTCGCGGTCATCAACACGCCGGGGATGAACACGCTGGCGCTCGGTGACGACGTCGCCGTCGCGCTCGGACGGCGGGTCGGGCGCATGCGGTTGCTCGGGGTCGCCGCGATCACGCTGCTGACCGGTGCCGCCGTCGCCGCCTGCGGGCCGATCGCGTTCCTCGGCCTGCTGGTCCCGCATTTCGCGCGGGCGATCAGCGGCCCCGACTACCGGTGGCTGGTGCCGTTCTCCGCGGTACTCGGCGCGATCCTGCTGCTGGCCGCGGACCTCCTCGGCCGCGTCGTCGCCTCGGACAACCTGGAGGTCGGCATCATGCTGGCGGTGCTCGGCGTGCCGGTGTTCGTCCACCTGGTCCGCAAGAAGGGCTTGGCACGGATATGACGGCTCCCAAGGTGATCTCGTTCGGCCCGGCGGCCTGGACCGTCCGGCCGAGGACACTCGCCGTCGTGACCCTCGCGGCGGTCGCGCTGGTGCTGGTCGCGGCCCTGAACATCGGCATCGGCACCTCGCACATCGGCCTCGGTGACGTCCTGAAGACGCTGTTCGGTGGTGGCACCGCGCGGGAACGCGGGATCATCTTCGACCTGCGGATGCCGCGTACCTTGACCGCGATCGGCGTCGGCGCGGCCCTCGGGCTGTCCGGCGCGCTGTTCCAGACCATCGCCAGGAATCCGCTGGCCAGCCCGGACATCCTCGGCATCACCTGGGGCGCGGGTGTCGGCGCGGTCGGCGTGATCGTCGCGGGCGGCACCGGCGGCCAGGTCAGCGGACTGGCGAGCACGCTGGGCGTCCCGCTCGCGGGGTTGGCGGGCGGCGTGATCGCGGGAATCCTGCTGTACGCGCTTTCGTGGCGGCGCGGGATCGACGGCTACCGGCTCGTCCTGATCGGTATCGCGCTGTCGGCCGTCGGCTACAACCTCGTCTACTGGATGCTGACCATCGGAGACGTCGACAACGCCGCGCGGGCGACAACGTGGATCGTCGGCAGCCTCGCCGACGTCGGCTGGGAATCGGTCGCGCCGGTCCTGCTCGCACTGGCCGTGCTCGCGCCGATCACGCTGGTCGCCGGGCACACCATCGGCGGCCTGCAGTTCGGTGACGACACCGCGCGCGGCCTCGGTATCCGGGTCGACGCCGCCCGCGCGACCCTGCTGCTGCTCGGCGCGGCCTTGGCCGCCGTCGCCACCGCGGCCGCCGGCCCGATCACCTTCGTCGCGCTGGCCACCCCGCAGATCGCCTTGCGGCTGGTCCGCTCGGCGCAGCCGCCGCTGTTCGGATCGATGGTCCTCGGCGCGCTGCTGACCGTCGGCGCGGATTTCGCCGTCCGGGTGACGCCGGGCCTGTCCGGGCTGCCGGTCGGGGTGCTGACGGCGATCCTCGGCGCGCCCTACTTGATCTTCCTGTTCGTCCGCAGCCGTAAGGAGGAGCGCGCGTGAAAGCCAGACTGCGTGCCCGGGAATTGGAACTCGGCTACGGCGAAACGCCCGTCGTGACCGGCCTCGACCTCGACGTCCTCGACGGGACCGTCACCGCGATCATCGGCCCCAACGGCTGCGGCAAGTCGACGCTGCTGCGCGCGCTGGCCAGGTTGCTCAAACCGCGGCAGGGCGCGGTGCTGCTCGACGGCGAGCGGATCGAAAAGCTGCCGACCCGTGAGGTCGCCAAGATCATCGGCCTGTTGCCGCAGACGCCGTCCGCGCCCGAAGGGCTGACCGTCTCCGACCTGGTCCGGCGGGGGCGGCATCCGCATCAGAGCTGGTACCGGCAGTGGTCGTCCTCCGACGACGAGGCGATCGAGCGGGCGCTGCGGCTGACCGGGATGGACGAACACGCCGGCCGGGTCGTCGACCAGCTTTCCGGCGGGCAGCGGCAGCGGGCGTGGATCTCGATGACGCTGGCACAGGAGACCGGGCTGCTCCTGCTCGACGAACCGATCACCTACCTCGACCTCGCGCATCAGATCGACGTGCTGGACCTGGTGTACCGGCTGCACAACGAACGCGGGACCACCGTGGTGATGGTGCTGCACGACCTCAATCTCGCCGCCAGGTACGCGGACAAGCTGGTCGCGATGCGGGACGGCCGGATCGTCGCGCAAGGGCCACCCGCGGAGGTCCTCACCGAGCCGCTGCTCGACGAGATCTTCGGTCTGACGGCGAAGGTCATGGCCGATCCGGTGTCCGGCACGCCGCTGGTCGTGCCGGTGAGCGCACACCTTCGGGGGTAGGGCCGCAACCTGCCCGCCCGCTGGGCGTCTAACGGGCATGGAGAGAAGGGCGTTCCTCAAGCTCGCCGGCGCGACCGTGGCCGGGGCGGCCGCGACGGCGTGTTCCGCCGCCCCTCCCGCGCAGGCGCCCAGCTCGGCTCCGGGCACGTCCTTGCCGCCGAGCACCAGTGTCACGCCGCCGTCCGGCCCGCCGGACTGGGCGGCGTTGCGGAACAAAGTCTCGCTGCTCCTGCCCGGGGATTCCGGTTACGACAGCGCCAAGCGCGTGTTCAATCCGGCCTTCGACGGCCTCAAGCCCGCTGCCATAGCGAAATGCGCCAAGCCCGAAGACGTGCAGGCGGCCGTTTCCGCTGCCGCGAGACGGGTTCCCATCGCCGCGCGCAGTGGTGGGCACAGTTACGCCGGTTACTCGGTTCCCGACGGTGGTTTGATGATCGACCTCGGTGGAATGTCCTCAGTGGACGTTCAAGGTGAACAGGTCGTGATCGGCGCGGGCGCGAAACTAAAGGACGTCTATGCCACGCTCGGTGCCGCCGGCCGTTGCCTGCCCGCGGGTTCCTGCCCCAGTGTCGGGATCGCCGGGTTGACGCTCGGCGGCGGAATCGGCGTCCTGGCGCGAAAATACGGTCTCACCTGTGATCATCTGGTGTCCGCGCAGGTCGTCACAGCGGACGGGAAGCTCCGCACGGCGTCAGCGGACTCCGAACCCGAATTGTTCTGGGCGTTGCGTGGCGGGGGAGGCGGGAACTTCGGTGTCGTCACCTCGTTCGCCTTCCGCACGGATCCGGCGCCGTCGGCCGTTTCGGTGTTCTCCTTGCGTTTCCCGGCGGGCAGCGCGGACGATGTCGTCGCCGAGTGGCAGCGCTGGCTTCCCGAAGCCCCGCCGGAGTTGTGGGCGAATGTCGTGCTGTCTGGAGGTTCTCCGGTCGGCGCGCGGATTTCCGGTTGCTACGTGGGCGATTCCGCTTCCTTGGGCAAGCTGCTGAACGGATTCTCCGGTGCGACGCGTTCCGTCAAGCAGCTCGACTATCTCGGCGCCATGAAGTACTTCTCCGGCAGCGAGAACCGTCAGTCCTTTGTGGCCTCATCGCGGATTCTCGGCGAACCGGTGGATCCCGCGAAGCTGACGTCGATCCTCGACGGCAGGCGTGGCATGGACCTGCTGGTCGACGGTCTCGGCGGCGCCGTCGCCGACATCGCCCCGGACGCCACCGCGTTCTGGCACCGCAAAGCGATCGGCAGTGTGCAGATCTACAGCCAGGCGGACGCGCGCAACCGTTCCGTGGCAACGGATTCCGTCGCGGAAGTGGTGACGGGGCTCGGGCTGGACGGAGGTTACGTCAACTACATCGACCCCGCCCTGCCCGACTGGATGACCGCCTATTACGGCGGCAACGCCGCCCGCTTGAAGCAAGTGGCGAAGACCTACGACCCGGACAAGGTGTTCGGGTTCGCGCAGGCCGTCACCCCGGACTAGAGGTCGATGCCGGTGAAGACGGTGACCCTTTCCTCGGTGAGGTCGTGCATCGCGGCGAGGACGCCTTCCCTGCCGACACCTGATCCCTTCACGCCGCCGTACGGCATCTGGTCCGCGCGATAGGACGGGACATCGCCGATGATCACGCCGCCGACTTCGAGTTCGGTCGACGCGTAGAAGGCCAGATGCACGTCGCGCGTGAACACGCCGGCCTGTAAGCCGTACGCGGATTCGTTGACCGAAGCGAAAGCCTCGTCGACATCGTCCACAATGGACACGGCGAGCACCGGGCCGAAGATCTCTTCCGCCCAGGCCTTTGTGGACGGTGGCACGTCGGTGAGCACGGTCGGCTCCACCGTCGCGCCGTCTCGCTTGCCGCCGGTGAGGATCTTCGCGCCCGCGGCGACGGCCTCGTCGATCCAGGCGACGATCCGTTCCGCCGCGGCCTCGTCGACGACCGGGCCCACGTCGGTGTTCTTGTCGTACGGGTCACCGGTTCGCTGTGCCCGCACGGCTTCCACCAAGGCGGGCACGAACTCCTCGGCCACTTCGCGTTCGACGATTACCCGCTGCACGGCGATGCAGGACTGCCCGGCCTGGTAGTTGCCGAAGGTCGCGATGCGCTCCGCGGCGCCCTCCGGATCCGGCCAGTCGCGGAGCACGACGGCGGCCGCGTTGCCGCCGAGTTCGAGCACGACGTGCTTGCGCGGCGCGGCATCCGCGATCGACCAGCCGACCGGACCCGAACCGGTGAACGACACGACCGGCAGACGGGGATCCGCGACGAGCACCGACGTCTCCTCGTTGCCGAGCGGCAGCACCGAGAACGCGCCTTCCGGCAGATCCGTCTCCGCCAGGATCTCGCCGAGGATCAGCGCGGACAACGGCGTGCGCGGCGCGGGTTTGACGATGATCGGCGCGCCGACCGCGAGCGACGGCGCGACCTTGTGCGCCACCAGGTTCAGCGGGAAGTTGAACGGCGCGATACCCAGCACCGGGCCGCGCGGGATGCGCCGGGTCAGTGCCAGCCTGCCCTCGCCCGCCGGATCGGTGTCCAGGCGCTGCAGGTCACCGCTGAACCGGCGGGCCTCCTCGGCGGCGATCCGGAACACCGACACCGCGCGCCGCACCTCGGCGTCGGCCCACTTGAGCGGCTTGCCGTTCTCGGCGGTGATGACCTCGGCGATCTCCTCGGCCCGGCCGGCGATGACGCGCGAAACGTGGTCGAGCGCCGCGGCGCGGCTGTGCGCCGAGGAACGGCGAAACTCCTTCGCGACGCTCGCCGCCGCGCTCACCGCTCGTTCGACCTGCTCCGGTCCTGGCACCGCGACGGTGGCGACTTCGCTGCCGTCAAAGGGGTGATGCACGGTGACCGTCGAAGCGCCCTGCTCGGGGCGTCCGGCGATCCAGGCGGGGCGCGGCTCCGGGGTGATCATGTCCATGGGGACAAGGTATTCCAGCTATGGCTTGACGAGCACCTTGAGCGCTTCGCGGTCCGCCATGGCGCGGTAGCCGTCGGGGACCTCTTCGAGCCCGATGATCCGGTCGAAGACCTTGCCCGGCTGATACCGGCCCTCGACGACGTCTTCGAGCAGTTCGGGGATGTAGTGGCGCGCGGGCGCCACGCCGCCGGTGACGGTGATGTTGCGGCGGAAGAGCGACGGGCCGATCGGACCCTCGGCGTACTGCGGCACGCCGACGCGGCTGACCGTGCCGCCGGGGCGGACCGCGCCGACGCCCATCTCGAAGGCGGGCTTCGTGCCGACGCATTCGAGAACGGTGTGCGTGCCTTCGCCGTTTGTCAGCTCTCGGACCTTCTCGATGCCTTCGTCGCCGCGCTCGGCTACGACGTCTGTCGCGCCGAACTCGCGGCCGAGGTCCGTGCGGGTCCGGTGACGGCCCATCAGGATGATGCGCTCGGCGCCGAGCCGCTTCGCCGCGAGGACCGCGGAGAGGCCGACGGCGCCGTCTCCGATGACGGTGACGGTGGTGCGCTCGTTCACGCCCGCCTTCACCGCGGCGTGGTGGCCGGTCGCGAACACGTCGGAGAGCGTGAGGAACGAGGCGAGCAGGTCGTCGTCCTCGGTGTGCGGCAGTTTCACCAGCGTGCCGTCGGCCTGCGGGACGCGGACGGCCTCGCCCTGACCGGCGTCGACGCCCTTCGCGCCCCAGTTGCCGCCGTGCAGGCACGAGGTGTGGAGGCCTTCGCGGCAGAACTGGCACGTGTTGTCGGAGTAGACGAACGGCGCGACGGCCAGATCGCCCGGCTTGAGCGTGGTGACGTCGGAGCCGACGGCCTCCACGACGCCGAGGAACTCGTGGCCGATCCGGACGCCGCGGTCGCGCGCGGGCATGCTGCCGTACGGCCAGAGGTCGCTGCCGCAGATGCAGGAGCGGACCACGCGGAGGAGGGCGTCCGTCGGTTCGCTCAGCTTCGGGTCCGGGACGGTCTCGACGCGTACGTCGCCGGCGCCGTAGATGAGAGTCGCTCGCAAGACGGGGTCCTTTCCTCGGCTGGCCCCAGTATGGGCGCGTCGCGTTTAGCCCGCTAAACGCGCTCTGCTCGAGGACGGGACCGGTAGAGGTCTCGCAGGAGGAGGACCTCGGCGCCGTGATGGATGGCCTCGCGGTTGATGTGCAGGACGAGCGTCGCGAGCGGGTACTCCGCGTACGGGCCCTCGGCCTCGCCGCAGGGGCGCGCGAGGTCTTCGGCGGTGAGGCCGCGGACGCCGTCCCGCCAGCGCGCGTAGGCGTCGTCGAGCTGCTCCAGCGCTTCTTTCGCGGAGCCTGCGTAGGGGAAGGTCTGGTAGTCGGCGGGCGGGCCGCCGAAATGCGACGCGTTCCGCATCGCGAAGACGCCGATGACGATGTGGGCGAGCCGCCAGGCGATCGTCGTCACCGGCGGCGGCGACGGCTCCGGATACGCCCAGTCGATCGTGAAAGCGCCGTTCTCGTCCGGCCGTATCGTCCAGCAGTCCTCGACGGGCTCCCAGAGGTATTCGTCGTCGGTGAGGGTGTCCAGCCGGGGCCGGAGATGCCGCGTCCAATGCCAGTCGAGCTGTTCGGAGAGTTCCTTGCTCCAGTCGATGTCCATGTCCCGGACGGTAGGACGCCTCGCGGTCATCCGCTGTCCTGAATCGTGAGGGGGTTGGCGGCGAGGTGACCCGGCCCACCTGGGACGATGGTAGGGAAGCGTACTGCTCTGATCTGGAGGTTTCAGGTGCCAAGTCCCACCGGTCCGGTACTCGTCGTGGACTTCGGGGCGCAGTACGCGCAACTGATCGCGCGCCGCGTGCGCGAGGCGCAGGTCTACTCCGAGGTCGTCCCGCACACCGCCACCGCCGAGGACATCCTCGCCAAGGACCCCGCCGCGATCATCCTTTCCGGTGGCCCTTCCAGCGTGTACGCGGAGAACGCCCCCGCCCTCGCGCCCGGCCTTGTCGACGCGGGCGTGCCGATCCTCGGGATCTGCTACGGCCACCAGGTGCTCGCGCAGGCCCTCGGCGGCACGGTCGAACCGACCGGGATCCGCGAGTTCGGCCGCACCGAAGTCCGCGTCGCCGGTGAAGGCGGCGTGCTGCACGCCGGCCTCCCGAGCAACCAGCCCGCCTGGATGAGCCACAACGACAGCGTCACCAAGGCTCCCGAGGGCGCCACCGTGACCGCGTCGAGTGACGGCGCCGCCGTCGCCGGGTTCGAAGACGTCGAGCGCCGCTTCGCCGGCGTCCAGTACCACCCCGAGGTGCACCACTCGCCGCACGGCCAAGAGGTGCTCCGCCGCTTCCTGCACGACATCGCGGGTATCAAGCCGCAGTGGACGACGTCGTCCATCGTCGACGACCAGGTCAAGCGCATCGCCGAGCAGGTCGGCGACGGCCGCGCGATCTGCGGGCTCTCCGGCGGCGTCGACTCTGCTGTGGCCGCGGCGCTGGTCCAGCGCGCCATCGGTGACCGGCTGACCTGCGTGTTCGTCGACCACGGTCTGCTCCGCTCCGGCGAGCGCACCCAGGTCGAGCGTGATTTCGTCGCCGCGACCGGGGTCAACCTGGTGACCGTCGACGCACGCGACCGGTTCCTCGACGCGCTGGCCGGGGTCACCGACCCCGAGGAGAAGCGCAAGATCATCGGCCGCGAGTTCATCCGCGTGTTCGAGCAGGCCGAGCGCGACCTCAAGGCCAAGGGCGACTACAAGTTCCTTGTCCAGGGCACGCTATACCCGGATGTCGTCGAATCCGGCGGCGGCGAGGGCGCGGCGAACATCAAGAGCCACCACAACGTCGGCGGGCTGCCCGACGACCTGCAGTTCGAGCTGGTCGAGCCGCTGCGCCTGCTGTTCAAGGACGAGGTGCGGCGCGTCGGGCTGGAGCTCGGGCTGCCGGAGACGATCGTGCAGCGGCAGCCGTTCCCCGGCCCGGGGCTCGGCATCCGGATCATCGGCGCCGTCGACGCCGAGCGGCTCGAGACGCTGCGCGCGGCCGACGCGATCGCGCGTGAGGAGCTCACCGCGGCCGGGCTCGACGGGGAGATCTGGCAGTGCCCGGTGGTGCTGCTGGCCGACGTCCGCAGCGTCGGTGTCCAGGGCGACGGGCGGACCTACGGGCACCCGATCGTGCTGCGGCCGGTGTCTTCCGAGGACGCGATGACCGCGGACTGGACGCGGCTGCCCTACGAGGTGCTGGAGCGGATCTCGACCCGCATCACCAACGAGGTCGCCGAGGTGAACCGGGTGGTACTGGACGTCACGTCCAAGCCGCCGGGCACCATCGAGTGGGAGTGACCGCACCCGCTCCGACTTGCGTTTAGCGGGCTGAACGCGATCTGTCAGGCCCTGGGCACCCAGGCGACCGGATCGCGTTTAGCCCGCTAACTGCGCTCTGGCCTCTTGGGCACCCGCGCGGGCCGGATCGCGTTTAGCCCCCTAAACGCGATCCGGTGCGGTCGGAGCGCGGCGGCCGCCGGATCGCGATTAAGGGGCTAAAGTCGCTCCGCTCCGGGGTGCGGGCAAGGCGAAGGCCCCGGCGAGGGGCCGGGGCCTTCGGAGTGGGGTGGATCGTGAGCGGGGCCGCTAGCGGCGGCTCTTGCGCAGCGAAGCGGCGAGAAGCAGGACGCCGACGAAGATCGCCCCACCCGCCATGACCCACCGGAAGTCGAACTGCGGGAGCCACGAGGCGCCGTCCGAGAGGACGTAACCCGACACCAGCAGCGTCGCGATCCCGATGATCAGAGTGAAGACGTCCACCCCGCGCTTCGCGGGCTGCGACGATTGAGTCTGCGTGCTGTCGTAGTTGTCGTAGTCGTACTCAGCCACGACGCACCTCCACGTTCCCGACCCCGGTTTCGACCTTCACAGTGATCTTCTGTCCATTGGTGCCCGGCGACGTGAAGTCGACGACCTCCTCGCCGACCCCCGAACGCGACTGGCCTAGGCAGTCGATGTCGCCCGCTCCCGTCTCGCAGGAGACCTTCACTTCGGCACCCATCGGCACGAGCACCGTCGAGTTACCGGCTCCGTTCGAGACCGTCGTGCTCACCGAAGCCCCAGCGGGCAGCTTGGTCAGGTCGATGTCGATGTTCCCCGCCGAACGGTGGTACTCAGGCAGCACCTCGGACACCTGGCTCGGCGTGTCCTTCAGGTCGCCGACGCCGCCCTTCACGGAGAAGTTCTCGAACGGGACCGTGGTGAGCGCCATCCCGACGATCGCCAGCGGCACCGCCAGCCCGATCAGCCCGCGACCGCCCCGGACGAACGCACCGGCCACCAGCCCGATACCGACCACGCCAAGGGTGAGCCCGACGACGTGCTGCGGGGTGAACCACGCCTCGCCGTCCAGACCCAGAACGGTGCCGACCCCGCCGACCAGCACGGCGATCCCGAAGGTCGCGGCGCCGATCTTCGACTTCCGGCCGCGAGGCGCCGGCGGCGCGGGAGGCGGCGGAGGGGTCTGCGGCGGCAGCCCACCGGACGGCGAAGCGTTCGGCAGGTCCCAAGCCGACGGGTCGGCCGCGAGCGGGTCCCAGCCGCCTTCGGTCGCCGTCGAGGTGGAAGCCGCCGACGCCGACGCCATCGAGAACGCGGCCGTCGGATAGGCCGGAGCGGGCACCGTCGGCCGGTTGAACTGACCGCGGTTGCGGTGCAGCAGGTACAGCGCGACGGCCATCAGCGCCAAGCCGATCAAGCCGGTGCCGTCGGTCATCCAGCCGCCGCTCAAGGTCCAGGTGAGACCGGGGAAAAGCAGGAGCAGCAGCATCACCGCGAACGCGGGCGAGCTCGACGCGCGCCCCCGGCCGATCAGGCTCTCGAACGCGGAAACGGGGTCGCCCTCCTGCGGCAGGAACAGCCAGCCCAGCAGATAGACGAAGACGCCGAAACCGCCGAACACGGTCGCCGCGACCAGCGCGACACGGACCACGGTCGGGTCGATGCCGTACCGGTAGCCGATGCCGGCGGCCACACCGGCGAACTTGCGGCCCGCCACCGGGCGGACCGGCCTGCTCCGCCAGAAATCCTTGACGGTCTCCTCGAAGCCGGCCGCGGGGCCGCGCTTCGGAACCTGTGTCTCACTCCCACTCATGCCACAAAGAATGCGCTCCGGCGGGCCCTCGCCACATCCGGGAACGTCCCTGAGGTTTCCCCAGCGGGAAGAGTCAGGGGTTTCCCCGATGGATCAGTACCCCACTCCGTGTGACCATGGAGTACGTGCAGGAATCCGCCCCCAACGACCTCGCCGGACAGGTGAAGCCGACGATCATCGAGCGCCCGCTGGTGCCCGTCGCCGGCAGCCTGTCCCCGGCACCGTTCGAGCCGCCCAAGATGTACCGCCGCCGCTCCGGCCGCGCCATCGCGGGTGTCGCCGGCGGTCTCGCCGACCACCTCGGCGTCAAGGTGCTCTGGGTCCGGACCGCGTTCGCGTTGCTCGCCGCGCTGAACGGCGTCGGTCTTCTCGCGTACGGCCTGCTGTGGGTTTTCGTCCAGCAGCAATCCGGTGAGGTCGAGCCGGAGAAATCCGCGCCGAAGGACAAGCAGCAGGCTTTCGGCCTGATGGCGCTGGGTGTCGGCCTCGCCGTCGCCAGCGGCACGCTGACCGGCTTCATCAGCGGCTGGGTCGCCATTCCGCTGGCGCTCGCCATGATCGGCGCGGCCGTCGTCTGGCGGGAGGCCGACGAGTCGCAACGACGGCGCTGGCGCCTCGGCGCCAAGGGCGGTGTCGCCACGGCGTTCCTCGGCGGCGGGGGCTGGTCGGCCGCGATCCGCGTGGTCGCCGGCGTCGCGCTGGTGATGGCGGGCATCGGCGTCGTCGTCCTGCAGAGCGGCAGCATCGACCAGGTCAAGTTCGCGCTGGTCGCGGTGATCGCGACGCTGTTCGGGGTGGCCGTGCTGACCGTCCCGTTCTGGCTGCGCCTGGTTCGCGATCTGTCCGACGAGCGCACCGCCCGCATCCGCACCGACGAACGCGCCGAGATCGCCGCGCATCTGCACGACTCGGTCCTCCAGACCCTCGCGCTGATCCAGAAGCAGGCGGATTCGCCGCGTGAGGTCGCCCGGCTCGCGCGCGGTCAGGAACGCGAGCTGCGCGGCTGGCTGTACGGGCCGTCGGGGTACGGCAAGAACAAGAAGACCGAGGAAGAGGCCATCAGCGGTCAGCTGTCCGAAGTACTCGCTGCCGCGTGCGGCGAGGTCGAGGACGCGTTCGCGATCTCGGTGCAGCAGGTCGTCGTGGGGGAGGCAACGCTGAACGAGCCGCTGACCGCGCTGGTCCAGGCGGCGCGCGAAGCGATCGTCAACGCCGCCAAGCACGCGGGCGTCGACGAGGTCAGTGTGTACGCCGAGGTCGAGCCGACGGCGGTGACGGTTTTCGTGCGGGACAGAGGCAAGGGGTTCGACCCCGATGTCGTGCCGAGCGATCGGCACGGTCTCGCCGATTCCATCCGGGGGCGGATGGAACGGCACGGGGGCAAGTGCAAACTTCGTACCGCACCGGGTGAAGGAACCGAGGTCCAGCTGGAGATGCCGGTCAAGGCGGGGAAGGGCGCGGCGTGAGGTCGCTATGCTCACGGGACAGGGCGAGCGAGGGAGCATCGTGACGGAGAACCAGCAAACGCGGGAGCCGGTCAAGGTCTTCCTCGTCGACGACCACGCGCTCTTCCGCGCCGGAGTGCGCACCGAACTGGATTCGATCACCGACGACGTCCGCGTGGTCGGTGAGGCGGGCTCGGTGGCCGAGGCGGTCGCGGGCATCGCTCGGACCAAGCCGCAGGTCGTCCTGCTCGACGTGCACATGCCCGACGGTGGCGGCGCCGAAGTCCTGCGCCGGATCCGGCCGGAACTGCCGGACGTCGTGTTCCTCGCGCTGTCGGTCTCCGACGCCGCGGAGGACGTGATCGCCGTGATCCGCGCGGGGGCGCGGGGGTACGTCACGAAGACGATCTCGTCGAAGGAACTCGTGCGCGCCGTCGTGCGGGTCTCGGACGGTGACGCGGTGTTCTCGCCGCGGCTGGCGGGCTTCGTGCTCGACGCCTTCGCCGACCGGCCGGGTTCCGCGCCGATCAGCGACCCGGACCTCGACCTGCTGACGCCGCGGGAGCGCGACGTGCTGCGGCTGCTCGCGCGCGGGTACGCGTACAAGGAGATCGCGTCGGAGCTGTTCATCTCGGTGAAGACCGTCGAGACGCACGTGTCGAGCGTGCTGCGGAAGACGCAGCTTTCGAACCGGTACGAGCTTTCGCGCTGGGCTTCCGACCGGCGTCTCGTCTAGGTGGCGCCTGTCCTCATCGGCCTGGTGGCCGTGTTCTTCCTCGGCATGGGGCTGCTCGGGCTCGCCGCGCCGGGGCGGCTCATCCGGCCGTTCGGCATCACGCTGGAGTCGGCGACGGCGCGGACCGAAGTGCGCGCGGTGTACGGCGGCTTCGGTGTGGCTGTCGCGGTGCTGCTCGGGTTCGCGGCTTTCGACGTCGGCGGGATCCAGCGGGGTGCCGCGATCGCGGTGGCCGTCGCACTCGTCGGGATGGCCTTCGGGCGGCTGGTCGCGCGGTTCGCGGAACGACCGGAGCGGTTCTACCCGAGCTGGCTCTATTTCTGGGTGGAGCTGGTCATGGCCGCCCTGCTCGTCGTCGCGGTCGCGTCGCCTTTAGCGGGCTAAACGCGATCAGTGGAATTCGTGGGTCACTTCGATCTTCCCCACGATGTGCGTGTTGAACTCGGCGAGGTCCTCGGCCGGGACCCACAGCTCGAGGATGGTCTTCCCGCCGGCCTGCTGGACGGGGTACCGCTCGACGAACGAGGTCTCGACCTCGAACCGCGTCACGAAGCCCGCGCCGTCGTATCGCACGTTCCAGTCGCGGGCGATCTTGATCGCGTAGTCCTCGTTCAGCACCGGGTAGAAGATCGGCTGCTCCGGCAGTCGCGGTGGCCACTCGCGCCAGCCCGACTCGCGGACGAGGTCGAGCTCGACGGGCCCGGTCGGGCGCCACAGGGTCGTCGTGTCCGTCATGGCGCGACCTTATCGGCGGCGAGAGGGCGCTCGACCTGCGGAGTGTTGGCAAAGGTCCCTTGCTCCTTCGGCCGGAGCCGGGTCAGCGCGACCCCGCCCAGCACGACGACCATCCCGGCGATCACCCGGAAGTTCAGCGGCTCGGCCAGGAACACGGCCCCCAGCAGCACCGACACCACCGGCAGCAGGTATCCGACGATCGACGCCGCGACGGCGCCCTCGCTCGCGAGGAGCTGGTAGTTCAGCGCGAACGCGATCCCGGTCGACCCGATGCCCAGGATCACGACCGCGACGATCGCGCCGGTGCTCAGGTGCACCGGTTCGAAACCGCCCATCGGCATGGCGAGCAGCATGAACCCGGTCGCCAGCAGCATCTGCCCGCCTGCCAGCGCGAGCGGCGAGTCGCCGGTTCCGGTGAGGTACTTGCCCTCGTAGACGAACGCGAACCCGTAGCTCGCGGCCGCCGCGAGGCAAGCCAGCGCACCCCAGCTGACCAGGCCGGAGGCCTCCCACGGCGCGAAGATCAGCAGGATGCCGGTGAGGCCGACGACCAGCCCGGCGACCCGCAGTGCGGTCATCTTCGTCCGCGCGCCCATCATCGGCGCGGCCAGCAGCACCCACAGGGGTGTCGTCGAGTTCAGCACCCCGGTGATCCCGGAGTCGACGGTCAGCTCACCCCACGCGAACAGCAGGAACGGCAGCGCGTTGTGGAAGAACGCCGCGACGGCCAGATGTCCCCAGATCCGCCGCCCGGACGGCAGCCGGTCCCGGCCGAGGTAGCAGAGCCCGATCAGCACCGCCGCGCCGAGCGCCACCCGCGCCAGCACCAGCTGCACCGGCGAGAAAGCGCCGAGCCCCAGTTTGATCCAGAAGAAACTCGATCCCCACATGAGCGCCAGCGCGCCGATCCGCAGCAGGGTCTTCGTCTCGCCCACCCCAGTCCTCCTTAGTGCCTGGCTCAGCTTCGCCGCGCCGACGCGTAAGGACAAGCGAAAATAACTGCAGGGAGGCTTAAGAAGAACTGTAAGATCGGGCCATGCTGGACGTCCGCCGCATGCAGGTCCTCCGAGCTGTGATCAGCAGTGGTTCGATCACCGCCGCCGCCAGGAACCTCGGCTACACACCATCCGCGATCAGCCAGCAGTTGTCCACCCTGGAAAGGGAAGCGGGGGTCGAACTGCTCGAGCGCGTCGGCCGCGGCGTGCGCCCGACGCCCGCCGGTTCGCTGCTGTCCGAACACGCGGAAACGCTGAGCACGCAGCTCGCCAAGGCCGAAGCCGCGCTCAGCGAACTCAAGGAAGGCCGCACGGGCAGGCTCGCGATCCGCTACTTCGCGACGGCGGGTGCCTCGCTGGTGCCGTTGGCCGTCGCCGCGCTGCGCCGGGACTTCCCGGGTGTCCGTCTCGACCTGAAACTGGTCGAGCCCGACGATTCGATGCCCGAGATCGAGTCGGGCAAGGCCGACGTCGCGATGATCGTGCTCCCCAGCAGCACCCCCCGGGTCAAAGGTGTCGAGTACATCCACCTCCTCGACGACCCGTACCGCGCGATCCTGCCGAAGAACCACCGGCTCGCCCGCAAACGCGTCCTCGATCTCGGCGAACTCGCGGAGGATCCGTGGGTCGGCGTCGACGGTCTCCCCGGCGCCTGCCGAGACATCCTGCTCGACGCCTGCGGCGCAGCGGGATTCGCCCCGAACCACGTCGTCGAATCCGAGGATTACCAGACGGCACAAGGGTTCGTGGCCGCCGGGCTCGGCGTCGCGCTGATCCCGGAGCTCGGCCTCGGCGCCCCGCACCCCGGCGTCGCCATCCGCAAGGTCCGTCGTCCGGATCCGGTCCGGTCCATCCACGCGGCCGTGGCCGCGCACGCCAGGGATCACCCCGCGGTGCGACGGTTCCTCAGCGCGATCCGCGAAGGGGCCGGACAGGTAAGCGGGACTGGCCGAGTGGGCACGAAAACCGGCTGAGCTTGAACAGCCGCACCGGCGGTCGACAACCTGGCAGGGAACCCGCCAGCGAAAGGATCCCGGTGCGTCCCCTGATCGTCCTGCACGGCTCTTGGCACCAGCCCGCCCATTTCGACGACGTCGTCGAACGCCTGCGCCGGGAAGGCGCCGACGTCACCGTCCCCGACCTCGGCGGGCGTCCGATCGCCGAAACCACCCGGACCGTCCAGGAACTCGTCGACAGCGCGGCCGAGCCTCCGGTGGTGCTCGCGCACTCCTTCGGCGGGCTCACCGCGAGCGGGCTTCAGGGGGTCTCACACCTGATCTTCCTGGCCGCGATCGTCAGCGAGCCAGGGGAAACCGCTCAGTCCTGGATCGAGCGGATCAAGGAGGAAACCGGCCGCGAACCGGATCAGGTGCCCTTGACCTTCGACGACGCGGGCCTCACCCATCTCGACCTCGCGGCCGTCCGCGAGGCCATGTACGCCGACTGCACGGATGCCGTCGTCGAGCGCGCCACCGCGTTGCTGCGCCCGGAACCGGTCACGATCTTCGACGAGTCGCCGGAAGGCTCGGCGTGGAAGGACACCCCGACCACGTACATCGCCTGCACCGAAGACCGGGCGCTCGCGCCGGAACTGGTGGCGCACTGCGCTGCGCGCTGCGAAACGACGGTGACCTGGCGGGCGAGTCACAGCCCGTACCTCAGCCGTCCGGTGGAATTGGCGACGCTGGTCCGAGAGCGGCTTTAAATCAGGAACAGTTCCGCGAACAGCACACCGATGAGGATCGCCGCCACGACGGCACCCGCCACGATCAGCCACTTCCGGGTGTCGGGCGACTTCGCCGCGGCCGGTGCGGCGGGCGCGTACTGCTGCGCCGACGGCGTGTACTGCGGCTGCGGCGGCTGATACTGCTGCGGCTGGTGTTGGGGGAACTGCGGAACTGGCTGCTGCTGCGGGGCCTGGTTCATCGGCATCGGCATCGAGGCCGGAACCGTCGGCATGGCGGGCGCGGTCGGCGGGATGAACGCCGTCTGCCTGCCCTCGGTGATCGCGCTCAGCGAGCGGACCGTGTCGGCCATCGTCGGCCGCGAATCCGGTTCGGCCCGCAGCATCTTGCGCAGCGCGCCTGCCAGCGGGCCCGCGGTCTGGGGTGGCCGTTCCGAGGATTCACCGTCCTCACCGAACGGCGGCACCCCCTCGACGGCCGTGTACAGCGTCGCGCCCAGCGAGAACACGTCGGACGCCGAAGTCGCCGGCTCGCCGCGCGCCACCTCGGGCGCCCGGTACGCCGGGCTCGGTCCGCCACCGGTGATGCCGATGTCGGTGAGCTTCACGCCGCCGTCGTCGGCCAGCAGGACCGTGCCCGGTTCGACGGTCCGGTGCACCACCCCGGCCTCGTGCATCGCGGCCAGCGCGCGGCCGAGCACGATGCCCAGCCCGGCAGCCTGTTCCGCGGTCAGCCTGCCGTGCTCGGCGAGGAAGGTCGCCATCCCGCGGGACGGGATGTACTCCATCACCAGCCACACGTCCGCCCCGTCGGGCAGCACGTCGTACACCTTGATGGCGGTCGCGTGCTCGAACTTGGCCGCGTCCTTGCCTTCTTGGATGACGACGGCCTTGGCCTGCTCCGCCCGGTCCGGCGGCAGGCCGACGGGCAGGTACATGCGCTTCATCGCGACCGTGCGCAGCAGACGTGTGTCGAACGCCAGCCACACGATGCCCGCCCGGCCGCGCCCGATGGGCTGGTCCAGGCGGTACCGGCCGCCGACGATGGAACCTTCAGAACTCAATTGCAGCCTCGGATCATGCTCCGCCGGGCTCGCCCGTCTGACTGGTCGGGGTCGTCGGCGTAGTCGGCGTGGTCGGTGTCGTCGTAGGAGACGTCTTCGTCGGGGTCTTCGAAGGCGTCTTCGTCGGCGTCGGCGGATCCGGTTCCTGAGTCTGACTCGCCTTGCTCGACGTCTTCTTCGACGAGGTCGGAGTCTCCTTGGGCGGCTCGGCCGATTGCGTCTCCGTCGGCGTTTCCGTCGTCTCGGGAGCCGATGACGTCGCCGAAGGAGTCGGCTTCGTCGACGAGTTCCCGACCTGGGCGGGCGTCTCCGGGTTGTTCGGGCTCAGCAGCCAGAACCCTAGCGCGGCCAGCGCCACCACCACGACACCGCCGATGATCGCGGGTTTCTTCCACGCGCCCGGCTTCTCGTCGTCCTCGTCCACCGGGCTGGTCTGCGCGCGGGTGGGCGGCGGCGGGGGCGGGTCGTCGTAATCGTCGTCGTAGGGATCGTCGTCGTAGCTCGCGGGGATCGGGACGGCGCGGGTGGGCGCCGGGCCGCCGCCGGGGTGGCCGCGTTCGGCGAGCAACGCCGTCTCGTCGTAGTTGTCGTACCCGTCGTAGTCGTCTTCCGGGTAACCCGACGCGGGCGGCTGGTGGTAGTCGTCTTCGTCGTAGTACGAACCCGCCGCGGCCTGCTCGTCGAGGAGCGAGCCCGAATGACCGGCCGCTTCGCTGTCGAGCGCCTGGGTCGCGCCCGCGCCGGCGAGCGCCCCCGCGATCGGGGCGGAGAGCACGGTCTCGTCCGCGGGACCGCCCAGCGGCGTTTCACCCCGGGCGACAGCGGCGAGGAGTTCTTCGCACTCTTCGGCGGTGGGCCGGTGTCGCACCTCCGGGTGCAGCAGCACGGCCAGCACGCTGGCGAGCGGGCCGGACTGACGCGGCGGGATGATCTGGCCGGCCGCGACCGCGTGCAGCAGGCTCAGCGTGTTCTCGCTGAGGCCGAACGGCGGCTGGCCTTCGCAGGCCGCGTAGAGCGTCGAGCCGAGAGAGAAGACGTCGGATTCCGGGCCGGGATCGCCGCCGATGGCCACCTCGGGCGCCAGATAGGCGGGGGTTCCGGCGATCATCCCGGTCTTCGTGACCGTGACGTCGTCCTTGGCCCGCGAGATGCCGAAGTCGGTGATCTTCACGGTGCCGTTGGGCGCCAGCAGGATGTTGCCGGGTTTGATGTCCCGGTGCACGATGCCGACCGCGTGCGCCTCGGTCAGCGCCGCCGCGACCTGCGCGCCGATCCTGGCCACCTCCGTCGGCGGCAGCGTCCGCTCCTCCTGCAGCACCTGGGCGAGGCTGGTGGAGTTCAGGTACTCCATGATCAGGCACGGCTGGCCGTTGTCGTCGGTGACGACGTCGAACACCGAGATGGCGTTCGGGTGGTGCAGCCTGGCGGCGATCCGCCCTTCGCGCATCGTCCGCTGGCGGGCGTCTTCGGCGTCGTGAGCCTCAAGACCGGGTTGCAGCAGCAACTGCTTGATCGCCACCGTGCGGCCGAGTACCTCGTCGTGCGCTTGCCACACGGCCCCCATAGCGCCCGTGCCGATCCGCCCGGCGATGCGATATCGACCGGCGACCAGGCGACCCTCGTCGCTCACGCGACCTCCCTTTGGGCTCCGTCTTCACGTCGCGGAGTCGTCCGCGCACGCGGTGCGGCCTTCAGCACGCCACAGCGTTGGAGCGTATGCACATGTAGTGGTCTGTGTGCCGGCTTTTCCGAGACCGACTCGTGACAAGGCTAGGCGCTCACTCTGCGCACACACACGCGGCACACTCTGATCGCACTGGGTGGAGAGCCGTTACACGCGGGGTGTCCGTCACATGTGCTGCGCGGACAGCAGCCGCGCGTCGGTGATCAGACCGGTCGTTTCGTCGGCGAATTCCAGCACCTGCGTGACCCGAACCATGCCGCCGTCCGCGTTGCGCATGGTCACCACGGCGAGGATGGTGCCGTCGGCCTGCTCACGGAGATCCTGGATCTGGATGGCGTCCATGGCGCTCCACGCCTCGACCAGCCTGCCCATTTCGGACTCGGCCAATACCGGCGTGAGCAGCGACATCGCACCGTAGGGATCGGCGTCGACGGTCTGGTAGAACTTCCGGACCGCGTCGAGCTTGCCCTCGGACGTGGTGACCGCGGCCGGTTTGGAGACCGGCTGCGAACTGGCGCTGCTGGACGTCGAACCCTGTTGCGTGAGCGAGCCCGAGGCGGTACCCGAAGACGGCTGCGGCGTCGTGCTGGTGCCCGCGGACGTCGGCGTCTCCTGCTTCCGCTGCGGCTCCGTGGAGTCCGGCACGGCGAGCCCGCCGAGCGCGGCGGCCCCGCTCACCACCTCGGGTGCGGCGGCGCCGGGCGCCGTGCCTTGAGGCTGGGCGCCCGCGAGCACGCCCGCGGTGACGACGGCGCCCGCGACCAGCAGTCCGGCGGCCACCAGCCCGGCCAGCTTGGCCCGCCGGGCGGCGCGGCTTTCCGGCTCGTCCTCTTCGGGCTCGGGCCGCGGCGACGGCTCTTCACGGGTGCGGGCGGGAACGAACTTCTGCGGCTCGCGGAAGACCTGCTCGAGGAACTCGCGGTCCACACGGGTGTCGTTCAGGATCTCTTCCGGGATGACGTCCTCGACACGTACGGCGTCCTCACGCCGTATGCGCTGTCGATCAAGCACGAAATTCCTCGCTCTGGTCCGGGGCAGGCGCTGGGCCGTTCGGCCGACGCCTCTGGTCCGCGCGGCCGTCTTCTGAACGGTGCGGACCCTGCAGTCGTCAGGTAACCCTGTGCGGACGGTTCGCGGCCAGGCTCTATCGCCGGAATGCCGTCGCCATACGACGAACGGCAGCTTAGGTCACCCACCCGGACCAGGGACGACCGCTCAACGCACCGCACGTGCAGGGGAACAGACACCTGCACGTGCGCGGACGGCTACATGCCGTCGTCGACGATCTTGTCGTCGTCACCGAAGGTCAGTGTGCGCTGCTCCATGGTCTTCGTTCCGTCTTTGTGGGTGACCTCGACGGTGTTGACCGTGACGCCGCGGCGCTGGTCGATGCTGACCTTCTTCACCTCGAAGTAGGCGACGTCCGCGTAGCGCTCACGAAGACCCTGCGCGCCTTCTTCACTCAGGCTGCCGGACGTCACCGAAGAGGCCTCATTGGGATCGGTGGTGACGTTGTTGAGGAAGATTTCGGTGTTGTCGCCCATCGTCTCCGCGTCCGGTTGTGACGCGTACCAGGGAGACGTTGTGGTGGTGCGGTCCGCGGGCATGACCGGCGGCTTCTGCGGCCGGTCGCTCGACGACGGCGCGGGCCGCCCGGACGTGACCGGCCCGCCCGAATCCGGCTGGGATTCGCTGCTGCCGGAGCCGTCGTTGTCCGACGAGGTACCGGAGTTGGCGGAACTGCGGTCGTCCCTGGTGGAGGAGTCGGACTCGGAGCTGGACGGGTTGCCCGCCGCACCGCCCTGCGGCGGCGTGGCCGGATTGCCGGCGAGGCCTTCCTGCGTCAGCGGGCTGCCACCGCGGTATCCGGGCCAGCCGCCTTGGCTCTGCTGTTCCGGGAGAGGTTTGCCGACCAGGAACGAACCGGCGAAGAGCAGGCCGACGACGACCAGCGCGGACGCCGCCGCCGCGAACCAGGCGGCCTTGCGCCAGGTCTTGGGCGGGGTCACCGAGGCGGGCACCGAGCCGAGGTCGAAGGTGCTGAGGCCGTCGACAGGTGGGGCGAGGTAGACGCGGACGTCATCGGTGTCACCGTCGTGATCGTCGATCTCCACCGGCTCGGGCCGGCGGGGAGCGGGGGCGGTCAGCGTCACCTTCGTGCGCTGGGCGGCCTTCGCGCGCCGTTCCTCGGCGGAGGGCCGGACCGGTTCGGTGAACGAGACCTCGACGCGGGCCGGGCGTGCCGGGTGTTCTACGTGGACCTCGCGAGCGGGCTGGGGGAGCGGCAGACGGCCGCTCGATGGGGCGTAGCCGGGGCTCGGCGCCCTCCTGTTCCGCGGTGGCGGCAGCGGCAGGGAACCGGTGGAGGGCGGGGCGAACTCACGCTGTGCGTGATGCCCGTGCCCGGTAGGGCGCTGCCGCCTCGGCGGCACGGGTGGGGTCCAGCTCTCGGTACCGCCCGCCCGGTGGCGGCCCGCGTGCGTGGCGCCGTCCCGTCCTTGGTGTTCCGCCCAGCCGTTCATGTCCGAGCGACCCCCTCGCGGGCCGTCCCTGACGGCGATGTGACACCGGTTAAGCCGAACGGAGCAGCGCTTTCACGGGATCCCTCGCTTGCAGACTCCCGGGCACTCTCGTGAGCAAATGCACGCGCATGCGACTGTGGACGCGCGGGGCCATCGCCCCCGCGCGTCATACGGGCATCGCCCGACCCAGACGCAAGGGTCCTCACGGGATCCACACTAAAAGTTCGACACGCGCAAGTCTTCACCCACTCTGCAAGTTGCAGATGTTTCACTCGGTCGGGCGCGGCCGAACGGGCCTCGGTGACGTTACGCAGTGCTATCAGTGCTGGTGGAGCCGCTCAGTTGCCGCTGCGGTACTTCTGCTGGGTCGATTGCAGGGCTTTGGTGGCGGTGATCCCGCTACCCGCTGCAAGCAAAATGGCGATGATGTCGAGCGTCGTTCCCCCACTGGTGAGCAACCAGGCGAAAAGCGAGGCCGCGGTGGTACCCGCTGCGATCGGCCAGCGTGTCTTGACGTACTGGGCGATGGGCGTGCCGCCCGCGCGCTTACCCGCCGCGTTGTTCAGCATGGCTAGGTAACCGAGATGGCCCAATGTCGCCAGGACACCGGCGATCGCGATGATCACGGCGATGAGGTTAATCATGTGTCCAGTTTGCCCTGTCCCGCGTCGTCGTGGCTCGGGGAACACCCTGAGTTTCGCCTCACGGCACGAGATCGTGACGTGAGGCCGACGTCCGCATCACTCACCGGCCGGGTTCCGCGCCGAGTCGTCCGTCCAGTCACGCGTGCCGTCCATCCAGTCACGCCTGGCGTCCGTCCAGTCACGCGTGGCCGACACTCTCGCAGGGCGTCACGGCCCGTCCCACCGTCTGCCCCGGCGAAGGACGCCTTCGCCGCGTGCCATGCCGCGAAGGGTGCTTTCGCCACGTGAGACGTGGGGAAAGTCCTCTTCAGCGCCCCAGCCTGCCCCGGCCCAGATTCAGCAGCGCCATCGCCAGCTGCCGTCCCTCCGGCCCGAGTTCCCGGTAGCGCGCCAGGACGTCCATCTCACGGTTGTAGACGATCCTGGTGCCGCCCGCGGCCATCCTGGCCGCACCGATCGTCTTGGAGACTTCGACGCGGCGTTTGACCAGCCGCAGGATCTCGCCGTCGAGCCAGTCGATCTCCTTGCGGAGCTCACCGATCTCTTCGGCCGTGGCGATGGGTTCTTCGGCGTCCGGCTTCTGTGTGGTGTTCATCGGGACCTTTCTTCGGTCCGGATTCCCTGCTGGCCCCCGGAACAGCGTAAAGCCCCGGGGTCCGTGGACTCCGGGGCTTCGGGTGATGGCATTTCGGCACTATGCGATCACGGGAGCCGGAGTCCGGGTCCCGTAAAAAAATCGCGTCACGTGCCGCATGCCGATCATTATGCCACAGCGAAACCGTCCTCCCGCTCGAAGCGGCGGCGCGCCCCGCGGACGCGGGCGTGCACGAGCACGCTCATGGCCAGCCAGAACATCGGCATCGCCGGCCAGAAGAACGGCACCCCCGAAGCCGTCCAGCGGACGATCAGCAGCACCGAAAGCACGACGGCGACCGCGAGGTGGGCCCGCACCGCCGGATGTCCGAAGACGACAGGGCGCCGCTTCGGCACGGGTTTCGGCAGATCGGCCGTGAGCGCGGAGAGTTCGTCTGTGTACTTGGTGGAATACACAGTGCCGAGCCGCTCTTCTACTTCTTCGAGGGTGAGACGGCCTTCGCCGCCGGCGGCCTGGATGAGCGAGACGACCCGCTCCCGGTCGGTGTCGGCGGCCCTGAGCCGGGAGGGGATTCCGTTGGTGTCCATGGCATCCGATCCTCCGCCGCGAACACCGTCCGCGCGTCGGACGGCAGGCGGCAACACCGCCTACGCCCGGCGCTGTAGCGTGGACCGGCGATGAACACCCTCTTCGATCTCCCAGCGGACGGTCCGGCCAAGCCCCGGCACGCGGACCTGCTCGACGACCTGAACCCGGCACAGCGCGAAGCCGTGACCCACGCGGGCTCGCCGCTGCTGGTCGTCGCGGGCGCGGGTTCCGGCAAGACCCGGGTGCTGACCCGCCGGATCGCGTACCTGCTGGCCGAACGGGACGTGCACCCCGGCCAGGTCATGGCGATCACGTTCACCAACAAGGCGGCCGCGGAGATGCGGGAGCGGGTGAGCGACCTCGTCGGCCGCCGCGCGAACGCCATGTGGGTGTCGACGTTCCACTCCATGTGCGTGCGGATCCTGCGGCGTGAGGCCAAAACGCTGGAGATGTCGTCGAGTTTCTCGATCTACGACTCGGACGACACGAAGCGGCTCATCACCCTTGTCGCCCGCGATCTCGACATCGACCCGAAGCGGTACGCGGCGCGCACGCTGGCCGTGCACATCTCGAACCTCAAGAACGAGCTGATCGTTCCGGAGACGGCGGTCGCCGACGCGGGCAACGATCTCGAACGCCGCGTCGCCGAGGTCTACGTCGAGTACCAGCGGCGGCTGAACCAGGCCAACGCCTTCGACTTCGACGACCTCATCATGCGGACGGTCGAACTCCTGCAGACGTATCCGGACGTCGCCGAGTACTACCGGCGGCGGTTCCGGCACGTGCTGGTCGACGAGTACCAGGACACGAACCACGCGCAGTACACGCTGATCCGCGAACTGGTCGGCACCGAGGCGAACGAGGCCGGGATCGAGCCCGCCGAACTGTGCGTCGTGGGTGACGCGGACCAGTCGATCTACGCCTTCCGCGGGGCGACCATCCGCAACATCGAGGAATTCGAACGCGACTTCCCGAACGCGCGGACGGTGTTGCTGGAGCAGAACTACCGCTCGACCCAGACGATCCTGAACGCGGCGAACGCGGTCATCGCGCGAAACCCGAACAGGCGCGCGAAGCGGCTGTGGACCGATTCCGGTGACGGCGAGAAGATCGTCGGCTACGTCGCGGACAACGAGCACGACGAAGCGGCGTTCGTCGCGGGCGAGATCGACGCGCTGGCGGACAAGGGCGAAGCGGACTACTCCGACGTCGCGGTCTTCTATCGCACCAACAACCAGTCGCGTGTCTTCGAAGAGATCTTCATCCGCCTCGGCCTGCCGTACAAGGTCGTCGGCGGCGTGCGGTTCTACGAACGGCGCGAAGTCCGCGACATGCTCGCGTACCTGCGGGTGCTGGCGAACCCGGAGGACACGGTCAGCCTGCGCCGGATCCTCAACGTTCCCAAACGCGGCATCGGCGACCGCGCCGAAGCGGTCATCGCGACGTATGCCGAGCGCGAGCGCATCTCGTTCGCGCAGGCGCTGCGCGGCGCCGTCAACGGCGAGGTGCCGCTGCTGAACGCGCGCTCCGCCAAGGCGATCACCGGTTTCGTCGAGTTGATGGACGAACTCGGCGAGGTCGTCGAGAGCGGCGCCGAAGTCGCCGACATCCTCGAAGCGGTCCTGGAACGCACGGGCTACCGCGCGGAACTCGAGGAGTCCGACGACCCGCAGGACGCGTCGCGGGTGGAGAACCTGACGGAACTGGTCACCGTGGCGCGGGAATTCACCGAGTTCACCGCCGAGGTCGCCGGTCCGGATGGTGAACTCCCCGAAATCGAGGCCGTGGACCCCGGAGTGCCGGAGCCGGGCTCGCTGCCCGCGTTCCTGGAGCGCGTTTCGCTGGTGGCCGACGCGGATTCGATCCCCGCGGCCGACGGTGGCGATGACGGTGACGGGCACGACGCGGGCGTGGTCACGCTGATGACCGTGCACACCGCGAAGGGTCTCGAATACCCGGTCGTCTTCGGCACGGGCTGGGAAGACGGAATCTTCCCGCATATGCGTGCGCTCGGTGACCCGACGGAACTGGCCGAGGAGCGCCGGCTCGCCTACGTCGCGATCACGCGGGCGAGGAAGAGGCTTTACGTCTCCCGTTCGATGGTGCGCTCCGCGTGGGGCCAGCCGCAGATGAACCCGGCTTCGCGGTTCCTCGATGAGCTCCCCGCCGAGCTGGTCGATTGGCGCAGGCTCGCGCCTTCCTCGTCCTCCGGTGGTTTCGGTTCGTCGGGTGGTTCGCCGCGCGCCGCGACGACCTGGGGCAGCCGCGGTGGCGGTGGCGCCTCGCCGTCGAGGTCGACGGGCACGAGTCCGTTCGGCAAGGGCTGGAAGGAAACCGTCGCGCTCAAACTCGACATCGGCGACCGGGTCAGTCACGACAAGTACGGGCTGGGGACCGTCATCGCCTGCGACGGCGTGGGCCCGCGTGCCACGGCGACGATCGACTTCGGCGCCGCGGGCAAGGTCCGGCTGATGCTCATCGGCAGTGTCCCGATGGTCAAACTCTAGCTCTGACCTGCGGTTTCTTCACCGCGTACGAAAACTGTCGGACCCCTCCCGTATACCTGTGCCATCGAACACGAGTTCGATGCGCTGGGGTAGGCTGGAAGTGCCGGTGTGCCCCGTTCAGGAGGAGGGGGCGCACGGTGTGGACGGGGTCTTGTTTGGGGTTCTCTCGAGTGGGGTACTCGAGTACTTGCGGGGTGTTGAAGAAGGGGCGGGGACGGATCGGGGTCCGGAACCGCCGGAAGTACTCAGGCTGGTCGCGGCCTGGCGCGCGTTACTGCGGACGCACGAACCGGACGGGGCCGGACGGTGTGTCGTATGCGGGCACGCGCGGCGATGGCTGTTCGGGCCGCGGCCAGCCGGGTACCGAACTCTTTCCCGGGGACTTTTCGCCGGATGGCGGCCGCTCGCACGGCGCCCGGCCGGTCTCTGCACGGTATGGCAGATCGCTGTGGGGTACTTCGTCCGAAAGCTGCCCGACGGCGTCGCTTGAGGGCTTTGAGAGCCCGAAAGACCACACATGCTCCGGGCCGGATGGCCTGCGACGCTTCCCGGTGTCCTCGAGGTCGGTGTCCTTGAAACCGGTGTCCTCGAAGGGGGAAGCGGAGGCCCTGAAGGCGCGCCAGAGCGTCGTTGCCCGGCGCGCCCTTGCCGCGGGCGGTGTCACCGGTGTGGTGAAGGGGAAGGAATTCCGGTCAGCCGACGCTCACGCCACGGGCGGCGAGCCACGGGCGCGGGTCGATCTTCTTCGTGCCGTTCTGCCACACCTCGAAGTGCAGGTGCGGGCCGGTGCTCTGGCCACGGTTGCCGACCTCGGCGATCTCCTCGCCGCACTTGACCTTCTGGCCTTCGCGGACGGAGAACGAGTTCATGTGGCCGTAGACGTGGACGGTGCCGTCGGCGAGCTGGACCTTGACCCAGAGACCGAAACCGCTGGCGGGGCCGGCCTCGATGACCGTGCCGTCGGAAGCCGCGACGATCGGCGTGCCGATCGGGGCCGCGAGGTCGATGCCGAGGTGGCTCGTACCCCACCGGGCGCCGAAGCCCGAGGTGAAGGAGCCCTTGGTCGGCATGCAGGTCTTGGGCCGCTTGGCCTCTTCTTCTGCCTTGCGGGCCGCTTCGGCCTCACGCTTGACGCGGGCCTGGGTGATGCTGTTGTTCTCCGAAAGCTTCTGGGCTTCGGCGGAGGCGTTCGTCGACTGGCTCGTCGGCAGCAGTTCGGGGGCGCCACCACCGGCTCCACCGCCGAGAGCGAACGAGGCGCTCGCGTCCTGGGTGCTGGCCAGGGGGGTGACGGCGGCGTCGGAGGATTCCGAAACGGACTTCAGGGTCTGCCCGGCAGCGGCGGCCGCGAAGGCGCCGGCAGCGACGGCTGCGACCACGACACGACCGCGAAGGGCCGAGGACGGGGGCGACAGGCGGTGCGAGCCCCGGACGCGAACGACCGCACCATCGAGTGCGTTCTCGAGCGCCGGGGAAGGAGCTTGGCCGCCGGGGGAGCGGTGTGAAGCCAAGACGGGGCCTTCCATGTTCGGGGAGTCGGATCAAGAGCCCGGGCGGGGGAACCCGGTGAACGACCTCGGGGGTGGTTCGTTCGGTGCTCTCATTCGTGATCTGACTGTAATGGGGACCCCGGGACAGTAACGAAGCGGCACCCCGGACAGCAAGATCTGACGGCGCTCTCGGCCGATCGGGCGACGGCGATGTGGCCGTTGTCCAGTGAGGATTACCCAAAGTTAAACCAGGTTTACTCACAACCGTGTGACTTGCGTTACAAGATCATGGGGCCGTTCGGGGGTACCGAAGGGCCGGAAAGGGGGCAAACGAGGGAAATAAGCGGTTGCCCGACGGTGTTGAAGGAGGTTTACCCGGAGTAGGCCGCTTCCACGCCTCGCCTGCGCCTCTCTCCAGCTCGTCATCAGCTTGTCTTCAGTGGTCTGGTCGAACGCCGGTGAGACCTGCGGCGCCCCTGCTGCCGGGCCCGGCCGACCCGGGCTTGCTAGCGTCGCCGTCGATGACTTCGCGCTCACGGCACCCTGGCGGCGACTCCGCCGGGCAAGCCGTCCCCGGTACCGCGTCCGCCGAACTTCTCCGGAGCGAACCGGGCTCCCGCCCGCGAGCGCTCCTGCTGTCGGCGGGGCTGGTGTCGGCCGGTGCGGTCGCGCTGGCCGCCGGCGCACTGTTGCCCGTCATCCAGGGTGGTTCGCCTGGTTTCACCGCCGGTCCGCTGCTGGTCGTGCTGGCCTTGGCGCCCGCGGTGGCCGTGCTCTACGCCCTGTTCACCGGGCGCGCCGGGCTCACGGCCGGGCTGGTGCTCGGGCTCACCGCGCTCGCGCCCGGGCGGCTGCTGCTGGACCTGCAGCTGCTCGCGGACGGGTCCCTCGCCGCACGTCCGGAACTGTTCCTCGCCGACAGGCTGCTCGCGCTGCCTCCGGCCGGGCCGGGGCTGTGGCCGCTGGTGGTGGGCCACCTGCTCACCCTCGCCGCCGGGGCGTTCGCCGCCGGGACCGCACGTGACGAGGCGGAACTGGCGGGTGAACTCGACGGACGGCGCCGCTGGCGGCTGCTCGGGCCCGTGCTCGGCGTGGCGGGCGGGATCGGCCTGCTGCTCGCACCCCTCGGTTCGGGAAACGCGTATCTCCTGGCCAAGAACGCCTTCGAGGGTCCGACGGTCGCGATGGCCGGGTACCTGCTGATCGCGGCGATGCTTCCGTTGACCGTGCTCGTGGCCGTGAGTTCGCCTTCGGCGGGAGTCGGCAAGGGCGGGTTCGCCGGAGCCGGGCTGGCGTCACTCGCGGTCGGGGTCCCGGCGGTGGTCGCGGGGCTGGTCGTGGACCGGCTCTCGGTCGCGCCGGGTTCGGTGGTGGTGACCGTCGCGGGTCTGGCGCTGGTCGGGCTGGCCTTCACCCGGTTCGACGTCGCGGAAGCAGACGATGCCGTCACCGGTGACCTCGCCGGCGAGGCAAGGCTGCCAGGACTGTTCTGGTGGCGGCTGGCCACCGGCGGCCTGGCGCTGCTCGCCGCCGCGGCGGCGGTCGCGGGTGCGCTGGCCCCGGTCCTGAAGGCCAACGGTCCGACGCCCGTCCCCGAGACGCCGGCGCGCTGGCTGCTGCTCGGTGCCGCCGTCGTGCTCGCCGTGCCCGCGCTGTTCGTCTTCGTGCCGCGGCTCTCGGCGTTCGCCAGGGGAGTCGTCGCGGCGACGTGGGCGGGGGTGGTTCTCGCGGGCGCGGCCGTGCTCGGCGCGGCCTTGTCCGTGACCGAGGACAAGGCGGTGGACCCGGCGCTGTTCGGGGTCGACCTCCCGGTGCCGTCGCCGGACAAGGTCGGCTTCTCGGCGGGCCCCGGCGTCACGTGGACGTTCATCGCGCTCGTGCTGGCGGCCGTTGCCGCGCTCGCCGCGGTGGTCACCGGCGTCGTGGAACGCGATATCACCGATGACGCTGACGATGCCGTCGATGCCTCGACCGACAGTGGGCTGGACGGTTCGCGGGCGAACGGCACCGTGCTGACCCCGGTCGTCGCGGCGGCGGTCCTGGCGATCGCCGCGTTCGGCACCCCGGTGTTCACCGCGCCCGGCTACACCGCCCCCGGTCTGTGGTCGAACTTCGGCGCGGCGTCGTGGGGCCTGCTCGGCGCGCTCGCGGTCTTGCTCGGCCTGTACGCGCTCGTCGTGCGCTCGCGGCCGGTCGCGGCGGCGTCCGCCCTGGCCGGTGCCGCGCTGCTACTCGGGCTGCGCGCGGCGGAACTGCCGCTCGTCGGCTCGGAGTACGGCGGCTCGTCGGCGGGGATCGGGTTCTGGCTCGCACTGGGCGGCGCCCTCGTCTCCCTCGTCGCGGCCGGGATGGCCGTAGCGGGTGCGCGGCGGACCGGATGACGCGCCGCCTCCTTCGGATCGTGCTGGCCGAGTTCGACGTTCCGGACGGTTCGGCGGTCGCGCTCGGGAGGGCGCTGCGCGACGACGGAGTGGAGGTCGTCTACGCCGGGCGTCTCGACACCGTCGAACAAGTGGTCCGGACGGTCGAACAGGAGGATCCGGACATCCTCGGCGTCCTACGTGGCGAGAGTGAACCGGAAGGGCTCGCCGAAACGCTTCCCGGCGTTCTCCTCTTCGCGGTCGGTAACGGTCCGAGCGGGTTCGAAAACGCCTTCGAAAGCCTGGAAGAGGCGGCGAACTGGGTCTCCGGTGTGCGGTCTCACACCGTGGAAACACCGTCTGACCGCGTACGGTGACCGACTTCACCAGGTGCGGAGTGCCCTGCTTCTACGCAGGTCGCTAACCTCGACTGGTCCGACAGCGCGGTCCGGAAACGGACCACCACAGTGGCGTGTCGTCAGGAGACTGGAGTAGTGGACCTCTACGAATACCAGGCGAGGGATCTCTTCGCCGCCCACGGAGTACCGGTTCTGCCGGGTGCCGTGGCAAATACCCCCGAAGAAGCCAAGGCCACCGCCGAGAAGATCGGCAACCAGGTCGTCATCAAGGCCCAGGTCAAGACCGGCGGCCGCGGCAAGGCGGGCGGCGTCAAGCTGGCCCAGACGCCGGATGAGGCCGCCGAGAAGGCCGAGGCGATCCTCGGCCTGGACATCAAGGGCCACATCACGCGTCGCGTGCTGGTGGCCGAAGCCTCGGACATTTCCGAGGAGTACTACTTCTCCTTCCTGCTGGACCGTGCGAACCGCACCTTCCTCGCGATGGCTTCCGCCGAAGGCGGCGTGGAGATCGAGCAGCTGGCCGTCGAGCGTCCCGAAGCGCTCGCGAAGATCCCGGTCGACGCGATCATCGGTGTCGACAAGGCGAAGGCCGTCGAGATCCTGACCGCGGGCAAGTTCCCGGAGAAGGTCGTCGACGAAGCCGCCGACGTCGTCGTGAAGCTCTGGGAGACCTTCGTCTCCGAGGACGCCACGCTGGTCGAGGTCAACCCGCTGGTCCGTGACCCGCAGGACAAGATCATCGCCCTCGACGGCAAGGTCACCCTCGACGAGAACGCCTCCTTCCGTCAGCCGGGCCACGAGGCACTGGTCGACAAGGACGCGGAGAACCCGCTCGAGGCCAAGGCCAAGGCGAAGGACCTCAACTACGTCAAGCTCGACGGCGAGGTCGGCATCATCGGCAACGGCGCGGGCCTCGTGATGTCCACGCTGGACGTCGTGGCGTACGCGGGCGAGAAGCACGGCGGCGTCAAGCCCGCCAACTTCCTCGACATCGGTGGCGGCGCGTCGGCCGAGGTCATGGCGGCCGGTCTGGACGTCATCCTCAACGACACCGACGTGAAGAGCGTCTTCGTCAACGTCTTCGGTGGCATCACCGCTTGCGACGCGGTCGCGAACGGCATCGTCGAAGCGCTGAAGATCCTGGGTGACGAGGCCACCAAGCCGCTCGTCGTGCGGCTGGACGGCAACAACGTCGTCGAGGGTCGCCAGATCCTCGCCGACGCGAACCACCCGCTGGTCACCGTGGTGGACACAATGGACAACGCGGCCGACAAGGCCGCCGAGCTCGCCGCGGCAGGTGCGTGAGATGTCGATCTTCATCAACGAGAACAGCAAGGTCATCGTCCAGGGGCTCACCGGCTCCGAGGGCATGAAGCACGCGACCAAGATGCTGAAGTCCGGCACGAACATCGTGGGTGGCGTCAACTCCCGCAAGGCCGGCCAGACCGTCTCCATCGAGGGCAAGGACCTCACCGTGTTCGGCACGGTCGAGGAGGCCATCAAGGAGACCGGCGCCGACGTGTCGGTCATCTTCGTGCCGCCGAAGTTCGCCAAGGACGCGGTCATCGAGGCGATCGACGCCGAGATCCCGCTCGCCGTGGTGATCACCGAGGGCATCCCGGTGCACGACTCGGCCTACTTCTGGGCGCACGCGGTCGCGACGGGCAACAAGACCCGCATCATCGGGCCGAACTGCCCCGGCGTGATCAGCCCCGGCAAGTCGAACGCGGGCATCATCCCGGCCGACATCACCGGTGCCGGCCCGATCGGCCTCGTGTCGAAGTCCGGCACGCTGACCTACCAGATGATGTACGAGCTGCGTGACATCGGTTTCTCGACCGGTGTCGGCATCGGCGGCGACCCGATCATCGGCACGACGCACATCGACGCCCTCGAGGCGTTCGAGGCCGACCCCGAGACCAAGGTCATCGTGATGATCGGCGAGATCGGCGGCGACGCCGAAGAGCGTGCCGCGGCCTACATCAAGGACAACGTGACGAAGCCGGTCGTCGGCTACGTCGCGGGCTTCACCGCGCCCGAGGGCAAGACCATGGGCCACGCCGGCGCCATCGTCTCCGGCTCCTCCGGCACGGCCGCCGCCAAGAAGGAGGCCCTCGAGGCCGCCGGTGTCAAGGTCGGGAAGACCCCGAGCGAGACCGCCGTCCTGGCGCGCGAGCTGTACAACAGCCTCTGATCCTTCGGAGACTGAAGCTTTCCGCAGCAGCAGGCGCCGTCGCAGGCTCCCCCGCTGAACCTGGCGCTGCTGCTCGCGCTCGCCGTCGCCGTCCTCGGCCTGGTGCAGTTCTTCATCGGTTTCTCCGACGAGGCCGACGCCGCCGGGCAGGTCTCGGTCTTCCTCCTGGTCAGCGGTCTGCTCGCGGGCCTGCACGCGCTGCCGCGTGGCCCGAAGACGCTGCCGTTCGCCGCGTTGTTCAGCGTCCTCGGCGCGTTCGGCGCACTGGACCTGATCATCGGCTACGGGAGCGGTCGCGAGGAGGTCTCGGTCCCCGGCATCCTCACCGTGGTGCTGATCCTCGGCATCCTGCAGATGCTGGTCGCGGTCGCCGCGCTGCTGTTCGAGCACGACGTCATCAAGCTGCCCGCCGCGAAGCCGCAGCAGCAGGCGCCGCAGGCCCCGTACAGCCAGCAGTTCCCGCAGCAGGGCCCGCAGGGTCCGTTCGGCCAGCAGGGTCAGCAGGGCCCGGCCGCCACCCAGGTCCAGCCGTTCCCCGGCGCGGGCCAGCAGGGGCAGCAGGGGCAGCAGCAGGGCGAGCCGTCCGGCCCGTTCTCACAGCCGGGCGGGTTCCAGCCGCCGGTCACGCAGCCGCCGGGTCAGCAGGCCACGACGTACGCGCCGCAGCAGGGCCAGTTCTTCCAGCAGCCGCCGTCCTCCTCGTCGTCGGAGTCGGGCCAGAACCCGGGCACGCCACCCGGTGGTTTCGGCCAGCAGAGCTGATCTTCCGAACGCGAAACACCCGCTGTGACTCTCCGTGTCACAGCGGGTGTTTTCGTTTTTCCGGGTTACCCGACCGGGTGGGTTGGGCCACGTGCGCTGTCCGGTGGCGGCGTGCCTCACCCGGACGGCCCAGTCCGGATGTCATGGTGCGGATCATGAAGCTGCTCACCCGCGACGAACGCCCGCCGGGCGAAGAGCCGGTGAGCGACCTCGTCCCCGAGCCGGAGGTGTCCAGGGCGAAGCGGGTTCGTGTGTTGCTCGCCGCGGCTTGCGCGCCCCTGCTTTCTTCCTATACCGCCGTCGCGGCCGTCCTCGCCGTGGTGTCGTTCGCCGCCGACCGGTCCCGGTTCTCCGCCACCGGAGCGCTGCTCGCCGCCGGCCCGGGCTGGCTCGCTTCGTGGCAGGTGGAACTCGAACTCGGTGGTCATCCGCTCGGCGTGCTGCCGCTGCTGCCGACCCTCGTGGTCGGATGGCTCGTGGCGAGGACGGCCGCGCGCGCCGCCCGTCGCCTCGGCGGACGGACTCCGGCGGACGCTGTCCCGGTGGTGACGGTGATAGCCGGGGCGCACGCGTTGTTCGGTGTGTTCATCGCCCTGATGGCCGGCGGATCGCCGATCGGGGTGAACTCGCTGACCGCGTTCTGCGTGCCGGGGCTCCTCGCCGGGCTCGCCGCCGTCGCGGGAATCGCCAGGATCTGCGGGCTTCCGGCCGCGGTGCGGGACCGGTTCGACCCGGTCGCCGTCCACGGCCTGCGGGCGGGTGCGCTCGGCCTCGCCGCGTTGATCGCCTGTGGCGCGGTGGTGTTCACCGCGGCCACCGCGCTTTCTTGGTCCACTATGGACAGTCTGTTCGAGCCGGGTTTCGGCGCGAGCCTCGGCATGTTCGTGCTCTCCGTGGCCTACCTGCCGAACGCGGTCGTCGCCGCGCTGTCGTTCACCACCGGGCCGGGCTTCTCGATCGGCTCGGTGACCGTCGGCATGTTCGGCTACCAGGAAGGCAAGCTGCCAGGGGTGCCGGTGCTGGCGGGGATCCCGTCGCACCACGCGGTCTGGTGGCCGGCGTTGCTGCTCCTGCCCGCGCTGGTCGGTGCGCTGGTCGGCTGGCGGATCCGCGCGATCGACGAAGACCCGATGCTGCGGATGCGGGCGGTCGCCGTCGCGGGCGCCCTCGTCGCGTTCGGCTGCGTCATCCTCGGGACCCTGTCCGGCGGAAGGCTCGGTGACGGGCCGTTCGACCCGGTCAGCGTGCCGGTCGGGGTCGCGTCGGTGATCGCGTTCTGCTGGATCGTCGTCCCCGGCGGGTTCGTCGCGTTCTTCGCCGGACCGCACGAGGCTCCCGAACCGCCGGGTGAACCCGAGGACATCGCCGAAGTCGAAGAAGAAGCCGTCGAGCCCGAAGACGACGAACTCGCAGAGGAAACCGAAGCCGAAGCGGGCGAAGAAGCCGAAGAGGTCGAAGAATTGGCGGAGAACGTCGACGAGACCCCGGCGGAACCCGAGCCCGGAACCGAGCCTGAACCAGAGCCCGAAACCGAGCCCGAGCAGGACGGTGCCGTCGACGACGCTGTGACCGAGTCCACCGACGGGTCCGGCGACGAAAGCGCCCCCGGCGACGACCGTTAGGGTTGTCGCGACCAGGTGAAGCGCCGTACGCCCGAGTGCGTACCGCCGTGGCAAGGAGCCCGTTCTGGCTAGTCGGTTGGACCTGCCCACTCCGGTGAAGCTCGTCGTCCTCGCGTCCGGTTCCGGCACGCTGCTGCAGGCCGTGCTCGACGCGGTCGAAAAACCGAACTTCCCGGCGAAGGTGGTCGCCGTCGGAGCGGACCGCGCCGGGATCGCGGCGCTCACCCGTGCCGAACGCGCGGGCGTGCCGTCGTTCATCGTGCGGATGGCCGACCATCCGGACCGCGCCGCGTGGGACAAGGCGATCACCGAAGCCGTCGCCGCCTATCAGCCGGACCTGGTCGTCTCGGCGGGGTTCATGAAGATCCTCGGCGCCGAATTCCTCGCGCGGTTCCCCGGCCGCGTGATCAACACGCATCCGGCGTTGCTGCCGTCGTTCCCCGGCGCGCACGCCGTGGCCGACGCGCTGGCGATGGCCGTCAAGGTCACCGGGTCGACGGTGCATTTCGTCGACGCCGGAGTCGACACCGGGCCGATCATCGCGCAGGAGCCGGTGATCGTGGAGCCCGACGACGACGAAGACGTCCTGCACGAGCGGATCAAGGCCGTGGAACGCAGGCTCCTGGTGGAAACGATCGAAAAGCTCGGCCGGAGCGGGTGCGCGGTCGAGGGACGAAAGGTGAGGTTTTCGTGAGTACCGCACAGGGACAGCGTCCCGTCCGGCGCGCGCTGATCGGCGTCTCCGACAAGGCAGGCCTGCTCGAACTCGCCACCGGGCTGCACGCGGCCGGTGTCGAGATCGTGTCGACCGGCGGAACGGCGAAGGTCATCGCGAACGCCGGGGTGCCGGTGACGCCGGTCGAGCAGGTCACCGGGTTCCCGGAGTCCCTCGACGGCCGGGTCAAGACGCTGCACCCGCGCGTGCACGCGGGCCTGCTCGCCGACCGCGACCGCCCGGAGCACGTCGAGCAGCTCAAGCAGCTCGACATCGCGCCGTTCGACCTGCTCGTGGTCAACCTGTACCCGTTCACGCAGACCGTCGCCTCGGGCGCGAGCCCGGAGGACTGTGTCGAGAACATCGACATCGGTGGCCCGGCGATGGTGCGTGCCGCGGCGAAGAACCACAACAGCGTCGCCGTCGTGGTCGACCCTTCACGCTACGAGTGGGTGCTGGACCGCGTCGCCGCCGGTGGTTTCGAGCTGGCCGATCGCAAGCGGCTCGCCGCGCAGGCCTACGCGCACACCGCGGCGTACGACACCGCCGTCGCCTCGTGGTTCGCCAATGTCTACGCGCCCGCGGACGATTCCGGCTTCCCGGACTTCACCGGCGCTTCGTGGGAACGCGGCGACGTGCTGCGCTACGGCGAGAACCCGCACCAGAAGGCCGCGCTGTACAAGCACTGGCGGCCGGGTCTCGCGCACGCGGAACAGCTGCACGGCAAGGCCATGTCGTACAACAACTACGTCGACACCGACGCCGCGCGCCGCGCCGCCTACGACTTCGAGGCCCCGGCCGTCGCGATCATCAAGCACGCCAACCCGTGCGGGATCGCCGTCGGCGAGGACATCGCCGAGGCACACCGGAAGGCGCACGCGTGCGACCCGGTTTCGGCCTACGGCGGGGTGATCGCGACCAACCGGCCGGTGAGCCGCGAGGCCGCCGAGCAGATCTCCGAGGTGTTCACCGAGGTCGTCCTGGCGCCGGACTTCGACGCCGAGGCGCTGGAGATCCTGCAGCGCAAGAAGAACGTGCGACTGCTGAAGCTGCCCGCGATCACGGCGCCGGATCCGATCGAGTTCCGGCCGATCTCCGGCGGCGTGCTGGTGCAGACCGTCGACACGATCGCCGCCGAGGGCGACGACCCGGCGAACTGGACGCTGGCCACCGGCGCGCCCGCCGACGAGCGGACGCTGGCCGACCTCGAGTTCGCGTGGCGTTCGCTGCGCGCGGTGAAGTCGAACGCGATCCTGCTGGCGAACGACGGCGCGACCGTCGGTGTCGGCATGGGCCAGGTCAACCGGGTCGACTCCTCACGGCTCGCGGTCTCGCGGGCGGGCGACCGGGCGAAGGGTTCCGTCGCCGCTTCGGACGCCTTCTTCCCGTTCCCGGACGGACTCGAGGTCCTGCTCGAGGCCGGCGTCCGCGCCGTCGTCCAGCCGGGCGGCTCGATCCGCGACGCCGAGGTCATCGCCGCCGCCGAGGCCGCCGGGGTCACCCTGTACCTGACCGGCACGCGCCACTTCGCCCACTGACGCCGACTCGCCTTTAGCGGGCTGAACGCGATCCGGCCCGGACTTGCGTTCAGCCCCCTAATCGCGATCCGGGGACGTTTCCGGTGCCCGGCCGCGGCCGTCGTGCCATGCTGGCCGCGGATCGCGTTTAGCCCGCTGAACGCGATCCGGACGTACGTGAATCGGTAGGGGAGGATCGGTGCACCAGCCACCGCAGGGGTACGGCCAGGGACCGGGTTTCGGCCCGCCACCTGGGCAGGGCTACGGACAGCAGCCGGGTTACGGCGGCCCGCCCCAGCCCGGCTACGGACCGCCTCCCGGTTACGGCCCGCCTGGCTACGGGCAGCCTCCCAAGAAGAAAAAGACCGGGCTGATCGTCGGCCTGATCGTGGGCGGCGTCGTCCTGCTCGGGCTCGGCATCCCCGGCGGAATCTTCGCGTCGGAGTACTACTCGTCGGTCGGCAAGGCGCCGGTCTCGCAGCAGCCGCCCGCCGAGTGCCAGGTCTCCCCGGAGGTCCTGAACAAGACGGTCACCACCAGCTATCAAGGCGTCCGCGAGAACGAGATCAAAGCGGGCAAGACCGTCATCAAGCAGTACGGCTGTTCCTGGCTGCCGCCGGAGAGCGACAACGTCCACGACCGTTCCCTCCAGATCATGGTGTATCGCCACGAGGGGCCGGACGCCGAGAAGCGCACGGCGGAGTCGTCCGCCGGGTCGGCCGCGCCGTCCGAGCGTCAGCAGCAGGTGCAGGGCATCGGGGAGAAGGCGGTCCTCGTCACCCTGGACACCGACAGCGCCTTCAGTGGCGCCGAGCTGCGGTACACCCAGGGCGTGTACGTCGTCATCGTCACCTACAAGGGCTGGGACAAAGGGTTCTTCACGAACTCGCCGATCCCGCCGGCAGAGTCCGCCGAAGCGGCGAAGTCCGTCGGCGCCGAGATCGCGAAGAAACTGCCCCGCTAGCCGTACAGGCCGTTCAGCCAGGCTGTCCACGCCTCCTCGGCCTTGTCCGCGTCGGCGTCTTCGGCGAACAGGTGGTGCCCGATGCCGACAGACCAGCCCCAGACGTTCCGGCCGTAGAAGCGGTACAGCGCGTCTTCGGTCCGGACGCCGATGAAGGCCGGCGTCAGGTAGTCGACGACGCCTTCGACGCCGGGAACTTCGAGGTACACCCGGTCGCCGACGGCCGTCGCGCCGAGGGCCGCCCGCACGGCCTCGAACGCTTCCGGAGCCTTGGACGCTTCGGGCGCGTCGGTCTTGAAGTACTTCGCCTGACGTCGGTTGAAGTGCGTCAGGTACTCGCCCAGCGAGTGGTAGTAGAACGACGTGTGCTGCTCGCACGCGTCGTATTCGACGTCCCAGTCGTCGAGGACCGTGGTGTGCTCGAAGCGCAGGTATGTGCCGCCGTCCTTCGGTTCGAGGATGTACTCGAGCGTGTTGAACCAGCCGTTCTCGTCTTCGGCGTAGGTGACGAAGTGCTGTGACGGCTTCCAGACGGTCACCATGCCGCCGTTCGGGGTGAGGCCGGACTCGGCGCCGCCGTCGCGGGGTTCGTACCGGATCGGCCAGAGCCAGCCGCCGCTGCCCGTGGTGATCGCGGCCCAGGTGTCGGCGGGCGTGGTGGGCAGGAAGCCCTCGAAGCGGACCTCGGATTCCTTCGTCATGGCTGTTCCTCTCTCGTATGCCTTCAAGAGAGCGACGCCTGGCCGGGGGCCGTTTCGACAAACGGATCGCGTTTAGCCCGCTAAAGTCGACGTGACGCAGGTCACATTCGAGAGTGTCGAGGCCTGGGTGACGGCGGCGTCCCTGGTGTGTCCGCGAAGGCGGCGACCCGAGGAGAGCGACATGCAGCAGAGCACGATCGACGAGATCCTGAACCGCCCGCTCAGCCAGGAGCTCTTGGCCCGCGACCTGGCCCGGCTGGCCTACACCGCGCTCGACGGCACGCCGCGGTCGATCCCGATCGGCATCCACTGGAACGGCAAGGAGATCGTCCTGTGCACCCCGACGAACGCGCAGAAGTTGCCGGCGCTTCGCCGCAATCCCGCCGTCGCACTGACGATCGACACCGAATCCCACCCGCCGAAGATCCTGCTCATCCGCGGCACCGTCGAACTGGACCACGTCGACGGCATCCCCGACGAGTACATGCAGTGGAACGGCACCTACGAGATGACGTCCGAGCAGCGTGTCGAGTGGGAGGCGAACGTGCGGTCGCTCTACGACAGCATGGTCCGCGTCGTGGTGACCCCGACCTGGGTCAAGCTCATCGACTTCGAGACCACCCTTCCCTCCGCCGTCGAAGAGCTCCTGCGCCGGCAGGCAGCGCGTCAGAGCGAGCCGGCGGGGGAGCTCGTACGCCAGGAAGCGTAGGGGAGAAGCCGCGTCTCGACGGATTCCCGCGAAGTCTCGCGCTGTCAGCATTTCGCCATGACGTTGACAGGAATCCTGGCCGCCGCGCTGATCGTCACCGGCGCGCCCGCCATCGCCGCGGACGACGTCCGTGTGCACACCGGAGTGATCGAGGGTGCCCGATACCGGGTCGAGGTGCCAGCGAACTGGAACGGCAAATTGTTGCTGTACAACCACGGGATCTATCCGCCGGGCCATGTTCCCGAGGAGATCGAACTCGCCAACCGGGCGGAGGCGAAACCCGTTCTCCTCGGCGAGGGGTACGCGCTGGCCGCGTCGCTCTACAGCAAGCCGATCGGCTTTTCGGCCCGCGAAGCAGTGCACGATCAGACCGCGCTGCTGTCCTGGTTCGACCGCACCATCGGCCGACCGGCGCAGGTGCTCACCTGGGGAGCCTCCGGCGGCGGGCTCAACTCGGTCCTGCTGGCCGAGCGGCTCCCGCACCGGATCGACGGCACGCTGGCGATGTGCGGTCCCGTCGCGGGCGGTTCCGCGTTGTTCGCGCAGGCACTCGATCTGGGGTTCACGGTCCGGACGCTGCTGGCGCCCGAACTGGAGGTCGTCCGCATCGCCGACCCGGGGGCGAACCTCGCGAAAGCCCATCAGGTGGTCGCGAAGGCGTTGGAATCACCCGATGGACGGGCGCGGCTCGCCCTCGCCAACGCGTTCGCCGACGTCCCCGGCTGGTCGACGGCACACCGCCCCCGTTCCGCCGACGTCGCCGCGCAGATTCGTCAGCAGACGGAGTTCGTCCTGGCGGTCTACGACCAGTTCTCCTGGGGTGCTCACCGGGTCGATGTGGAGACACAGGCAGGCGGGAACCCGACCGGGAACACCGGAGTGGATTACCGCGGCCTGCTCGCCCGGTCCAGTGAACGCGATCTCGTGACCCAGGCCTACCGTGACGCCGGCCTGGATCTCGGCGCCGATCTGGCCGCGCTCGCCGCCGCGCCCCGGGTGAAGGCCGACAACGCCGCCGCCAGGTGGCTCGCCCGCGTCGGGACGCCGACCGGACACGGTCACCGGCCCGTCGTCACACTGCACCCGATCGGCGACGGCGTCGCCCCCGAACACGAGCGGACCTATGGCGACCGCGTCGATTCCGAGCGGATCCGGCAACTGTTCGTGAACCGGGGCGGTCACTGCCAGCACACCGCCGCGGAGGAACTGACGGCGTTGCGCGTGCTGCGGGACCGCGTCGAGAGCGGCCGCTGGCCGTCGACGTCGCCGGATCGGCTGAACGCCGAGGCGAACCGGTTCGGCCCGGAGTTCCGTTTCCTCTATGACTGGCTGCACGGTGAAGGGGGCACTGCCGCGCCCGGTTTCCGGCGGTACCACCCGGCGCCGCTTCCTCGCGTGGCCTGACGGTCCGGTGTCGTGAGTGGCCGGGTTATCGAGGGGTAAGGCGAAGGTGGCGTATGGGTCGCGGCACTCTCCGGTCCGTGAAGGCCTCCTTGAGGGACCCGGAGTCCCTCAAGGAGGCCTTCATTTGTGTGCCTACGTCTGACCTGCGGGTTGGCGGGTGGGTCGTGAGGTGATGTCACCACCAGGTCGATGGACGTCGCGCGTGATTGAAGGCGGAACTCGCGTGTTTAAACGCGGAACTCGCGTGATTGGAGGCCGATCTCGCCCGTGACCGGGTCCGCCGTGAGTTCCGCTTCCAATCACGCGAGTTCCGCTTCCAATCACGCGTGTCACGCCTAAGGCCACACGACGACCAAGGGGATCTCAGAGCGCGAGCCCCGAGTAGTGGGTAAGCAAATGCGGTGCCCCAAGGAGGCCTTCACGGACCTGCGGCCCACGAGGCTTCTCACTCCCCGTGGTAGTGCAGACCCGTGCGCTTCAGGACGACCCAGCGTTCGCCGGGCCGGTCCGCGACGACCGGATACCACCGCGGAGCGACCGCGGCGGTCAGTTCGTCCCCTCGTTCGATGAGGGAGTTCACCGCGGGTTCCCCCACCACGATGAGCGCGGACCAGTCGACGTGCGCCAGCAGATCGTCCTCGGTGACCCCGAACCGGTCATCCAGCAGGGTGACCAGGTCGTGCCCGGTGTCCGGGCCGGAGCGGACTTCGCCGACCTCGGGCACCTCTTCGACAACGGGCTCGTCGTCCTCGTCGTCCTCGTCGTCCTCGTCGTCCTCGTCGTCCTCCTCGTCTTCATCTTCTTCGTCGTCTTCGCGTTCTTCGGACCACACGTGGTGGTCGAGCCGCGAGATGGCGTTGCTCAGGTCGAAGGCCTGCTCGTCGGTCATGAACAGTGTCACGGTGTGCCCGTCGGTCAACGTGAACGTCAGTTCCGCTTCCGGGTAGCCCTTGGTGCCGGGTTCCGCTTCGACCATGCCTGCCACGGTCCCGGCCAGAGCCGAGTCCGCCGGGCTCGTGCCCCAGCCCAGCGACGGCAGGTTCGCGGCCATCTCCAGCACACAGGTCGCGGCGGTCCAGAACGCCTCCTTGTCCCGGAAGTCCTTGCGGCTGCTGGTCAGGGTCCGCCCGCCGCCCAGCGGCTCGGTGCGGGCGTCCACCTGGCCCCGCCCGGTGCCGTTCTCCCAGATCGCGGTGACCGTGATCTGGTTGGCCAGGCGTTTGCGGTAGTTCTCGATATGGCCTTCCCTGGCGAGTTCCCAGCCGTTCACCGTCTCGGGCCAAGCGTCGTCCACTGCGGGGTTCCTTTCCTGACAAGGGGATTCCCGGTATCGGACGTGACAGGTCCGGTGATCGTTCCCGGCTCGCTTGACAACCGCTGCGCCACCCGGTCTACTGGAGTCATCGAACAAGCGTTCGAAGTGCCGCCTTCCCCGTGGCGCGTCCGGTGCCGTCCACAAAGGACGGTCCAGATGTCGTGGGGAGGCGGGTCCGTTGACAGCGGAGGTGGTCGAGGCACGGGCCTTGCCGTTGGCGAGGCTGGCGGCTTTGCCAGGAGTGAGCACGGCCAGTGGCGTGGCTTCCGCGGCCGAACACGCGAGGACGACGGGAAGGGTGCTCCCGGTGTCCCCGGCGTTGTCCGGTCTGCTGCCCGCCGCGGGGCTCCGGCGCGGGAGCACCGTTTCGGTGCTGGGGTCCACGTCACTGATGCTCACCCTGCTGGCCGCCGCGACCGCCGGCGGTGCGTGGGCGGTCGCGGTCGGCCTGCCCGCGCTCGGGGTGGTCGCCGCCGCGGAACTCGGGGTCGAGGTGGGCAGGCTGGCGCTGGTCCCCCGCCCCGGTGCCGAGTTCCCGGCGGTGACCGCGGCCCTGCTCGACGGCTTCGATCTCGTGGTCGTCGGTCCGGGGCTGGCCCGGCCCGACGTGGCGAGGCGGTTGTCCGCCCGCGCGCGTAACCGTGGTTCGGTCCTGCTTTCGCTGGGGTCCTGGCCCGGTGCGGAGGTCGAGCTGAGCTGCCGTCGCTCGAGCTGGACCGGCTTCGACGGCGGGGGCGCGGGTCATCTGCGCGCCCGTGAGGTCGAGGTGCGGGCCGGTGGCCGGGGTGCGGCCGCCCGGCCGATGTCGGCCTTGCTGCGGTTCACCGGCGAGGGTGAAGTCGAGCGTGCCGACTTCCCCGCGACCAGGTGGGGGACGGCATGAACCCGCCTGTGCGCATGCTGGTGCTGTGGTGCCCGGACTGGCCGGCGGTCGCCGCCGCGGCCGTCGCGGGTGAACCCGTCGGCCGCCCGGCCGCGGTCTTCTCGGCGAACCGCGTGGTCGCGTGCACCGCGGTGGCCAGGGGATACGGGGTCCGTCGCGGGATGCGGCGGCGCGAGGCCCAGTCCTGCTGCCCGGAGCTGGCGGTCTTCGGTGAGGACGACGGCCGTGACGCCCGGCTCTTCGAGTCCGTCGCACGGGCGGTGGAGGAGCTGGCCGTCGGTGTCGAGGTGGTGCGCCCCGGGATCGTCGCCGTTCCGGTCGACGGCGCGGCCGGGTACTTCGGCGGTGAACACGGCCTCCTGGAACGGCTGGTGGACGAGGTGTCCGTGGCGGCGGGGGTGGAAAGCCAGGTCGGCGTCGCCGACGGCCTGTTCGCCGCGACGCTCGCCGCCCGTCGTTCGACGCTGGTCGAGCCCGGTGGGACGGCGGAATTCCTGGCTCCGCTGCCCATCCGCGAACTGGACCAGCCCGAAGCAGGCCGGACCGAGCTGGTCACCTTGCTCAAGCAGCTCGGCCTTCGCACGCTGGGCGCCTTCGCGGAGCTCGAAGAAAGCGACGTCTCCGCGCGCTTCGGGACAGAGGGCGTGCTCGCGCACCGGCTGGCACGAGGACGGTCCGAACGTCCGCCGTCGCGCCGACGTCCTCCGCCGGAGCTCTCGCTGGCGAAGGCGTTCGACCCGCCGATCGACCGGGTCGACGCCGCCGCGTTCGTGGCGAAAGGGCTCGGCGAACGGTTCCACGCCGGGCTCGCCGCGCACGGGCTGGCTTGCACTCGGCTCGGCATCTACGCGACGACCGAGACCGGTGAGCAACTCGGCCGGGTATGGCGGTGCGCCGAACCGCTGACCCCGCTCGGGGTCGCGGACAGGGTGCGCTGGCAGTTCGAAGGCTGGCTGAAAGCCAAGGATCGCCCCAATTCCGGCGTCGTGCGGCTGCGGCTGGAGCCGGAGGAGACCGTCGAAGGACGGTCGCTGCAGCTCGGGTTGTGGCAGGCCGGTGCGTCGGGCGTGCTGCGTCCGTCCACAGAGGACGAAGGCCTGTCCGGTGAGCGTGCCGGTCGCGCGCTGGTGCGGGTGCAGGGCCTGCTCGGCCCGGAGAGCGTCTTCACCGCGGTGCTCGACGGCGGCCGCGATCCCGCCGAGCGGGTCCGGCTGGTGCCGTGGGGCGACAGGCCGGAGAAGTCGGCGCAGGCGGACGCGAACTGGGCAGGGAGGCTCCCGTCGCCCTCTCCGGCCACGGTGTTCGTCCCGCCGGTTCCCGCTCAGGTGCTGGACGAGAACGGGCGCGCCGTGGAGATCACCGCGCGGCGCCGGGTCAGCGCCGCGCCGTTCCTCGTGAGTTTCGAGGGCGGTGAGCCGCGCGAGGTCATCGCCTGGGCCGGGCCGTGGTTCGTCGGTGTCCGGGCCGGGGCGGGGCACGCGCGGTCGGGGACCCGGATGCGGTTGCAGGTGCTGCTGGCCGACGGGGCCGACGCCGAGGAGGCGGTGCTGCTCCGCTTCGAACACCACAAGAATCCGATGTGGACACTGGAAGGGAAGTACGACTGAACATGGACGAGGAGTACACGCGGCTGGTGCGACGCTGGCTGGAGGAACCGGCCATCCCGGTACAGCGTGCCGAGTTGGACACCGCATGGGCGGCGTGTGTGCCGCGCGCGGAAGTGTTCGTCCCCGCGCCGAGAAGCTCGACAGAGAATCGGTGACCGATGGGCTGGAACAACCCTCCGCGGCCGTGGAAGGACCTCGCCCGCGAGCTCGCCGGCGAGGTCCCGCCCGGTGACGGCGGCGACAGCCCCGCGTGGAGTGCCAAACGTGAGGGCTATCAGCCGCCCGCGGACCTGTCCGGGCTGATCGGCGACGACGACGGGGCCACCGCGCGCCGGGTGCCGTACGCCGAACTGCACTGCCATTCGAACTTCAGCTTCCTCGACGGGGCGAGCCATCCCGAGGAACTGGTGGAGGAGGCCGCGCGGCTGGGCCTGGACGCGATCGCGCTCACCGATCACGACGGCATGTACGGCGTGGTGCGGTTCGCCGAAGCGGCGCGGGAGCTGGGTGTGCACACCGTCTTCGGCACGGAGCTCAGTTTCGGCCTGTCCGGGCCGCAGAACGGGTTCGCCGATCCCGAGGGCGAGCACCTGCTCTTGCTGGCCAAACAACAGGACGGCTACCTGAGCCTGAACCGGGCGATCACCGCCGGTCAGCTGTACGGCTTCGACAGGCAGTCGTTGTCCCCGAAGGAAAGGGCGGAGAAGGGCAGGCCGGTTTACGACCTGCGCGCGGTCGCCGAAGAGGTCCGCGGGAAGTGCGTCGTGCTCACCGGCTGCCGTAAGGGCTCGGTGCGCAAGGCACTCGTCACCGGAGGCCCCGCCGCGGCCGTCGAGAGACTGAAGGAACTCATCGACTGCTTCGGCCGCGAAAACGTCTATGTCGAGCTCATCGACCACAGCCTTCCCTTGGACAGCACGCACAACGACCTGTTGAGCGAAATGGCCAAGGAGTTCGGGCTCCCGACGGTGGCGACCACGGCCGCGCACTACGCCCGGCCGGAGCGGGCCCCGCTCGCCGACGCGCTCAGCGCCATCCGCGCCCGGCGAGGCATGGAGGACATGGAGGGCTGGCTGCCCGCCGCGGGAACGGCGTTCCTGCGGTCGGGGGAGGAGATGGCCGAGATCTTCGAGCGGTATCCGGGTGCGGTGCAGCGGGCGGCGCTGCTCGGCCGGGAGTGCGCGTTCGAACTCCACCACATCGAGCCGAAGCTGCCGCCGTTCGACGTTCCGGAGGGGCATACCGAAGCGTCCTACTTGCGGTACCTCACCAGGAAAGGCGCGGAGGAGCACGAGAAGAACAAGGACGAGGAGTACCGCGAAAAGGCCAGGAAGCTGATCGACCACGAACTGGAGGTCATCGAAGAACTGGGTTTTCCCGGCTACTTCCTGATCGTCTGGGACATCGTGCGGTTCTGCCGGGACAACAAGATCCTCTGCCAGGGCCGGGGATCGGCCGCGAACTCGGCGGTCTGCTACGCGCTCGGCATCACCAAGGTCGACGCCGTGCGCTACGGCCTGCTCTTCGAACGGTTCCTCGCCCCGGATCGCGACGGCTACCCGGACATCGACCTCGACATCGAATCCGACCGCCGTGAGGAGGCGATCCAGTACGTCTACGAGAAATACGGGCGGCTGAACACCGCGCAGGTGGCGAACGTGATCACCTACCGGGCCCGGTCCGCGGTCCGGGACGCGGCGCGGGCGCTGGGGTACTCGCCCGGCCAGCAGGACGCGTGGAGCAAGCAGATCGACCGCTGGGGTGCGTTGCGCGCCACGGAAAAGGACCACGATCACGACATCCCCGAGGAGGTCGTGGAACTCGCCTGCGCGCTCGAAGACTTCCCGCGGCATCTGGGTATCCATTCCGGCGGGATGGTGATCTGCGAGCAGCCGGTGAGCGAGGTCGTCCCGATCGAATGGGCCCGGATGGAGAACCGCAGTGTCGTGCAGTGGGAGAAGGAGGACTGCGCCGCGGCGGGGCTGGTCAAATTCGATCTGCTCGGCCTCGGAATGTTGTCGGCCCTGCATTATATGATCGACCTAGTCCGTGACCACAAAGGGGAAGAGGTCGACATCTCCGAATTGGATCTCAAGGATCAGAACGTCTACGAAATGCTCTGCCGCGCCGACGCGATCGGCGTCTTCCAGGTGGAGAGCCGTGCGCAGCTGGCCACCCTGCCTCGCTTGCGCCCTAAGAAGTTCTACGATCTGGCTGTCGAGGTAGCGCTCATCAGGCCCGGCCCGATCCAGGGTGGTTCGGTGCATCCCTACATCCGGCGCAAGAACGGCCAGGAGAAATGGGATTTCGACCATCCGAAGCTGGTCAACGCGCTGGAAAAGACCCTCGGCGTGCCGTTGTTCCAGGAACAGATGATGCAGATCGCCCTCGACGTCGCCGATTTCACCCCGGCGGAGGCGGATCGGCTGCGGCACGCCATGGGGTCCAAACGTTCCGAACAGAAGATGGAACGGCTCAAACGACGTTTCCTCGAAGGCGCCGCGAAGAACGACATCGGGGGAGAGCTCGCCGAGAAGATCTTCGGCAAGCTCAAGGCGTTCGCGAACTTCGGTTTCCCCGAGAGTCACGCGCTGAGTTTCGCCTTGCTGGTGTTCGCGAGCGCGTACTTCAAGTACTACCACCCGGACGCGTTCCTGGCGGGTTTGCTGCGCGCGCAGCCGATGGGGTTCTATTCGCCGCAGTCGCTGGTCGCCGACGCGCGGCGGCACGGGGTGCGGGTGCTCGGCCCGGACATCAACGCGAGCCTCCCGCACGCGACGCTGGAACCCTTGCCTGAAGAGGGAAAGCTGCTCGCCGTGCGGGGTGGCCTGTCCACCGTGCGGATGATCGGCGAGAAGCCGGCGAAGAAGATCGTCGAGGAACGGGAACGCGACGGCCCCTTCGCGGACCTGGCCGAGGTCGCCCGGCGTGTACGGCTGACCAAACCGCAGGTCGAGGCGCTGGCGGCGGCAGGCGCGTTCGGTTGTTTCGGCGAGACCAGGCGGAGCGCGCTCTGGGCGGCGGGTGCGGTCGCCGACGAAAGCCTGGCGAAACTGCCAGGGCTCACCACCGGGGTCAAGGCGCCGATGTTGCCCGGCATGGACGAAATCGACGTCGCGGCCGCGGACGTCTGGGCAACCGGGGTGTCGCCGGACAGCTTCCCGACCCAGTTCATCCGCGAGCACCTCGACGAGCTCGGCGTCATCACGGCGGCGGGCCTGCGCGAGGTCCCGCACGGCACCCGGGTGCTGACCGGGGGCGCGGTGACCCATCGCCAGCGGCCGGCGACCGCGGGCGGCGTCACCTTCCTGAACCTCGAAGACGAGACGGGGATGATCAACATCATCTGCACGATGGGGGTGTGGCAGCGCTATCACCGGGTCGCCCGCGGCAGTCCCGCGCTGCTGATCCGCGGCGTGGTCGAGCGCACCGGCGAGGTGGTGAACGTCCTCGCCGAACAGATCCGCCACCTGCCGTTGCGGATCACCGCCAAGTCCCGTGATTTCCACTGAGCACTCTTGACGATCATCCGGGGACTGTGCTGTAGTTCGATCAACGTCGCAGTGCACCCGGCAAAGAGACCGCCGTGGGCGCGGAGGCGTCGGACCATGGGAAATCATGGAAACCCCTTCTTCATCGAACGGCCGGTTGACGGCGTTCGGAAATCAACTCGTTCAGGTTCACAACTGGCTGCGTAAAGAGCTGGCCAGGCTGCATGACGACCTCGAGTCGGTAGCGGCCGGGCGCGCCGAGCGGCTGCGCGATCTCCGGGCTCATTGCCTCACCTTCTGCTCGGCGCTGACCAGGCATCACACCGGCGAGGACGGCGGCGCCTTCCTTGTGCTGGCGGAGAAATTCCCCGAATTGCGGCCGTCGCTCGAAGAGCTCGCGCACGACCACGAGGTCATGACCGGGATCATCGAACGGATCGAAGAGCTGGTCGCCGGCGTCGGCCCCGGGTCGAGTCAGGCCGAGATCCTTGACGTCCAACGGGAACTGGACGGGCTCACGGCGATCATGGAGACGCATTTCCGCTACGAGGAGAAGCGGATCGTCGAGGTGCTCAACTCGCTGGACATGCCGGAGTGGCAGGAGTCGAAGCCGCCTTTCCTGCTGAAAACGCATTAGGACACGATCTGTCCTATACGGGCTCTAGCGTTCTTCTCATCGCACACGACGACCGAGGAGAACTCCGATGAGCAACCCGATCCCCGACGGCTACCACACGGTCACCCCGTGGATCATCTCGCGCGACACCGCGAGCGTGATCGACTTCTTGAAGCGGGTCTTCGACGCGGAGCCGATCGGTGAACCGGTGTACGTCGAAGGCGGGAAGATCGGGCACGCGGAGGTCCGGATCGGCGACTCGGTCGTCATGCTGTTCGACTCGCGTGACGACTGGGTCGGCACCCCGGCGTATCTGCGGCTCTACGTCGAGGACAGCGTGGAGACGCAGCGCCGGGCCATCGAGGCGGGCGCCGAAGAGGTGACGAGGCAGACCGAACTCTTCTTCGGCGACCGTGTCGGCCGGGTCCGTGACCCGTTCGGCAACCTGTGGTGGATCCAGACCCGGCTGGTCGACCTCGACTTCCCGGAGATGGAACGCCGGATGAACGACCCGAAGTTCATCGAGGCCATGCGCTACGTCTCCGGCACGGAGATCATTCCAAGTCCCTGAAGTCGGTAGGGTGGCGATAGCGACGCGGAGGTGAGCCGGTGGATCGCCACCCACTCCGGGGCAACCCCGGGGAGTACGAAGACAGCGAGACAAGGCGCCCCGCGCGAGCGCGGCATGCTTCGCGTGCGAGTCCGCGCGGATGACAGGAGAAAGAGTCACCTCCGCGTCGCTCCTCGAACCCATGCCGGTCTGGCGATTCCAGGTGACCCGTTGGGCGACCTTCGACGACTGCGCCGCCGCCCTCGACCTGACGCCCGGCGAACTCTCGTGGTTCGCCGACGCGAAGGGCTGGAACAGGCGTGCGGCCGAGCCGATCCGGCACTACACCTACCGCTGGATCCCGACCGCTTCGGGCGGTGTGCGGCTCATCGAGCGGCCGAAGCCCCGGATCGCCGAACTGCAACGCCGGATCGTGCGGCACGTCGTCGAGGCGCTGCCGGTGCACGAGGCGGCGCACGGGTTCCGGCGCGGACGTTCGGCGATGTCCTGCGCCGCGCCGCACGCCGGGCGGGAAACCGTGGTCAGGATGGACCTCGAAGGGTTCTTCCCGACGGTGTCCGCGCGCCGGATCTCGGCGCTGCTCGCCCTCGCGGGGTATCCGCCCGCCGTGGCGGAGGCGCTGGCGGGTGTGCTCACCACGGCCGTTCCGCCCGATGTCCTCGCCACCGCGCCCGAGGGGCGGCGGGGTCCGGCGCGCGTGCGGCTGCTGAACAATCTGGCGGCCACACATCTTCCGCAGGGCGCGCCGTCGTCGCCTTCGGTCGCGAACGCGGTCACGCATCAGCTCGACCGGCGGCTCGACGGTCTCGCGCGTGTACTGGGCGCCGCCTACACGCGGTACGCCGACGATCTGGCGTTCTCCGGGGATTCCTTGCCGCTGCACCGGTTGCTGCCCGGTGTCCGGCGGATCGTGACCGGTGAGGGCTTCCGGCTGCGAGACGACAAGACCTCGATCGCCGGAGCGCACCAGCGGCAACGGGTCGCGGGCCTGGTGGTCAACAGCGCACCCGCCGCGACGCGCGCCGACTACGACGCCCTGCGCGCACTGCTGCACAACTGCGTCCGAACCGGCCCGGAGGAGCAGAACCGGACCGCGCATCCGGACTTCCGGGCTCACCTGCTCGGCCGGATCGGCTGGATCGCCGCGTCGTCCCCGGCGCGGGCGGCGAAGCTGCGGGACTTGTTCGGCGGGATCACCTGGACGTGAGCGGGTATGCGATCCTGGACGGGTGATCGAGACCGCGGAGGACTACCGAGAAGCCGTTCTTTCCGAGCAGTGGTGGGAAAAACGTAGTTTCGTCGGCTGTGATTTCACCGAAGCCGACCTGCGAGGGCTGCGCACCCAGGGCTGCACCTTCGACCAGTGCGACTTCACCAAGGTCGACTTCGAGGGCTCGCGCCACGAGGCGTCGGCGTTCCGGTCGTGCACCTTCGATCGCAGTGTGCTCGCGAGCACGCGGTGGAGTTCCTGTTCGATGCTCGGATCGTCCTTTGTGGACTGCCGGTTCCAGAAGGTCGCCTTCACCGAATGCGATCTCTCGCTGGTCTCGCTCAGCAAAGCCCGTCTGTCCAAAGTGGACCTCAGTGGCCTGCGACTGCGTGAGGCGAACCTGCTCGAAGCGGATCTGACCGGCGCCGACCTGCGTGGTGCGGATCTCACCGGTGCCCGGCTAGCCGGCGCGAAACTCGAAGGTGCCGATCTGCGTGGCGCACGGCTCGACGCCAACGGGCTGGTGCAGGCGAACCTCGCCGGTGTCCACGTGGACACCGAGACCGCGGTCGCCTACGCCGCCGCGCACGGCCTCGTCATCCACTGACCCGGTGCAATGAAAGGTCCTTTCCTCGCAAAATTTGCGAGGAAAGGACCTTTCATTGCAGAACGGACTAGTCGATCGGCGGTTCGCCCGGGTCCAGCTCGATGAGGTCGCCCTCGGCGAGCAGCTCCTCGATGGACGCCGGTAGCAGGTACGCCGAACCGCCACCGGGCTGGTTGAACCACGGGATCGCGACACCGGCGAGCGCTTCGAGCGGACGCTGCACGCGGTACACGTGGTACGGCCGGTTCACCCACTCCGGCACGAGCGAGCGCTCCTCGAACGGCGTCCCGGCCGCGTAAGTCAGATTGCCGTTCGGGCCACCGAAGCGGTCCAGCTCGCTGCCCGCGGGCAGCTCACGCAGCTCCTTGCCGCGGAACAGCGTCAGCGGCGGCTCGCCGTTGAGCGGCGAGATCGGCCAGTTCTGCTTGGCGTCGGGCGCCCCGGCGGCGTTCGCCGCGGCAGGCGGGCGGGCCGGTTCCTCGCGTCGCATCGGCGGCGGCGGAGGCGGCGTCACCGGCGGTTCGCGCCGCGGTGGCGCGGGCGGCGGGCTCGCCAGCACCGGGTTCGGCCGCACCGGGGGCGCGGGCGGGACCGGCGCGGGGGCGGGCTCGTCGTCCACATCGTCACCGAGCAGTTCCTCGGCCGTCGTGAACGCCGTCTGTTCCTGTGCCGGGATCGACTCCCGCGGCGGCACCGGATGCGAACCGGTCGCGATCTCGGGGGAGAGCGTCGCCAGCACGGGCGGCGCCGGAGCCTGCTCCTCGACCGGCCGCTCTTCGACAGCGGGCTCTTCCTCGGGCGGCGGAGCGCCGTTCGGGTTCAGCAGGACCTTGCCGAGCATGAACGCGGCCGCGTCCTCGGCGTCGCCGAACACGGCCGGGTTGGCCAGCTTCCCGTCGTACCAGCCGACCCGCCAGCCGCCGCCGTCGACCTGCTCGACACTCCAGCCGTGGTCGGTGGGGGAGCCGATGCGGTAGACGTCCTCGGGCACGTCGAGGTCGTCGAACTTCGCCTGCAGTTCGTTCAGCACCGGCACGGGGTGCTCGGCGCGCCGCGGCCGCTCCGGTGCCGCGCGGCGCGGGGCTTCCTCGCGCCGCGGCTCGGGCTCGGGGCGGGACACGGGCACGAGCACCGGTGCCGGGGCGTCGACCTGCGTGACCTCGTTATCCGACGGCGGGGGCAAGTCCGGCTCCGCGTCGTGCGTGAGGAGGGGCAGCTCAGGGCCGGCGTCGGCCTGCTCGACCGGCGTGTAACCGGTGGTCGTCTCCTCCTCGGGCGGCGCGTACGGCTGGTCCTCTTCCTGCCGGGCGTACGCGTCCTGCTCTTCCACGAGGGGCGGCGGCTCGTAGGCGTCGACCTGCGCGGGCCGCGCGTACGTGGTGGCCTCCGGGTCGGCGACCTGCGGTTCCGGCGCGGGTTCGGCGCGCTGATGCGACGCCTCGTCCTGCCGTTCCTCGTCGGTGTACACGTCCTGTTCGGACTCGTGGAACTGCGCCTGGTCGTGCGCGTACGGGTCTTCGTAGCGGCCTTCGTACTGCTGCTCGGCGGCGGCCTCGTGGAAGTCCTGCGCCTGGTAGTCCTGGGTGTCGTAGTCCTCTTCGTACCGCTGGGCCTGCTCGGCCTGATCGGGAACGGTGGACTCGGCGGCGGGGACGGCCGCGGCCGCCGCGACCGGTGCCGCGGCAGCCGCGGCGGCGGACGCCTGATCCGGGCCCTGCTGATGCGGCGGCGGGACGGGCGGCTGAGCGGGCTGGTTCGGGCCGGGGCCGGGCTGTCCGGGAGCGCCCTGGTTGGCCTGCTGAGGCGGCACCGGGCCGTTCTGCGGCGGGCCCTGCGGAGGAGGTGGGCCCGCGGGCATGCCGTTGGGGCCACCCGGCCCACCCGGGCCGTGGGGACGCTGCTGCGGGGGCTGATTCCCCCGGGTGAGGTACCCCGCCGCGGCCTGCAGCGTCGGGGCGTCGACCTCGGGCAGCGTGAAATCGTTCTGCCGGACGTGGTCGATCAGGTCGAGTTCCGGTGAGACGCCGTACTCGCGCAGGTAGAAGTTCACGGCGGCGGGCCAGATCCACTGCCCGTCGCTGTGGAAGGCGACCGGGACGGTGGCCTCGGGGGTCTGCGCGAGCCTGTCGATGTCGTAGCCGCGCTCGGTGACCACCAGCGGTGCGCGGTCGAGGTACTCGAGCAGCCTGTCCTGCTCCTCGATCTCCAGGTCGGGCCGGTTGATCACCGGACGCCCGGCCGGGCCGATGGTGTCGAAGATGCGGGCGATGCGGAAATGCGGCCCGGGCTGCTCGGGGCCGAGGCCGGACATGCGCCGGATCAGCCATTCGGGCACGTTCTCCTCGGAGCGGGGGAACATGCGCAGTTCGTCGGACAGCGCCTGCGGAGGCGGCGCGAGGCGCCATTGGGGCTCGTCGCGGTTGTACTCGAGGTTGTAACTGGACGGGTGATCGAGCTGGTAGCGGGCGTTGAACCAGGTGCCACGGCCGTCGCGATACATCCCGGCGCGGAGCCTGCCGAACAGTGTCGCGATGTCATGCGTCGCGACCCACTCGTGCGCGGTGCCGTCCTCGGTGATGATCTCGCCGGTCATCTCGTGGTACCTGCCGACGGCTCGGTACTCGGCGGTCACCTTCCGCCAGTCGCGCGGCGCGGCCCGCAGCAGGGCGAGGCCGATCTGTTTGACCAGGGTGTCCTGCTCGGTCGCGTTCAGCTGAGTCGTCGGTTGTGCCACGGTCACATTTTGACCGTATCCGCGCTCGCGTGCACCCCGCATGTGGGTTTTGCCGCTATTGACAATCCAGAAGACGCCCTGACCTGGTGTCGGCTCACTCACCCGGGATACTGACGGCGTGAACCGATCTGCCCCCGAGACCCTGAAGGACGAGGACTGATGGCGGTGGCCGGACAGCGGCGTGACCGTGGGGCACTGCTCCATCACCTGCCGTTCCTGGTGGTGATGCTGGTGGTGGCCGTCGCCGCCCTGCGGATCGGCCAGTACCACTGGCGGCAGGGCGCCGCGCTGATCGGCGGCGCGTTGCTGCTCGCCGGCCTGCTCCGGGCGGCCCTGCCCGAGGCGAAGGCCGGGCTGCTGGCCATCCGGGGCAAGCCGGTCGACGTCCTGACCTACGGCGCGCTCTCCGTCTTGATCCTGTTCATCGCGTTCACGATCACCGGCGGGCCCCTGTCCTGAGTCGGCTCAGGAGGCCATGGCGGGGCTGAGCCGGGCTTCGCGGCGATCCAGGCTGCCGGACACCACGGCCAGGGAGAGCCCCAGGACGGCCAGCGACGCGCCGACCCAGTTGGGTGCGACCAGGCCGAGGCCGCCCGCGATCACCAGTCCGCCAAGGTAGGCGCCGATGGAGTTCGCGATGTTGAACGCCGACTGCACGGCCGCGGAGACCAGCGACGGCGTCCCGCCCGCCTTCTCCATGATCCGGGCCTGCATCATCGGGCCGATCATGAACCCGGCGAGGCCGACGAAGAAGATCGTCACCGCCGCGCCGACCTTGCCGTTCGCGGTGAAGGTGAAGATCGCCAGTACCGAAGCGAGCGCGATCAGCGAGACGTAGAGGCTCGGCATCAGCGCCTTGTCGGCGAGCCTGCCGCCGAGGTAGTTGCCGATCGTCATGCCGACCCCGGCCAGCGAGAGCAGCAGGGTGACGTGCGATGGCGAGTAGCCGGTGACGTCGGTCAGCATCGGCGCGATGTAGGACAGGCAGGCGAACACGCCGCCGAGGCCGAAGGTGACGATCGCGAGCGCGAGCCACACCTGCGGGCGGCGGAAGGCGCCGAGTTCGCCACGCAGCGACGGCTCGACCGGTTTTCCCTGGTGGGGGACCAGTTTCGCGATCGCGGCCATGGCGAGCAGGCCGATCACGGCCACGACACCGAAGGTCGCGCGCCAGCCGACCTTCTGGCCGAGCAGCGTCCCGAGCGGCACGCCGACGACGTTGGCCAGCGTCAGGCCCATGAACATCATCGAGACGGCCTTCGCGCGTTCGCCCGGCTTGGCCAGGCTGGACGCGACGACCGCGCCGGCGCCGAAGAACGCGCCGTGCGGCAGGCCGGCGAGGAAGCGGAAGGCGACGCCGAACTCCTGGTTCGGCGAGAGCGCGAAGAGGGCGTTGCCGAGGGTGAACAGGCCCATCATCGCCAGCAGCATCGTCTTGCGCGGCAGCCGGACCGCGGCGGCGGTGAGCAGCGGGGCGCCGACGACGACGCCGAGGGCGTAGCCGGAGATGAGGTAGCCGGCGGACGGGATCGACACGCCGAAATCGGCGGCGGCTTCGGGCAGCACGCCCATCATGACGAATTCGGTGGTCCCGATGCCGAAGGCACCGATGGCGAGCGCGAGCAGCGCGACGGGCACGGCTCTCCTTCCGGGGGTCGTACTTGAGGTAAACGATTACTCGCCCAGCGTCGCGGACGGGAGCTGAATCGATTTAGGTCTCGGACACAAAAGAAGACAGCGCGTGCGGCACCGCTGTCCTTCGTCCAGTTCAACCGATCGAGGGGGCCTTTGTCATCCCGGTTTCGGGTGAGGCTGCCCACCCTCAGCGGCGCGCGGCGAGCACTCCCTGGAGCAGGCCGGGGAACAGCTCGTCGAGATCGTTGCGGCGCAAGGAGTTGTAGCGGGCGGTGCCCTGCTGGCGGCCCATGATGATGCCCGCTTCGCGCAGGGTGCGCAGGTGATGGGTGAGTGTGGACTTGGTCACGGCGACGTCGAAACCGCTGCACGAGATCTCGGTGCCGGATTCGGCCAGCTGGCGGACCATGTCGAGCCGGACCGGATCCGCGAGCGCGGCGAGGACCGCCTCGATCCGGATCTCGTCCTGTCCGGGATAGACGTACTGGGTGGTCGTCGTGGCCATCCGTCCATAGTACGACGCCCCTCGAACTTTCCGCGAGTTCGTAGTACGGTCACCATCGAACTACGACAACCATCGAACAACGACCCCAAGTCGACTTTCGCGGGCTGAACGCGATCTGGCACCGGCCAGGCGCCCCCGGGCCCGGATCGCCTTTAGCGGGCTAAACGCGATTTGTGAGGTCTGGAGCTGGGGAGTCATGACCTTCGCACCACCCAGGACCGCGGTGCTGGCGCTCGGCACCTTCGCGGTCGGCACCAGCGGATACGTCGTCGCCGGGCTGCTGCCCGCGCTGACCGGCGAGCTCGGGGTCTCCGAGACGGCCGCCGCGCAGCTGGTCACCGCCTTCGCCATCGCGTACGCGGTCGGTTCGCCGTTGTTCGCCGCCGTCACGGGCCGCTGGGAACGGCGCACGCTCCTGGTCGCCGCGCTCGTCGTCACGGCCATCGGCAACGCACTCGCCGCCCTCGCGCCCGGCTACGTGACCCTGCTCCTCGCGCGCGTGGTCACCGCGATCGGCGCGGCGGTCTTCACGCCGGCGGCGAGTGCCGTCGCCGCCGACCTCACCTCCCCGGAGCGCCGGGGCCGCGCGGTCGCGCTCGTCTTCGGCGGGCTGACCGTCGCGACGATCCTTGGCGTTCCGCTCGGCAGTGTCCTTTCGCAGAGCGTCGGTTACCAGGCCGTCTTCGCGCTTGTCGCGGTCTTCTCACTTCTCGGCGCCTTCGCGGTGCGGCTGGTCTTGCCCGCAGTCCCGGCGCCGCCACCGGTCCGGCTGGCCGAACGGTTCACCGTCGCGAAGGACCCGCGCGTACTCGCCATGCTCGGCGCGACCGTGCTCGGCTGTCTCGCCGCGTTCTCCGTCTACACCTTCATCTCGCCGGTCCTGTCGGCCACGGCGGGCGTCCACGGCACGACGGTCAGCCTGCTGCTGTTCGTCTACGGCGCGGGCGGTGCGCTCGGCAACGTCCTCGGCGGCCGTGCGGCCGACCGGTGGGGCGCCAGGGGACCGCTGCTGGTCGTGTTCGGCGGGATCACCGTCGTGCTCGCGCTGTTGCCGCTGGTGGCGACCACCGTCGCGGGCGCGGCCGTCGTCCTCTTCCTCTGGGGACTGGCCACCTGGTCGGTCAACCCGCCGATCCAGCACCGGCTGATCGAGCTCTCCCGTCAGAACGCCGGGCTCGTCCTCTCGCTCAACGCGTCCGCGATCTATCTCGGCGTCGGCCTCTCCGGCCTCGTCGGGGGTGCCGTGCTCAGCGGCGGCGGACCCCTCTTGCTGCCCGAGGTCGCGGCGATACTGACCGCGATCGGCGCGGCCGTGGTCGTGGCGGGCTGGCGGAGCCGCGTGAAGCAGCCCGCGCTGGCCGAGTGACGCCTATTCGGCGCGAGTCTGGACTTCGCAGTCGGGGCCGGGGAACACCAGCCCTTCGTGCCCGTCCGCGAACCGGACGAGATACGGCGGGGCACCGTGTTCTCCGCGTACCTCGAGGATTTCGCCGTGTCGCTCGGCCGAGCCGACCGTGCGTCCGTGCACGTGGATCTCGTCTCCGACGGTCGCCTGCATGAGAAATCACCTCCGACACTTCAAGGTTAGGAGTGTCGGAGGGGTTCGTACAGGTGCCCGCCACGATCGGTCGAGTGCGAAAGGGAAATCCGCGGGCCCGCCGTGATCGTCGTCGATAGGCTGGCCGGATGACCGACGTACTCGACAAGGTGGCCGGGAAGAGCGGCGAACTGGTGCTCCGCCGGGCCGGAGAAGATTTCGAGGTCATCGCCAACGGCGTCTTCCTGATGGACACCCGGAACGGTGAATCCGAACGGTTGCTCGTCTCGGTGGCGGCCGATCTGGTGCCGGGCAAGGCGCGAATGCTGATCGGCGGCCTGGGTGTCGGCTATTCGCTGCGCGCCGCGCTCGACCACCCCGGTGTCGGCGAGATCGTGGTCGTCGAGCGCGAGCCTGCCGTGATCAAGTGGAACCGCGAGGGCCCGCTGAAGGACGTCCATGGCGACGCACTGTCCGACGAACGGGTCACCGTTGTCGAGGCCGATCTGGTTAAGTGGTTGCGCCGTACGGAAGAGCGGTTCGACGCGCTGTGCCTCGACATCGACAACGGTCCTGAGTGGACGGTCACCGACGGCAACGCGAAGCTGTATCTGGACGACGGACTCGACATGCTCGCCGCGCGGCTGCGGCCCGGCGGCGTGCTCGGAGTGTGGAGCGCCGAGTCGGTGCCGTCGTTCGCGAAGCGGCTGCGATCGCGGTTCGGTGACGTGCGGGAGCTGAAGATCCCGGTGCCGCAAGGAGAACCGGACGTACTGTGGTTCGCGCGGGTGTAGCGGACGCGGCGTGGGTCAACGCGCGCTGGTGCGACGTGGTGTGCCGAACGGGTACTTTCACGGCCCACGTCTGGAAGTCGGCACACCGGACGCCGCCGTTGTACCCGGACGCGGTGACCCTGACACCGGACGTGACCGTGTCGGAGGTGCTGGACGGGATCGACACCTCGCCGGGCTGTTCGGTCAAGGACAGCTTCGCCTGCCTGGATCTTTCGCAAGCGGGCTTCGAGGTGCTCTTCGAGGCCACATGGATCACCCGTACGGCACAGGTGCCGCTCGAGCCGGGCTGGTGCCGCGTCGACGACCGGTTCGACGATCCGTCCGTCGCGGTGTGGTCCGACGGCGTCTCCAGCGTGACCGCCAACCGGGACGGCGACCTCGCCGGACTGTCCAATTTGTACACTCACGGCGATCCCGACGACGCATGGCGCGGCGCGACCTCGGCCGTCGCGGCGAGCTTCCCCGGGCTGCCGATCACCGGCTACGAACGCGGTGACGATCTCGACGCCGCTCTCCGCAACGGTTACACGGCTCTGGGGCCGCTGCGGGTCTGGCTGAAATGATCGCCGAATGGAGATCACCACCTGGCACCTCGAACAGACCTCGCCGGACGACCTGAGCGCGGCGAAACCGCCTGCCGTCCCGGTGACGGTCACCCGCTCCGAGCTGGTCAGCCCGGAGCTGAACCGCTATCTCTACACCGCCGTCGGCGGCGACTGGTTCTGGATCGACAGGCTCGGCTGGACCTGGACGCGGTGGACCGAGTGGCTGGACAGGCCGGGCGTCGAGACCTGGGTGGCGTACGCGCAGGGGACGCCGTGCGGCTACTTCGAACTCGACGGCGCTGTCGACGGCGAAGTGGAACTCGCGTACTTCGGCCTGATGTCTTCCTTCGTCGGGAAGGGCATCGGCGGGCACTTGCTGACCGTCGCGCTGCGGGAGGCGTGGGCACTCGCGGAGCGCTGGCCGGGCAAGGCGACGACGCGCCGCGTCACGGTCCACACCTGCACCACGGACGGCCCGGCCGCGCTCAAGAACTACCAGGCACGCGGCTTCCGGCTGTTCCGCACCGAAGTCGAGCAGGCGGAACTGCCCGCCGAGACGCCGGGACCGTGGCCGGGAGCCGGGAAGAAGTAGCTACTTCGCGGGAGCCTTGGCAGCGGCCTTCGCCGCCTTCTTGAACGCTCGCACCTCGCCGAGGGTTTTCGCGTCCACGACGTCGGCGATCGAACGCCGTGAGCCGCGGTCGCCGTACGAGCCGGTGGCCGCGCGCCAGCCCTTGGGCTGCACGCCGAGCTGCTTGCCGAGCAACGCGAGGAAGATCGAGGCCTTCTGGTCGCCGAAACCGGGCAACGCCTTGAGCCGCTTGAGGACCTCGGGGCCGTCCGGTTTGGGGCGCCCAGCGGTCCAGATCCCGGCTGCGTCGCCGTCGTAGTGTTCGACGACGTGCTCCGCGAGGTCCTTCACCCGCCGGGCCATCGAGCCGCCGTAGCGGTGGATCGCGGGCGGGACCACGCAGAGCTCGACGAAGGTTTCGGTGTCCATCGCGTGGATCTTCTTGATGTCGAAACCGTCCATCCGGTCCGCGATCTTCTGCGGGCCGCGGAACGCGTGTTCCATCGGGAACTGCTGGTCGAGGAGCATCCCGACGAGCAGGGCGAACGGGTCTTCGGTCAGCAGCCGGTCCGCTTCCTCGTCCCCGACCAGGTGCAATGCGCGCGTCATGCGCCAAGGATCTCACGACCGGGCCGCCGCGCGCGCCCTCATCCGTGCGGATCGACCAGCAGGTCGGCGGCCGCGGTGGTGATGGCGGCCGACACCGCCGCCAGCGCGGGCGAGTCGAGTTTCCACTGCTGCCAGAACAGCGGCACGTCGATCGGGTGATCCGGGTCGAGACAGGCGAACGTGCCGTCCCGCAGGCGGTCGCCGATCTGCGCGAGCGGCACCATGCCCCAGCCCATCCCGGCCGCGACGGCGTCGAAGAATCCTTCGGAAGAGGGAACGTAGTGCCGCAGCGGGCTCGCGATCGTGCCGCGCTCGCGGGCGAAGCGGTCCTGGAGGTCGTCACGCCGGTCGAAGACGACGACAGGTGCTTCGGCGAGGTCGAGATCCGTGCCGAGGGCCGGGCTCACGACGGCCAGGTAGCGCATGTGCCCGAGCCGGTGCACCGAACACCCGGCGACCGGATCGGGTGACGACGTCACCGCCGCCATCACCAGCCCCTCCCGCAACAGGGTCGTGGTGTGGTCCTGATCCTCACGGTGCAGTTCGAAGCAGATCTTCTGCTCGGGCGGCACCCGGGTGAGCGCCGGGAGGAACCACGTCGCCAGCGAATCGGCGTTCACCGCGATCGGCAGCCGGACCGGTTCGTCGCCCGCGGTCAGGCCGAGTTCGGCCCGCGTGTCGGCCTCCAGCAACGCCAGCTGACGGCCGAACCGCACCACCGCCTGCCCGGATTCGGTCAGGCGCACCGGTTTCGTGCGGATCAGCAGGACCCGGCCGGTGCGCTGTTCGAGCGCCTTGACGCGCTGGCTGATCGCCGACGGCGTCACGTGCAGCGCCGAGGCCGCCGCGTCGAAGGTGCCTTCGTCGGCGACGGCCAGCAGCGTGCGCACCAGGTCGAGGGGCAGATCTGTCGTCATGAGCGCTAATGTTACGTAAGAATCTTTAGCTGTACTGTTGACGCTGGGATTTCTACTGTTGTCGGCATGGGAGACGTTCTGTTCAGCGCGGTCGCCGGGTTCGGCGCGACCATGGCCCTCATCGTCGCGATCGGCGCGCAGAACGCCTTCGTGCTGCGTCAGGGCATCCGGCGCGAAGCAGTACTCGTCGTGGTGCTGATCTGCATCTTCTCGGACGCCATCCTGGTGAGCCTCGGCGTCGGCGGGGTCGGCGCGCTGGTGGGGACGTCACCCGAAGCGTTGACGATCGTCGCCCTGGTCGGCGGCGCTTTCCTGCTCTGCTACGGCGCTCTCGCGGCCCGTCGCGCGTTCAAGCCGGCGGCGCTGGAAACCGGGGGTCCGGAGACCGGCGGATCGCTGCGCCGCATCGTGCTGACCACGCTGGCGATCACCTGGCTGAATCCGCATGTCTACCTCGACACCCTCCTCCTGCTCGGCGCGGTCGCGGCCGGACACGGCAGCGACCGGTGGGCGTTCGGCGTGGGTGCGGTGTCGGCCAGCGTGCTCTGGTTCCTCGCGCTCGGTTTCGGCGCGCGGCTGCTCAGCGGGTTCTTTCGCAAGCCGTCGTCGTGGCGGGTGCTGGACGGCCTGGTCGCCGCGACGATGATCGCCCTCGGCGTGACGCTGGTGGTCAGCGCCTGATCACGGCAGCCGGGCGAGATCTTCGGCGGTGAGCACGAGATCGGCCGCGGCCGCCGAGTCCCGGATCGTCGCCGGCCTCGTCGAGCCGGGGATCGCGATCATCGACGGCGACTTCGCGAGCAGCCAGGCAAGGCACACCTGTTGCGGGCTGACCCCGAGCTCTTCGGCAACGGAAAGGAACTCCCCGCCGATCCCTCGGAGCGGGCCCCACGGCAGATAGGCGAGCCCGAGTTCGGTGCACAGGGCCAGTTCCGGTTCGTGCGAAAGCTGCGCGGGCGCGTGCTCGTTCTGCACCGAAACCAGCGTCCCGCCGAGGATTTCCCGCGCTTCCAGTATCTGTGCACTGGACACATTGGACAGTCCGGCGAGCCGGATCTTGCCTTCGTCGGCCAGCTCCTTGATCGCGCCGACGGATTCCGCCCACGGCACGTTCTCGTCGGGTTTGTGCAGCTGGTAGAGCCCGATCGTGTCGACGCCGAGCCGTTTCAGCGAGCCCTCGCAGGCGTTCTTGAGGTGCGCGGGTGTCCCGGTGACGGTCCACGAGCCGTCACCGGGACGGCCGCGGCCGCCCTTGGTCGCGACGAGCACCGCGTCCGAGCCGCTGTGGGCTGCCAGCGCTTCGGCGATCAGCACCTCGTTGTGCCCGGTTTCGCCCGCGTGCCAGTGGTAGGAGTCGGCCGTGTCGATCAGCGTGACACCGGCGTCGAGCGCGGCGTGGATCGTGGCGATCGCGCGGTCGCGGTCCGGTCGGCCCTCGATCGACAGCGGCATCGCGCCCAGCCCGATCGCGCTGACCTCGACGTCTCCGATGCTGCGGTAACGCATGTGCTCAGGCCTTTCTGGCGTTTTCGACGGCTTCGTCGAGCCAATCGGTGGTGGTGGAGAACGAAAAGCCGAGGCCGGTCGCACGCGAGGTGTCCAGGACCGCGTACCGGTCGAAGGAGAACGGCGAGGCGTCCCGATCGACGGTCCGGAACCGGGGCTCGACCGAGATCGCACGGGCGATGTCCACGGCGGAAAGCTCGCCGTGCGAACCGGCGTTGATCGGTCCCGTGAAGTCCGCGAGCACTGTCCAGGTCAGGAAGTCGGCGATCTCGCGCGCGTGGATGAACGTCGACGGCCGCGGTTTCGCGTGGATGTCCACGGCATCCCCCGCGTCCAGCCGTTCGACGTAGTGCCGTAGCCGTCCGGTGAAATCGTCGCCACCGAGGACGTGCGCGACCCGCACCGAAGCGAACGGCGTGTCTCCCGCCGCGAAGACCGCCTCGGCCTGCCGCTTGCCTTCGCCATAGTCGTACGAAGGTGCCCCGAGGTCGACCGGCACGGGCGCGACCAGCGTTTCGGCCATCGGGGTCTCCGTCCGGACCTGGTCGTAGACCTCGATCGTGGACGTCATCACGTACCGGCCCGAGCGGATGACCCGCCGCGCGATCGCCGCCTGGACCGGGGTGTAGCAGACCTGGTCCAGCACGACGTCGAAAGAACGCGAACCGAGCGCGGCCTTCAGCCCGCCTTCGTCGTCGCGGTCGGCGATCAGATGGGCGACGCCGGAGGGCGCCGGGGTGGAGCCGCGGTTGAGGACGGTGACGTCCAGTCCTCCGTCGCGCAGCCGCTCGACCACGTCGCGGCCGAAGTACCGGCTTCCGCCCAGAACGAGCACTTTCTTCATGTCCACCAGTGTTACGGTGGCGATCCGGGCGTTTGAAGGGGAGAACATGGGTGAATCGGCAGAATCGCTGAAAGAATCTCGGCCGAATCGCGGTTTCACTGAAAGCTCACTGGATGTGATCGACAGGCGACTCCTTGAACTCCTCCAGGAGGAAGGCCGCATCACCCTGAGCGAGCTCGGGCGCCGCGTTTCGCTGAGTCCCGCCGCTGTCGGCGAGCGCGTCAAACGGCTCGAAGCCGACGGCACGATCACCGGCTACGCGGCGCTCGTCTCGCCGTCCGGGATCGGACTCGGGCTGCGGGCGTTCGTGCGGATGGCGCCGCACAGCGGGTTCACCGTCCGGCATCCGCGCACCCGGAAGCTCATGGACCGGCCGGAGATCCTCGAACTGCACCACGTGGTGGGGGAGGACTGCTGGATCCTCAAGATCGCCGTACGCGACACCACGCACCTGGAAGACCTCCTGGAGGATCTGTCCACGCTGGGCGCCACGACGACGTCGATCGTCATGTCCAGTCCGATCGAGCGGCGCGTCCTCCTGCCCTTGTGATTCGGCACAAGGTGGGCCGGATAAGTCTGGTCGCTGTCCTGGTTCTGCCTGCCGGTTTGTGACGCATGATGACTCGTAGCGCACATACTGACGAGTAACCGGAGGCAGGGATGCGGGCCAGAAGGATCCTCACCACGCTTGTCGCGGCCTTGACGTTCACGATCGCCGTCCCGGCGGTGGCGAGCGCGGCGCCGTCGAGCGGCTGGAACGACTGGTCGTGCAAGCCCAGCGCGAGCCATCCCGAGCCCGTCGTGCTGGCGCACGGCCTCGGCGGCAACGCGACGACCAACTGGTTCCATCACGCGCCGAAACTCAAGGACGCCGGCTATTGCGTCTATTCGCTGACCTACGGCACCACCGTCCTGGGTGGACAGTTGTTCGGCGGGCTCGGCTCCATGCGGAAGAGCGCCGTCGAATTCGGCGCGTTCGTGGACCGGGTGCGAGCGAGCACCGGCGCGGACAAGGTCGACATCGTCGGGCATTCCGAGGGCACGACGATGCCCGCGTACTACCTCAAATTCGAGGGAGGTGCGGAGAAGGTGAAGCATTTCGTCGGGTTCGGTTCCAACTTCAAGGGCACGACGCTGAACGGCCTTTCCGGACTCGCCAGGACCGTGCTTTCGCTGCCCGGCCTCGATCTGCTCGCCGACGGCGTCTGCGGGGCGTGCCGCGAATACCTCGCGCCGTCGGACTTCCTCGACGACCTCGCCCGCGGTGGCGTGAGCGTGCCGGGGCCGACGTACACGAGCATCGTGAGCCGCCACGATCGAGTGGTCACGCCGTACACCAGCGGGGTGCTCGACGAACCGGGCACAACCGACATCGTGCTGCAGGACCACTGCGGCGCGGACATTTCCGGGCATCTGAGCCAGGCGATCGACCCGAACGTGACGAGCCTGATCCTCAAGGCGCTCGACCCGGAAGGCGCCCCCGCGCCGAAGTGCGTGCCGTTCTTCGTGCCGCTGTAGGCCTCAGGGCCTGGTCGCGTGCACCACGAACACCGACCGGATCCGGTCCGGCGTTTCGACGTCGACGCGTTTCACGGTCACCTCGGTGAAACCCGCTTCGGAGGCCAGTTCCGCCGCCTCGTCCTCGGTTTCCGGCAGCTTCAGGTCGGTGGGGACGATGGCGGCGAACGCCTCCGACGGCCGGAACGCCGACGCGAGCGGCAGACTGAAAGCCACCCTGCCACCCGGGCGCAGCGCCCGCAGCCAGTCGCGGAGCGCGGCCGCGCCGAGGAAATGCAGCGAAGACGCGCACAGGACGGCATCCGCGCCTTCGTCCTCCACCGGCGACGGAACCGCCGAGGCGACCTGCCAGGTGATGAGCCTGCCGGGATCGTGCGTCGCCGCCTTCTTCTCGGCCTGGGCGATCATGCCCGGCGAGATGTCGATCGCGAGCACTTCGCCCGGCTCCAGGCGCAGCGCGGCGAACGCGGCCACCCCCGTACCGGTCGCGACGTCGAGAACGCGTCCGGGCGCCATAAGGCCGAGGCCGTCGACGAGCGCGTCGGCGACCAGGCCGTGAAAAGTGTCTTCGTCGTAGTGCGCGGCGATGCCGTCGAACAGCCCGGCCGCGATTTCCTCGCTCACGGCGGCGACCCTATCCGGGAGGCGGCGCCTGCCGGCGAAACCCAGGTCGACGCGGTGATACCAGCACAACTCCGAGTCGCCTTCGAGCCAGCACAGCAGGACGTCGACGCCGTCGAGCTCGGCCGGGAAGTCGATCAGGAGCGGGGCGAACCCCTTCAGCTCGGCGCCCGTCCGCTGGACGGTCGTCATCAGGTCGTCCAACCGGGCCTGCGCGGCCTTCCATTCCGGCATCCCGCCGAGCGTGGTCGCCCGGCCGCCGGGACGCAGGGACGCGGCGAGTTCGGCCGCGTCGGCGCGAAGACGGACAAGCTCGTCGAGCACGGGGCGTAGCCGGGCGAGCTCGGCGCGGGCTTCGGGAACGGTGAACAAACCCATCCGCCGATGGTCCCAGCCCGCTCAGCGGCGCCGCCGGGCGAGTCTCGACGCGAGGCCCGCGCCGATCAGGAGGAAGCCCGTCGCGAGCAGGCCGCCGATGAAGAGCCAGCTCGTGACGCCGTAGGTGACGTCGTTCTGCGGCAGGTACTTCACCAGGCGGAAGCCCCATTCCGGGACGGCGATGGTCGCCACGCCCGGCGCGACGCCCCAGACGAGACCGCCGAGGATCGGGCCGGTCGCCGAGAGCGCGCCGAGCAGCCCGACCGCCAGCAACAGGAGTCCGCCGCCCACGAGCAGGCCGATGCTCAAGACGTCTCGCTGGGTGCTGAGCGTCGCCTGGACGAGCATCTGCTGCCGCAGACCGCCCCAAGACAACAGGCCGAGGGCGACCGGCGTCAGGATCAGACCGCCCGCGCCACTGAGGACGCGACGCACGCCTCGACCCGCGCGCGGGTCTTCGACGCCCAGGTCGTCGTCGAAGGGCGGCTCGTACGGTTCATACGACTCGACGTCCTGGTACGGCCTCCGCGGGTCCTTCGGTTCCTGCTCGTACTCGCCGTACTCCTGGTAGTCCTCGTCGTCGTACTCCGCTACGTACCGGTGCGATGACATGGGCGGGTCACCTCCCTTAATCGGACTACGGACGTCAGCCCCCTTCGGTTCACTTCGATCTCCGCGGAGCGCGTTTAGCCCGCTAAACGCGATTCGGGCGGCGCCGCGAGAGGGTGCCGACCAGGCCGGCCCCGATGAGCAGGAAACCGCTCGCGAACAGGGAACCCATCACCAGCCAGGTCACCAGGCCCGTCCCGAGGCTCGCCCCGGTCACGTCGTAGGTGAGCCTCATGATGTCTTGGGGGCTCAGCAGGAACGTCAGTCCCGGCAGCACGCCCCACATCAGGCCGCCCACCATGGGCCCGATCCCGGACAGCGCCCCGAGTAGCGCGACGCCGATCAGCAGCACGCCGCCGAGGACCAGCAAGAACAGGCTGAGCGGGTCTTCACCGACGGACAGGTACTGCGCGAGACTGCGCTGCAGCTGTGAGCCGCTGTAGATCACCAGGCCGAGAGCGACGGGTGTCAGCAGCACTCCGCCGAGCGCGCTGAGCACGCGCGGCACGGCCCGGCTCGCCTGCCTAGGCTGGGCGCCGTAGGGCTCCGGTGCCTGAGGCTGCTCGTACGGGGGCACGGCGTAGGGGTTGTTCGTCATGGGAGCGCCCTTTCCGGTGGGCCGGCAGAGGAGTTTTGTTCGATGATGTCGCGGCCCGCGCGGTTCCGTGACGGCCGGATGGCCGTCGTCCGACCGGGTGACGTCGGTCACAACGGCCTCGTGGAGACTTGATACCGACCACTACTGGAACCATCCAGGACCGTTAAGCAGTACGCTTGTACCGCTACCGGAGAGACTGAAGAAGAACGCGAAGATCCGCGGAAGGAGCACCGCTGCTCATGGCCAAGATCAAGGTCCAGGGCACCGTCGTCGAGCTCGACGGCGATGAGATGACCCGCATCATTTGGCAGTTCATCAAGGACAGGCTGATCCACCCGTACCTTGACGTGAACCTGGAGTACTACGACCTGGGTATCGAGGAGCGGGATCGCACCGACGACCAGGTCACCGTCGACTCGGCCAACGCGATCAAGAAGCACGGCGTCGGCGTCAAGTGCGCCACGATCACGCCGGACGAGGCGCGCGTCGAAGAGTTCGGCCTGAAGAAGATGTGGCTCTCGCCCAACGGCACGATCCGCAACATCCTCGGCGGCGTGATCTTCCGCGAGCCGATCGTCATCCAGAACATCCCGCGCCTGGTGCCCGGCTGGACCAAGCCGATCATCATCGGCCGTCACGCGCACGGTGACCAGTACAAGGCGACCAACTTCAAGGTCCCCGGTCCCGGCACGCTGACCATCAGCTACACCCCGGACGACGGCTCCGAGCCGATGGAGTTCGAGGTCGCGAAGTTCCCCGAGGGCGGCGGCGTCGCCATGGGGATGTACAACTACCGCAAGTCCATCGAGGACTTCGCGCGCGCCTCGCTGCAGTACGGCCTCGACCGTGAGTACCCGGTCTACATGTCGACCAAGAACACCATCCTCAAGGCCTACGACGGCATGTTCAAGGACGTGTTCGAGGAGATCTACCAGGCCGAGTTCAAGGCCGACTTCGACGCCAAGGGCATCTCCTACGAGCACCGCCTGATCGACGACATGGTCGCCGCGGCGATGAAGTGGGAGGGCGGCTACGTCTGGGCCTGCAAGAACTACGACGGTGACGTCCAGTCCGACACGGTCGCGCAGGGCTTCGGCTCGCTGGGCCTGATGACGTCGGTGCTGCGCACCCCGGACGGCAAGACCGTCGAGGCCGAGGCCGCGCACGGCACCGTGACCCGGCACTACCGCCAGCACCAGCAGGGCAAGCCGACCTCGACCAACCCGATCGCGTCCATCTACGCGTGGACCCGGGGCCTCGAGCACCGCGGCAAGCTGGACTCGAACCCGGAGCTGATCGGGTTCGCGAACAAGCTGGAGCAGGTCGTCGTCGAGACCGTCGAGAGCGGCAAGATGACCAAGGACCTCGCGCTGCTGATCAGCAAGGACCAGGCATTCCAGACCACCGAGGAGTTCCTCGCGACGCTGGACGCCAACCTGGCCAAGAAGATCGCCCAGGGCTGAGTTCCGCCTAGTACGTGAAGGCCCCCTTCCCTCGCCGGAAGGGGGCCTTCACGTACTTGTGACGGTGGGTAGTAGGCCCGCCGGCCGGTTGGCGCCTCCGGGTGGTTGGCAATCCGGGATCTGGGCGACCGCCCCGGCTTCTGCCACTCTGGACCGGACAGAAAACGATTCCCTTGTTCGAGGAGTGACCATCATGGCCATCTCGAAACCGGTCTTGTTCATCGGCGGCGGACTGGCGCTCATCGTCGTCGTCGCCATCTCGGGACAGGACAGGGAGTCCAGCGCGTCCAGCCCGGCCGGATGCCAGGTCGTGGTGACGGCCGACGTGCTCAACGCGCGCGACGCCCCCGGCGGGCAGAAGATCGTCGGCAAGTACGTCAAGGACGCGAAGATCGACGCGCAGCCGGTGGTCGAGAACGGCTTCCGCAAGATCGCCGAGGGCAAATGGGTCTCCGCCGAGTTCGCGCCCCCGGTCGAAGGCGCCAAATGCGGCCCGTGACCTGCGGCTTCGCGTTTAGCCCGCTAAAGGCGACAGGCCGGTGACCTGGGGGATCGCGGTTAGCCCGCTAAAGGCGACTCGGCACCCTGACCTGCGGGATCGCGGTTAGCCCGCTAAACGCAAGTGGGCGCCTTCCTCGGCCGCCAGCACCTCGCCGCTGAACTCCTTCCGCGCTTCGGCCACCGAGACCTCGCGGTCGGAGCCCGGCCAGAAGTGGGTCAGCAGCAGCCGCCGGGCACCCGCGCGCTCGGCCCAGTACCCGGCCTCGCCCGCCGTCGACACCAGGCGCGGCGTCGCGTCGGGAGAAGGGCCCTGCAGCGTGGCGTCCGCGATGAGCAGGTCGGCGTCGCGCGCCAGTTCCGCCAGGATCGGGCTCGGCCCGCTGTCGCCGGTGTAGGCGACGGTGAGCCCAGGCGCGGTCAGCCGGACGCCGTGGTTCGGCACATGGTGCGGCAGCAGGAACGTGGTCATCCGGAACGGCCCGACCTCGCGCGGCGTGCCAAGTTCGTACACGTCGAAGATCGTCGTCGGATGCGGTCGCGGTTCCATCGCTTCGAGTCGCCGCACCGTGCCCGGCGTGCAGTGCAGCGGGATCCTCGGCTCGTCCGGCAGCCCGTAGGCGCGGGCACGTCCGAGCGCGCTCACGTCGGCGCAGTGATCGGGATGTTCATGCGTCACCACCACCGCGTCGACCCGGCCGCCGGGGCAGTGTTCGAACAGCCGTGACGCGGCGCCGTAACCGAGGTCGAGTACGACCTTGAAACCCTCGTGGACCAGGAGGAAGCCGGCGCAGGCCCGACCCGGTTCCGGCCAGGCGCCACAGCTGCCCAGCACGGTCAACTCGCTCATACGGGCAGTCTCGCAGAGCGCACGCCGTGCCGGTTCTGTCGGACCCCCCGGGTAGCGTGCGACGGGTGCTGACCGTCTCCACTGTGAATGTCAACGGCCTCCGTGCCGCCGCGAAAAAAGGCTTCGTCGAGTGGCTGGGCTCGACGAAGGCCGACGTCGTCGCCTGCCAAGAGGTCCGGGCCGAGCTCAAGGAGCTTCCGGCCGGTGCCGCCGCGCCCGAAGGCTGGCACGTGGTGCACGCGCCGTCGGTGCAGAAGGGGCGCAACGGCGTCATGCTCTTCAGCCGGGCCGAGCCGGAAGAGGTCCGCATCGGGTTCGGCGAGCCCGAATTCGAGGACAGCGGCCGGTACGCCGAGATCCACCTGCCGAACGTCGTGGTCGCGAGCCTGTACCTGCCCAGCGGCGACGTCGGCACCCCGCGCCAGGACGAGAAGGAGCGCTTCATGGCGGCGTTCCTGCCGTACCTCGTCGACCTGCGCGCCAAGGCGGCGGCAGGCGGCCGTGAGGTCGTCGTCGTGGGCGACTGGAACATCGCCTACGACAAGACCGACCTGAAGAACTGGCGCGGCAACCAGAAGAGCTCGGGCTTCCTGCCGGAGGAGCGGGAGTGGCTCGGCCGCGTGTTCACCGAGGCCGGGTATGTCGACGTGCAGCGCAAGCTCGATCCGGAAGGCCCCGGCCCGTACACGTGGTGGTCGTACCGCGGGAAGGCGTTCGACAACGACTCGGGCTGGCGCATCGACTGCCAGATCGCCACCCCCGGCCTTGCCGAGCGGTGTACTTCCGTCGTGGTCGAGCGCGCCGAGTCCTACGACCAGCGTTGGTCCGACCACGCGCCGGTGACGGCGACCTACAGGAACTGAGGGATCGGCCGGTGACCCCGGAAGTCATGGCCTTCACCGTGACCTTCGGGATCCGGTCAGGCACGATCATGCTCAAGAGGCGGCGATCATGCGCGAGTCGATCGAACTCAAGAAACGTGAGATCGAGGAGCTTTGCCGAGCACACTCAGTGCGCCGCCTCGATCTGTTCGGCTCGGCTGTGAGTGACAGGTTCGACCTGCGGTCCAGCGATGTCGAAGTGCTCGTCGAGTTCGACGCGGGGCCCGGGTTCGACTACTTCGGGAACTACTTCGACCTGAAGGAAGGCGACCACGCGCCGGACTCCGGATAACCTGCGCGCACAAGATCCGGGGGTTGCGATGGAAACGAACGAGGCCAGGCGTATCGAGGCGACGAACGCCGAGCGCTACGCCATGTCCAGCCAGTACGGGTGGGAGTTCAGCCCGGACGCGCCGAACCTCCTGGAGCGGTGGACCGTGCTGCCGTTCAACCAGCGCGGGGACAAGCGGATCGCGTTCGGCGCACTGAGCGGCACGTATCAGGGGCTGCGGTTCAGCGTCTTCGACTACCACCGCCGCCCGACGGTCACGAGCGTGCACACGCGATGGACCAACAAGAAGGTCAACGAGCTCGACACGATCTCGATCGACACGGTCTGGGTGGTCACGTTGCCCGCGCCGATGCCGAACTTCCAGATCGTGTCGAGCATCGAGTCCGCCTGGGACGTCGAGCAGTACCCCGAGCCCGCCACGGCGGACCGGAAGTTCAACCGCTGGTACAAGCTCATCGACACCGACCCGAACGTCGCGGTCGGAGTGCTGACGCCGCAAGTGGCCGCCACGATGCGGTCCTCGAAGCTGCACACCTGGTCGCTGGTTGGCCCGGAATTGGTCTACGTCGAGAATCCGACGTTCGGCCGGACCAAGCCGGACGAGATCCTCGCGACGCTCGGCAAACTCACGCAACTGGTGTCGCTGCTGCCGTTCCACCTCGGCGGCGGACAGCCCGCCGCCCCGCCGCCACCACAACCGCAACCCCAGTACCCGCAACAACCCCAGTACCCGCACCAGCCGTATCCGCCGCAGAATCCCGGGTATCCGCAGCAGTATCCGCCCCCGCCGCAGTACGGCCCGCCGCCGTATCCGCCGCAACAACCGGGATATCCGCCGCCGCACTACCCGCAACCCGGGTATCCGCCGCCGGGTTACCCGCCGCGCGGTTACTGACGGGCCTTCGCGCTCTCCGTCCACACTGGACTTTCGACGAAGTGGTTGTCGAACTTTTCCTGGCTGTCCAAGAGATCCTGGACGGTCGCTTCGCCGTGTCCGACCTTTTCCAGTAGGCGGAAGTAGTCGAACCGTTCGACGCCGGGGATGAACACGATCAGGACGTCCGCGGGCGAGTCCGCGGCCGCACGGAAAGCGTGTGTGGTCAGCGGTGGGACGACGAGCATGTCACCCTTGGCGACGGTGACGATCTCTTCTCCCACAAGGACTTCGAGCTTTCCGTCGAGCATGAAGAACATCTCGGAGGAGCCGGTGTGATAGTGCGGCGCCGCTCCATCGGCGCCGACGCCCAGTTGTGTTCTCGCACTGCTCATGACTCCGCCTGTGGTCGAGACGTCGGCGAGCAGGGTGACGAGGGTGGGGGCCGCGCCGACGGTCTCGGCTTCGGCGGCGCGGACGAGGACGGGTGAGCGGGTTTCGACGCGTTGAGTCATGGAAGAGATAGTTTCACTGCTGATAGTTCGCTGTCAAACTATCTCCCGTCGAATAGACTGCGTCCGTGAGTGAAGAGCGAAACGTGGACGCGATCGACGCGGTGGTCGGCGCCTGGCGGCGCGAGCGGCCGGAATTGGACTTGACGGCGATCGGGGTCGCCGGGCGCCTCGGCCGGGTGGCGATGCTGACCACGCCGATGGTGGAAGCGGTGTTCGCGAAACACGGCCTGAAGCAAGGGGAGTTCGACGTGCTCGCGGCGCTCAGGCGGTCCGGGAAGCCGTACACGCTGATCCCGTCCGAGCTGTCCGCGACGCTGATGATGTCCAGGGCCGGGATGACCAGCCGCATCGACCGGCTCGAGGCGGCGGGGCTGGTCGAGCGGGCGCTGGACCCCGAAGACCGGCGCAGCTTCCGGGTCACGCTGACCGAGCGCGGATTCGAAGTCGTCGATGCCGCGATGACCGAGCACACGGCGAACGTCGCGAAGCTCCTGTCGCCGCTGGGTGAGGACCTCGGTGTCCTGGACGCCGCGCTGCGCCGCCTGCTGGTGTCTCTCGACGAACACTGAAGGGGCCTTTCGCCGCGTCAGATGCGGCGAAAGGCCCCTTCGGTTCCCTGAATGGATCAGCAGTACAGGTTGCCCCCGGGGCTGACGCCGAGGATCCCGGTGAACTGCTGGTACTTGTTCACGCGGCTCTGCACCTGGGCCGGGTTGCCGCCGTTGCACTCGATGCTTCCGTTGATGCTGCGGATGGTCTCACCGAAACCGCGGCTGTTGACCATCGCGTTGTGCGGGGTCATCGTGCCCGGGCCGTTCTGGGTCATCCAGTACCAGATGCCGGTCTTCCATGCGACCGCCGCGTCGTTCTGCACCAGCCACGGGTTGGTCAGCAGCGGCAGGCCCAGCGCGTCGCCGGCGGCCTTGTAGTTGAAGTTCCAGCTCAGCTGGATCGGGCCGCGGCCGTAGTACGCGGCGTTGCCCGCGGGGCAGCCGTAGGACTGGCTCGTGTCGCAGTAGTGCGGGTAGTTGGCCTCGTTCTGTTCGACGATGTGGACGAGGCCGCCGGTCTCGTGGCTGACGTTCGCCAGGAAGGCGGCCGCTTCCTGTTTCTTCACGGTGTCGCTGCCCGTGCCGGCGAAGGCCGGGTACGCGCTGAGGGCGGTGACCAGGCCGTTGTAGGTGTAGAAGGGGTTCCGGCTCGGGAACATCTGGTTGAACTGGGCCTCGCTGACCACGAAGCCGGACGGGTTCGGCGGGTTGGTCGTCCCGCCGCCGCAGGCGCCTTGATCGGCCCAGACCTGCGTGCTACCAGGCGTTTCGTTCTGTGTCCACCACTTCGCGGACCAGTTGTGCCCGTTGTGGGAGGCGGTGTTGCCGCCCCAGTAGACCGAGCTCGCGTTCCACGGCGCCACGCAGTCCGCGGCGGAGGCGGACTGGGCCGGGACCACCACGGCGACCGTGGTGGCGGCGAAGGTGGCGGCGACCGCCGCGAGAATACGTCGAAGAGACATCGGTGGCTCCTTCGTACGAGGGGACCATGCAGGGGATTGGTCTATACCTTTTAAGGGGTATGGCCAACAGGTATAGACCATTGCGCGCAAGAAACCAACCTGGGGAAGTCGGATCGTGCCTGTTCGGCCCCGTCGTGACAGCCGAATGGCGTAACGCTGTCCGGTTTTGTCAGAAACCGGCTCCGGCGGCGACAACTCTGAGAAGAGGGGTGCTCGAAAGATCCCCCCTGTGGGGGGCTAGTCTCGTGCCCCGAGTTGATCAGAACCGACAGGTCTTGACACGCTCGGTAGTTTTTTGACCAGCAGCCTGGAAATGCTCACTCGTTCGGGTTAGCGTTCCGGTTCGGCAAAGTCACGTCACGGGAGGCACTCCGGTGCGGAACCCAGTTCATCTCCTGATGCGATCGGCCCTGCCCGCGGCCAGGGCCGCGGCGGTCATCGCGATCCCGGTCGCGCTGCTCGTCGCGGGCGCCGGTCCGGCGTCGGCCGCGGAGTCGGCGTCGCGCTCGGAGATGGCGTTCGGTCTTCTCGGCCCGGTCGGCTTGATCGCCGTCGCGCTCGGCATCGTCGGTATGGCCTTCGGTGTGTTCCGCCAGCGCCGGAAGGCGCGTGCGGCCGCCGTCGCCCCCGCTCCCGTGGCCCCGGCCCAGCCGGCCGCCCCGCACGTCGCCGCGATGGCCGAGGCCGTGCTCGCGGACGACGGTCTCACCCGCCAGCAGCGCCCCTGACCTGCGTCTTCCCGGGCCAGATCGCGTTTAGCCCGCTAAAGGCGACGCGCCCCGGATCGCGTTTAGCCCGCTAAAGTCGCCAGGGCGTCAGGTCGGCCAGGATCGCGTTCAGCCCGCTAAAGGCGACGCGGCGGATTTCTTGGGTAGGTACACCTAGTCCCGCCCGGATTGTTTAGCCGCCCGCTGATCGCCACGCTCAGGTCCATGACGGTGACGCGGCGTCGCAGCCGGCCCGGTGACCCCTTCCCGCTCGCTCTGGACCGGGCGATCACGGACAGCGGTCTCGGCCTCGACCGGATCCGGCATCGGCTCGCCCGGCAGGGCGTCCGGGTCAGTGTCGCGACCTTGAGCTACTGGCGGACCGGAAGAAGCCGCCCCGAGCGGTGCGACTCCCTGAAGGCGGTCGCGCTGCTGGAGCGGCTGTTCGAGCTTCCGCACGGTTCGTTGCTGAACCGGCTGGGCCCGCGTCGCCCCCGGGGACGGTGGGGCGACGCGGGAACCGGATCAGACTCCGGAGTTGGTGCGGATCCAGCTGCGGAAGTAGGGGACGTCCACGTAGATCGACGGCCCGGTCGCGCAGGTGCTGCTGTTGTTCCCCGCGCGGCTGGTGGCGCCGACCAGCTGCCAGACACCGTTGACCTGCTTCACCTGCGGGCCGCCGGAGTCGCCGTAGCAGGCACCCGAGTTGCCGTTGGGGTTGTTGGTGCAGATCTCGCTGGCGCCGTTGATGCCGCTGCACCGGGTGTCGGCGACGATCGAGGTGTTCAGCTCCTGGAGGTTGATCGGAGCGCCACAGCCACCGCGGATGGGGCAGGTCTGGCCCCAGCCGATGATCCGCGTCGCGGTGCCAACGGCCCCGGACGAAGCGGCGATCGTGACCGGCGCCTGCGACACCGCCGTCGAGAGACGCAGCAGCGCCAGGTCGGCGCTCGGGTGGGCGATCCGCTGGGCCACGCGGGCGACGGTGCCGCCGCTGGTGCGGTTCGTGGTGCCGACCCGCACCTGGTACGGCGTGCCACAGTGCGCCGCGGTGACCACCCAGGTCGAGCTGATCAGTGAGCCACCACATTGGTGCCCGCCGCTGCTCGACTGCTGGGACGCCATGAACGAGTAGACCTGGGTCGCGTTGCCGCCGCCGACGATGTTCGGCTGGACGCCTCCGGTGGGCTCGGCGGCCGCCGCGACGCCGGAAAGCGAGAAGACGGCCGCAGCCGCCATGGCCAAGCCCATCAGTAGGGATCGTGCCTTCATCTGGGTTCTCCTTCGGTGTGGCCGGAAGATCCGGTGCCATGAACGCTAGGAATCGGGCACCGTGCTCAGAACCGTCGGAAGTATGTGGCGTTTAACCGTTTAGACCGTTCGGCCGGGGTGAGGCCGGATGACCCGCCGAGAGGTGGCCTGAGAGAATCCGGGCGTGTCCGACGAACTGAAGCGCCCGCGTGTGCTCTCCGGGATCCAGCCGACCGCCGACTCGTTCCACCTTGGCAACTACCTGGGTGCGCTGCGGCAATGGGTGCGGCTGCAGGACACCCACGACACCTTCTACATGGTCGTCGATCTGCACGCGATCACCGTCGAGCAGGATCCGAAGGTGCTGCGCGACCGCACTCGCCGCTCGGCCGCGCAGTTGCTCGCGCTCGGCGTCGACCCGGCCCGCAGCGCGCTGTTCGTCCAGAGCCAGGTGCCCGAGCACGCCCAGCTGGGGTGGGTGCTGGAGTGCCAGACCGGGTTCGGCGAAGCGAGCCGGATGACGCAGTTCAAGGACAAGGCCGCGAAGCAGGGCACGGATCGCGCCAGCGTCGGCCTGTTCACGTACCCGGTTCTGCAGGCCGCGGACATCCTGCTGTACCAGGCGAACGAAGTCCCCGTCGGCGAGGACCAGCGGCAGCACCTGGAGCTGACGCGCAACCTCGCGCAGCGGTTCAACAACCGCTACGGCAAGACGTTCACCGTGCCGGAGCCGCATATCGTCAAGGACACGGCGAAGATCTACGACCTGCAGGACCCGACCGCGAAGATGAGCAAGTCCTCGTCGACCGGCAACGGCCTCATCGAGTTGCTCGAAGACCCGAAGAAGTCGGCGAAGAAGGTGCGCTCGGCGGTCACCGACACGGGCCGCGAGATCGTCTTCGACACCGAGAACAAGCCGGGCGTCTCGAACCTGCTGACGATCCTTTCCGCGCTGACCGACCAGCCGGTCGCCGAACTCCAGAACGCCTACGAGGGCAAGGGGTACGGCGATCTGAAGAAGGGGGTCGCGGAGGCGTTCGTCGAGTGGGTGACGCCGGTGCAGGAGCGCGTCCAGTCCTACTTGGACGACGTCACCGAGCTCGACAAGGCGTTGGCCCTCGGCGCGCAACGGGCAAGGGAAGTCGCTTCGGTGACTTTGCGCAACGTCTACGAGAACATCGGGTTCCTTCCCCCGGCAGGCTGATTCGCGCTGCGCGGTCGCCGCCGCGTGGTTAGCGTTTCAAGGTGGCGAAAGATGACGGCGCGAAGCCGGAAGAGGACAAGCTGTTACCGCGGTTGAGGCGGAAGTACGGCTGGCTCGATCACCTCATCCGGGCGAACGACGCGTTCACCGAGCGCTACGGCAACCACTACGCCGCCGCCATCACCTACTTCAGCGTGCTTTCGGTGATCCCGATCTTGATGGTCGCGTTCGCGATCATCAAGATCGTGCTCGCGGGCGATCAGGTGGTGACGAACCAGCTCGTCGACGGCATCAAGAAGTCGGTCCCGGAGGGTCTCAGCGATCTGGTCGGCAGCATCATCAAGGCGGCGCTGGACTCCGGCGGCGGTATCGGCGTGTTCGGTCTGCTGCTCGCGCTGTACTCCGGCGTCGGCTGGATGTCGAACCTGCGTGACGCGCTGACCGCTCAGTGGGGGCAGGAAAAGCAGAAGCTCCCGCTGGTTTCGACGACCATCAAGGATCTGCTGTCCCTCGTCGGTCTCGGCCTCGCGCTGGTGGTCTCGTTCGGTCTCACCGCGGCGGGCAGCGGCGTCGGACGGTTACTGCTCGAACTCGTCGGCCTGGAAAAGCAGGGCTGGGCCGTGTTCCTGCTGAAGGTCGCGACGATTCTGCTCGGTCTGCTCGCGAACACGCTGGTGTTCCTGTGGGTCATCGCGAGGTTGCCTCGTGAACACGTCGCGTTGCGCAGCGCCGTCAAGGGCGCGGTCTTCGCCTCGGTCGGGTTCATCGTGCTCCAGCAAGCGGCGACCTTTTACCTCGGCAGCGTCACGAAATCACCGGCGTTCGCGTTGTTCGGCCCGGTGATCGGCCTGCTCGTGTTCGCGAACCTGGTTTCGCGGTTCCTGCTGTTCGTCACCGCGTGGACGGCGACGGCGACGGAGAACTTGAAGACGGTCATCGAGCCGCCGGCCCCGGTGCTGATCCACCCGAGGGTGACCGTTCAGCAGGGGCCGGGACTCGGTGCCGTCGGCGGGGCTTTCGCGACCGGCGCGCTCTTGGGCTGGTTCGGCCGCCGAAAGTCCTGACCTACCGGGCGGGCTCCTGCGGAGCCTGCTGCGCGACGGGCTGTGCCTGCGCGGCCTTCTTGTTCCGGACGAGGCCCGCGACGAGCAGGGCCACGCCGAGAACGCCGACGACGATGCCGAGCACCGGCTGGTAGTCCTCCGCCCACATCAGCAGGACGAACTGACGGTCGGTGTAGGTCATCGCGACCGAGCCGAAACCGAGCAGGATGAACAGGAACGCGAGTCTTTGCATGAAAAGGACACCTCGGAAACGAGTACGTGAAATAGGGGACACCCGCGGCCGTCCCCCGAACGGTTCACGAGTGGAGACCGAAGGGTAGCGGCCGAGGCGGCCGCTGTCCGCCGGTTTCGGCTACTCGCCCGCCATGGCCTTCCTGCGCTGGTGACCGACGACGAACGACGCCACGATGATCAGGAAGACGGCCAGCGTGATGATCCAGCCCGTCACCCCGAACGGGTCTTCCGCCGCGGCCGCCGCGCCACTGTTGGACGCGCCGTCGGCGTTCGGCACGGCATTGGCCGGATCCGCTTCCACCGCGGCCGCCGGCCGGTATTCGATGCGCCCCACCGATTCGGCCTTGGCCTCGCGCAGCGCGATGCCGTAATCGAGGAGCTTCGCGGCCTGTTCGGTGACCCGCGTCGGGCGCTGCTCGGCGCGGAGCATCACGATCCCGACCCGGTGACCGTTCCGGAGCGCGCTGCCGGCGTAGGTGTGGCGCGCGTCGTCGGTGAATCCGGTCTTTCCGCCGGTGAATCCGGGATAGCTACCGAGGAGTTTGTTGTCGTTGTAAATCGTGATGACCGGTTTTCCCGCGGTTGGCGGGATTTCGAAGCTCTTGGTCTTGACCACCTTCGCGAATTCGGGGTTCTTCATCGCGTGGTGGAAGATCAGGCTCATGTCGTAGGCGGAGGTCGACATGCCGGGGCCGTCGAGTCCGGACGGTGTCGCGGCCCGGGTGTCCGTGGCGCCGATGCGGGTGGCCAGCGCGTTCATCTTCGCGAGGGTCGCGTCCACGCCGCCGAGCACGGTGGAGAGCGCGTGCGCCGCGTCGTTCCCCGAGTGCATCAGCAGTCCGTGCAGCAGCTGGTCCACTGTGTACTGACCGCCCGCGGCGATGCCCATGCAGGTGCACTCCTGCTCGGCGTCCTCCTTGGTCGGCACGACGACCTTGTTCGGCGGCAGTTCGGTGACCACCACCAGCCCGAGCAGGACCTTGATCAGCGACGCCGGCCGCTGACGGGCGTGCGGGTCCTTCGCGGCGATGACGTCGCCGGTTTCGAGGTCCTGCAGCACCCAGGACGCGGCGGTGCTTCCCTCGGGCGGGTTCAGCGCGCGCTTCGGCAGCACGATCCCGCATTCGGCCATCCGGTCGCCCCCCACCGGGACCGGCGGGACCGGCAACGGCTCCGGCGCGGCCTCCCCGGGGCGCGGTTTCTCGGAGGTGTCGATCGGCGCGGGAGGCGTCGTCTTGTTCGCGCACGGCTGCGCCTGGGCTGGTGGCTTCGGAACGGCTGTGGCCACCGGCGTCACCGCGAGGGCGAGCACACCGGAAACGAGGACCATGAGCGACCGGGAGATAGCGCTGTGCACCCGAGCAATGTAGCGTCGCCAGGCTCGCTGCATACTCAGGGGCATGCGCATTTCGCGAGGTACTTCGATGTTCCTGCTGGGTTTCGGCGTGTGGTCGTGGATCATCTGGATCACGTTCGCCAAGAATCTCTGGGACAGCGACCGCGCCTGGGCCGCCGACGGCTCGCCGACCGCCTACTTCATCGTGCACGCGGTGCTGACGGTCGTCTCGTTCGTGCTCGGCACCATCATCGGCCTGATCGGTCTGCGCACGCTTCGTGGCGCCAAGTCACGGGACGCGGAAAAGGCTGACGCCTGATCGGGTTTGTCGTCCTTTTGACGGTGGTGGGCCCGGCGTCGGCTCCCTAACGTTCACCTCACCGAATCATGGAGGTTGAATGTCCCGGATCAGACGTCTGCTCGTCCCCGCGCTCGTCGCGGCGGCGGCGGGAAGCGTGTTCGCGGCCCCGTCGGCGAGTGCCGCGCCCGCGCCGCAGTGCGACACGGCGAGCGCGCCGTTCAACTACGTGGTGCTTTACGACCCGCGTACCCCGGAGCGCAAGGTCGACAGCGAGCTGCGCGCGAAGTGCGGCGAGAAGGTGGCCTACTACCCGGAGATCGGGGTCGCGGTCGCGACCTCGCGCAATGCCGACTTCCAGGCGAAGATCGGCGTCTTCCGCGCCTACTCGGGCGGCCGTGACGTGGCGTTCCCGCCGGCGGCCTCGTCCCGTTCGACCCGCTCCGCGGTGGTCGACACCAAGGAAAACGAAGAGACCACCAGCGTCGCCGTCGAAGAGGACCTGTCGGCCCAGCAGTGGGACATGCGGGCGATCCAGGCTCCCGAGGCGAACAAGGTCTCCGGTGGCAGCCGCTCGGTCACCGTCGGCGTACTGGACTCGGGCATCGAGCCCACCCACCCCGGGCTGAAGGACGCTCTGGACCCGAAGACGTCCGCGGGCTGCAACTCCGGCGCGCCCGACACCACGCCCGCCGCCTGGGCTCCGACGAACTCCGACCACGGCACGCACGTCGCCGGGACGATCGCGGGCAAGGACACCGCGCGCGGCTTCACCGGCGTCGCGCCCGGCGTCAAGCTGGCGTCGGTCAAGGTCGTGAACGACGACGGCCTGATCCTCCCCGAGGCCGCGGTGTGCGGGTTCATGTGGGCCGCGAAGCACCGCTTCCCGGTCACGAACAACAGCTACTACATCGACCCGGGCATGTTCTACTGCTCGAAGGAGCCGGGCGACGCGGCCGCGTTCGAGGCCGTCCGCCGCGCGGTGGCCTACTCGACCGGTCGTGGTGTCCTGAACGTCGCCGCCGCCGGCAACAGCGGCTTCGACCCGGACAAGCAGACCACCGACCCGAACCGCCCCCACCCCATCGACGAGAGCTGCGGCATCCTGCCCAAGGCCATCGACGGTGTCGTCAACGTCTCGGCCATCGGCTACGCGGGCACGAAGTCGTCGTACAGCAACTACGGTGACGACGTTTCGGTCACCGCCCCCGGCGGCGACCGCGCCCAGCTGCCGCCCGCCGGCCAGGGTGTGGGCTGCCCGCTGTCGACCATCTTCAACGGCGGCTACGGCGCCAAATGCGGCACCTCGATGGCGTCCCCGCACGTCGCCGGTGTCGCCGCGCTGCTGGCGTCCCGCTACCGCCACGCTCCGCCGCGGCTGCTGACCTGGCTGCTGGAGCACCAGGCCGACGCGGTCGAGTGCGGCACCGCCGCACCGGTCTGTGAAGGTCCGGCGAAGGACAACTCGTACTACGGGCACGGCCGCGTCAACGCGCTGGACGCGGTGAAGTAGATCTTTTCGGTTGCCGGGGCCCGTCCGCGTTTCGCGGGCGGGCCCCGTTTTCTTCGTTCGGTGACCGCCCGATCACGTGCCGGGTTTTTCGGTATTGACCCTGTCCGAACGGGGTAAGCTCGTGAGTGAAACTCAATGGAGTGACGCACTGCGCGCATCTCGATCGGCCTGCGTTAAGGTGCCCACCTCCACATCGCTCGATGGGGATGTCAGGTTCGACCTCGCGAATGGATACATGATGACCGGCGGTTCTGAGACGGGCGGCAACTAGCCCATCGCCTGGCTCCGGCATGAGGTCGAGCTTTCACCCGTGCCGGAGCGTCAGCCGTTACGCGTGTAGTCCGCGACGAAGCCCATCCGCTGGCTCAACTGGGGCTCGCGAGCGGAGAACTCGACTATCACGTCGTTGTTCCGCACCTTCTTCTTGAAATTCCGTGCGCCCTGATTGCGCACGGTGAGAGACGCGGGGTTCGGGACGTTGCGGAAGACGACGCGGTGGGTGAACTTGCAGACCTGCTTGTCGAAGACCACGTCGAACTCCTCCGGCTCCGCACCGCTCATCAGATCCGCCGACATCTTCGGCCACCACCACTCGACGGTCACGAGGTCGCCGTCCGCGACACGGTTTCCCAAGTGGACATAGATGTCGAGCCGCGGTTTACCGGTCTTCGAGTTCTTCCAGACTGACGTGGCCTTCGCCCGCGTGCGTTCGGACGCGCTTTCCGGTCTCGCGTGGTACGCCTTGCACGAGATGCGCCGTTTCGCCCTGGCGGTCAGGGGAGTCATCCCGTAGTAGGTCATCTTCAGCGAAACGTATCTCGGCTTACCGTCCGACGCGGCGTTGAGGATCATGTTGCGTTTGCAGTAGACGTCACCGTTGTTCTCGACGATGGTTTCCTGCCGCCACTCGCGGAGGACGATCGGTGAATCCGTGTGCATACTGTCGGCGTAGTCGTGAAGAATGTTCTCCACGTTGACGAGTTTGTTGCGTTGTCGTTGCGTTCCCGCGAACGAAACCAGTGCGGCCAAAACGAACAAGACGCCGGCGGCGGTGGCGAAAACCGTTCTGAGCCAGGCGATGCCGAGTACCTGGCCGAGCAGGCCGACAAACCCCAGCATCGTGACCGTGCCGCCGAAGACACGGATGTAACCGTGTTTGTAAACGAGTTCTTCGATTTCCGCGATCAAAGGTAGGAATCGCTGCGAAAGGAGCGCACGCAGCTCCGAACCTGCCGTCATCGCCTCGCCGCCCCTCGATCACCCGGCTTGGTGACTCTCCAGACTATCTCAGTCACGCACCGTTTCCAACGGCTCTCTTGGCGGTGAAGCGCCTTTCGTCGGATTCGCGATCGGGGTCCCGCTGGTTACGTTGTGAACACCTTCGACAGTGGGGAGTTCACGATGTCGGTGTTCGGTCGGTTGGTTCCCGTGGTGGTGGGGCTGGCGATGCTCCCGCTTGTCAGCACGCCGGCGGCGGTGGCCGCTCCGGTGGCACCCTGCAGCGAGGAGCCACGGGAGTTGCCCATCAACGAGTTCACCGACTATCGCGAGATGGTCCGCGAACTCGGCAGGCTCGAGCGCGTGAGCAAGGGGCGGGTGGCGGTCAAGGAGGTCGGGCGGTCCAATCGGGGGCGGGTGATCCACCAGGCGACCGTCGGGACCGGCCCGAAGGTCTTCGTGGTCTCCAGTGAGATCCACGGGAACGAGAAGACCGGCACCGACGCGCTGTTGCGCATCCTCGACTACCTCGGCACGTCGGAATCGCGGGACGCCGAGCGGCTGCGGAAGACCATCACCTTCGTCGCGGTCCCGAAGCTGAACCCGGACGGCGCCGAACTCGACCGGCGCGGCAACGACCTGTCATGGGCCGAAGTGCAGCGGAAGTTCCCGCAGCTCAAGGACCGGCCGCCCGCCTGGAACTACCTCAGCGACGTCCTCCAGGGCGACGACTACCGGAAACGGCCGGGATTCGACGTCAACCGCGACTTCAACCCGGACCTGAACTACGTCCCGCGCGCGGAGGACTTCCCCGGCGCGCCGGATCAGCCGGGCTGGTTCATCACGCCCGAGGCGCGGGCGCTGCGTTCGGTGTACACCGGGTTGACCGCTCAGCGGGGAAAGGTCCCCGACGTCTACGTCGATCTGCACCATCAGGGCGCGTGCGTGCGGCAGGAAGGCACCAACCGGCTCCTCGACGTCGGCATCGACTACCCGCCGCTGCCCGACAAGTTCTTCGAGCCCGGCCAGAAGTACGCGAAGTACCGCGATGTGTACACAAAGGACGAATCGCGGCAGCTGGCGATCAGCGCGTTCAACGGGATGACGTCGCGCGGGTTCGTCGGGGCGCGGTATCCGCACGGTGCCGATCGCGATCTGCCGGGGCAGGCCCGGTGTTCGTTCGCCCTGAACGGGACTGGAACGGTGCTGTTCGAGGTGCGCGGGCAGACGCAGACGCTGGGGCAGCAGCATCGCGAGCACTTCACGCGTGCCGTGATGGCCGGGCTGTACAACATGCTGCGGGACGTGAGCACGGGCGCTGTCGACTACATCGACCCGGAGGCTTTCGACCTGCTGCCCGGGACCGCCGACTCCTCCGCTGCCGCACTCGCTCGGGCGCTGGAGTAGCTCTGTCCGTGAAGGCCTCCTTGAGGGACCCAGGGTCCCTCAAGGAGGCCTTCACGGACCGTCATGCGGCACGGGAGGCCAGGTTGACGGGTGGGCGTGGACGGGCCGATGCGGCGAGACGAGCCGCTTCCAGTTCGGCTAGAACTCCGGCGGGATCCGTCAGCAGCCGCGAGGGCAAAGTCTGGACGACGGTGATCCCAGCGGTGGCGTAGCGGGTATTGCGCACGACGGTGCGCCGGTAGTCGTCGCGGTAGAAGTGAAAGTCGAACGAATCGATCTCCCAAGCGAGCGCCACATCGTCCCACCACGCGTCAGGGCGGCCGATGTAGCCGCCACGACTGTCACAGATCTCCGGATTCCAATGGCTCGGCTGAACAGTGAGGCTGCGGCTCAGGATCTTCGCCCGCGCCTCTGCGACCGAGTAGAGGTCCTTCCACTCACTCAGAATTCGGCGCGGAATCGCCGTACCTCGCTTCGAGCCCGTATTCAATTCGTGGGCCAACGCATCGGGCGAGCAGTGGCCGCGCTGAATCGCCTCGACGAGCAGACGGCCGACGGGCTCCACCGCCCGCAGGCGCCGGCACGTGTCCGTGGTCGCGCGAACTAGCGGAACCAAAGGGATACCTTCGCGGATCCGCGGCTCCGGCAGGCGATGGGTTCGCTCGACGGTCACGAATTCAGCGCTGCGGACCTTGTGTTCATGGGGGATGAGGACGTGGACGTCGTCGTCCGGCGGTAATTCGCGAGGGCGAAGACCGTGTCGGCGGCATGCCTCCGCTCCGGTCACGAGCGCGCGTGGGCCTGCATGCATCAGCGCGCCGATCACCCGTTCTTCGACTGTCGGAGCAGCCGGGTGCAGGAGAATGATCCCCGGTAGCAAGCGTTGCCAGGGACCGCCGGGCAGGCATCTTCGGTAAATGACCTTGCTGCTCATGTCGAGCGATTCCAAGGTCGTGGCCTTGATGACGCCGTGCCGGCTTCGCTGCTGGAGCAGTTCGGGATGCTCGGCCCATCTGCCGCGTTTGTTCATGACCACAGCGTGAACCGGCTTGGACCGCTTTCACCAGACGCACTTCACCAGCCTGTGGATAACCCAGGTCTTGTGGATAACTACCCCAGAAGTCCGTGAAGGCCTCCTTGAGGGACTCTGAGTCCCTCAAGGAGGCCTTCACGGACTTGCGCAGAAGCGAGGAAGCGTCAGACGCGCTTGAAGAGCAGAGCGCGCTTCACTTCCTGAATGGCCTTCGTGACCTGGATGCCGCGCGGGCAAGCGTCGGTGCAGTTGAACGTCGTCCGGCAGCGCCAGACACCCTCGGAGTCGTTCAGGATGTCGAGCCGTTCTTCGGCGCCTTCGTCACGCGAGTCGAAGATGAACCGGTGCGCGTTGACGATCGCGGCCGGGCCGAAGTACGAGCCGTCGTTCCAGTACACCGGGCACGAGGACGTGCAGCAGGCGCACAGGATGCACTTGGTCGTGTCGTCGAACCGGTCGCGGTCGGCCTGCGACTGGATCCGCTCGCGTGTGGGCTCGTTCCCGTACGCGATGAGGTACGGCTTCACAGCCTTGTACGCCTCGAAGAACGGGTCCATGTCGACGTAAAGGTCCTTGAGCGTGGTCAGACCCTTGATCGGCGCGATCGTGATGGTCGTCTTCTTGCCGTCCTGCGACAGCAGGTCCTTCATCAGGACCTTGCACGCCAGCCGGTTGATGCCGTTGATCTGCATCGCGTCGGAACCGCAGACGCCGTGCGCGCACGAGCGACGGAACGAGAACGTCCCGTCGATGTAGTCCTTCACGTAGAAGAGCAGGTTCAGCAGCCGGTCGGTGCGCTGCGCGGGGACGTCGTAGGACTCCCAGTGCGGCTCGGTGTCGACTTCGGGGTTGAACCGGAGGATCTTCAGTGTGACGGTGATCGGCGTGTGGTCGGAGGACACGGCCTCCGACTTCTCGGGGGTGGCCGTGGTCATCAGTACTTCCGCTCCATCGGTTCGTAGCGGGTGAAGGTCACCGGCTTGTAGTCCAGTCGGATGTCGGCGGACAGCTCAGAACCCTGCTTGTAGGCCATGGTGTGCCGCATGAAGTTCGTGTCGTCGCGGGTCGGGTAGTCCTCGCGCGCGTGCCCGCCGCGGGATTCCTTGCGCGCCAGGGCGCCGACGACCAGGACCTCGGCGAGTTCGAGCAGGAAGCCCAGCTCGACGGCTTCGAGGACATCGGTGTTGTACCGCTTCCCCTTGTCCGACACGGTGATCCGCCCGTACCGCTCCTTCAGCGCCTGCACGTCGGTCAGCGCCTGCTTGAGCGTGTCCTCAGTGCGGTACACGGAGGCGTGCGAGTCCATCGTCCGCTGCAGCTCGGTGCGGATGTCGGCGACGCGCTCGTCACCGTGCTCCGAGAGCAGGCCCGAGAGCTGCTCTTCCACGACGGTGGTCGGGTTCTCCGGCAGCTCGACGAAGTCGTGCGCCAGCGCGTACTCGGCGGCGGCGATGCCGGCACGACGGCCGAAGACGTTGATGTCCAGCAGCGAGTTGGTGCCCAGCCGGTTCGAGCCGTGCACGGACACGCACGCGACCTCACCCGCGGCGTACAGGCCGGGGATGACGTTCTCGTTGTCCCGCAACGCCTCGCCGTGGATGTTGGTCGGGATGCCGCCCATCACGTAGTGGCAGGTCGGGAACACCGGCACCGGTTCGGTGACCGGGTCGACACCCAGGTACGTCCGCGAGAACTCCATGATGTCCGGGAGTTTCGCGTTCAGCGTCTCTTCCGGGATGTGCGTGACGTCGAGGACGACGTAGTCCTTGTTCGGCCCGCAGCCGCGGCCCTGCAGCACTTCCTGCACCATCGACCGGGCGACGATGTCACGCGGCGCGAGGTCCTTGATGGTGGGGGCGTAGCGCTCCATGAACCGCTCGCCGTCGGCGTTGCGGAGGATGCCGCCCTCACCGCGCACAGCCTCGGAGATGAGGATGCCGAGCCCGGCGAGACCTGTCGGGTGGAACTGGAAGAACTCCATGTCCTCCAGCGGCAGGCCCTTGCGGAAGATGATGCCGAGGCCGTCACCGGTGAGGGTGTGCGCGTTCGACGTCGTCTTGAAGATCTTGCCCGCGCCGCCGGTGGCGAACACGATCGACTTCGCCTGGAAGACGTGCAGTTCGCCGGTCGCCAGCTCGTAGGCGACGACGCCGGAAGCGGCCGGGTTGCCGTTCTCGTCCGGGGTCAGCACCAGGTCGAGCACGTAGAACTCGTTGAAGAACTCGGTGCCGTGCTTGACGCAGTTCTGGTACAGCGTCTGCAGGATCATGTGCCCGGTGCGGTCCGCGGCGTAGCAGGCGCGGCGCACCGCGGCCTTGCCGTGGTCACGGGTGTGCCCGCCGAAGCGGCGCTGGTCGATCTTGCCCTCGGGCGTCCGGTTGAACGGCAGGCCCATCTTCTCGAGGTCGAGGACCGCGTCGATGGCTTCCTTCGCCATGATCTCGGCGGCGTCCTGGTCGACCAGGTAGTCGCCACCCTTGATCGTGTCGAAGGTGTGCCACTCCCAGTTGTCCTCTTCGACGTTCGCCAGCGCGGCGCACATGCCGCCCTGGGCGGCGCCGGTGTGCGAACGCGTCGGGTAGAGCTTGGTGAGGACCGCGGTGCGGGCACGCTGGCCGGATTCGATGGCCGCGCGCATCCCGGCGCCACCGGCGCCGACGATCACCACGTCGTACTTGTGGAACTGCATGAGGACTCCGCTTACCTGTGGTGGGGCGTCAGTTGGCCGAGATGCCGGGATCGAAGGTGAAGATCACCATCGTGCCGACGGCGAGGATCAGCACCATCGAGACGTAGAGCACGATCTTCAGCCAGAACCGGGTGCTGTCCTTGCGGGCGTAGTCGTCGATGATCGTGCGCAGCCCGTTGCCGCCGTGGATCTCGGCGAGCCACAGCATCGACAGGTCCCAGAACTGCCAGAACGGCGAGGCCCAGCGGCCGGCGACGAAACCCCAGTTGATGCGGTGCACGCCGCCGTCGAGGATGTTCATGATGAACAGGTGGCCGAGCACCAGCACGATCAGGGCGAGGCCCGAGATGCGCATGAACAGCCAGCTGTAGAGCTCGAAGTTGCTGCGGCGGGCAGCGGGGCGCTTCGGCGAACGCGGCTTGTCGAGTGCGAGAACTTCGGTCGCCATGGTCAGTGCCCCCCGAACATAACTTCGATGGTGCGCTTCAACATGAAGTAGGCACCGGGAATCATCACCACGACCCAGATGGCCAGGATCGTCCAGAGCATCGGCTTCTGGAACTTCGGTCCCTTCTCCCAGAAGTCGACCAGCATGACCCGGATGCCGTTGAGCGCGTGGAACAGCACCGCGCCGACGAGGCCGACCTCGAGCAGGTTGACTATCGGGGTCTTGTAGGTCTCGATGACCTCGTTGTACGTGTCGGGCGACACACGCACGAGCGCGGTGTCGAGCACGTGTACGAAGAGGAAGAAGAAGGTGGCTACGCCGGTGATGCGATGCAGCACCCAGGACCACATGCCGGGGTCGCCCCGGTAGAAGGTCCCCTGTCGGCGTGAGGCACCCGCCCGATCGCTCGCGGCCGCCTCGGTGGCGGTGCTAGCCGTGGTGGACATCGGTGAACGGCCTCCAACGTCATGGCTTGGGCCCGCTGACCGCTGGTTTCCGCGCCTGCCGCCGGGACGTCCACCTGGGGACGGCTCCGGCGACGGTGCCGAGATCATGGTCATCGAGCGTGGATGAAAAGGATGCTAGACCCGCACCTCACGGTGGGCTCACCTCCGGGTTCCTCTGTGTGATGGACCAGACATCGAGGCCGCTGCCCGATCGGGTGACGCGGGCCGGTAACTCACCGGTTCGTCCACTGTGGACGGGAGGGGGCGTCGCGGGGCGCTCTGAACGGTGCGTGACGATCTTGGGTCCTTCTCGCGGCCTGGGGGCCGGGTGCTGCCTGCGATTACTCCGTTGTGATCACCGTGCGTACTCCGTTCGTCGCGCGTACGACTCATGAGTAAACGTTTGTGTTACGTAGCGTGCCTTTCCTATGGCGGCTAAGCAGCCGTTAGGTACCGTCTCTCGGTCGAACCCGGCACTGTCGCCGGGTCGTTTCTTCGGACCATCCGCTGGATCAGCGGGGAGGGAGACACACGTTGCGTCGCATGCGTGGAACCGCGCTGGCCGCCGCCGCCATGGCCGGTGCTCTGGTACTGGCCGGATGCGCGAAGGATTCAGGTGCGGGGAACAACAACAACGCGGGCTCTGGGGATCAGTCCGCCAGCTGCGTGACGGCGCCGAAGCCGCCCGCCGCGGCGGCCGCCTCGACCAGCACCAGCCAATCCGGTGAGAAGGTCGACGGCAGCAAGCTCAAGGTCGCGCTGGCCTTCGACGTCGGCGGTCGTGGCGACGCGTCCTTCAACGACTCCGCCGCCGCCGGTACCGACAAGGCGAAGGCCGAGCTCGGCGTCACCACGGTCACCGAGAGCACCGCCGCCGCGACTGAGGACGAGGCCGCTAAGTCGCAGCGTCTCGACCAGCTCGCTACGCAGGGCTTCAGCCCGATCATCGCGGTCGGCTTCGCCTACGCCAAGGCCGTCGGCGCCATCGCGCCGAAGTACCCGAACACCCAGTTCGCGATCGTCGACGACGACTCCGTCAAGGCGCCGAACGTCACGTCGCTCGTCTTCGCCGAGGAGCAGGGTTCGTTCCTGGCCGGTGTCGCCGCCGCCTACAAGTCGAAGAAGTGTCACGTCGGCTTCGTCGGTGGTGTGAACACGCCGCTGATCCAGAAGTTCGAGGCCGGCTTCCTCCAGGGCGTGAAGGCCGCTTCGAGCAAGGCCAAGATCGAGGACGAGTACCTCACCCCGGCCGGTGACTTCTCCGGGTTCCAGGACCCGGCGAAGGGCAACGTGAAGGCCGCCGCGCAGATCGCCAAGGGCGCGGACGTGATCTACCACGCCGCCGGAGCCTCCGGTAAGGGCGTGTTCGAGGCCGCGAAGTCCAACAACGCCATGGCCATCGGCGTCGACTCCGACCAGTACAACCAGAAGACGGTCGAGGCGTCGAAGGACGTGATCATCACCTCGATGCTCAAGCGCGTCGACGTGGCGGTGTTCGACTACCTGCGCGCGCTGGCGAAGGGCGACCTGACGACACTGCCGAAGCGCTTCGACCTCAAGGTCGACGGCATCGGCTACGCCACCTCCGGTGGCAAGGTCGACGACATCAAGGACGTCCTCGACGGCTACAAGGCGCAGATCGTCTCCGGGGCGATCACCGTCTCGGACAAGCCGCAGAAGTAAGCTCCACCAGGCAGCGGGGCTCGGGAGGGTAACCCCTTCCGAGCCCTCACCTGTTTAACTCCCAGAACTGGATGGCTTTTCCATGAGCGCTCCCCAGGCCGAGGTCACCGACGCCCCCGACCGGGGTGAACCGGCCGTGCAGCTGACCGGGATCACGAAGCGGTTCCCCGGTGTCGTTGCCAACTCCGACGTCAACCTCACCGTCACCAAGGGCGAGGTGCACGCTGTCTGCGGCGAGAACGGCGCGGGCAAATCGACCCTGATGAAGATCCTCTACGGCATGCAACAGCCGGACGAGGGCGACATCGCGATCAACGGCGAACCGGTGAAACTGCGCAACCCGCAGGACGCCATCAAGACCGGGATCGGGATGGTCCACCAGCACTTCATGCTGGCCGACAACCTCACCGTCGGGGAGAACGTCTTCCTCGGCGCGGAGAACCTGCACGGCATCGGCCGCGCGGCGAGGGCGAAGCTGGCGGAACTCGCCGAACGCGTCGGCCTGCGCGCCCGCCCGGACGCGCTGCTGGAAGAGCTCGGCGTCGCCGACCGCCAGCGCGTGGAGATCGTCAAGGTCCTCTACCGCGGGGCGCGGATCATCATCCTCGACGAGCCCACCGCGGTGCTCGTGCCGCAGGAGGTCGACGCGCTGTTCGAGACCGTCCGCGCCATGCAGAAGGACGGATTCACCTTCATCTTCATCTCGCACAAGCTCGACGAGGTGCGCGCGATCGCCGACACGGTCACCGTGATCCGGCGTGGCACCACCGTCGGCACGGCGGATCCGAAGACGATCACGTCGCGGCAGCTGGCCGAGATGATGGTCGGTTCGGAGCTCCCCAGCCCGGAGACCCGCGAGTCCACTGTGACCGATCGGCCTGTCCTCCGCCTGGACGACGTGTGCCTGAGCGTCGAGGGTTCCGAGCGCAACGTGCTCGACCACATCTCCTTCACCGTGCACGCGGGTGAGGTGCTCGGGATCGCCGGTGTCGAGGGCAACGGCCAGACCGAACTCGTCGAGACGATCATGGGCATGCGCAAGGGCGGCGGCCGGATCGAACTGACCGAGGTCGACGGACGGGTCGTCGAACTGCACAAACTGGGGACGCTCGCCCGTCGCGAGGCCGGGATCGGCTACATCGCCGAAGACCGCACGCGGCACAGCCTCCTGCTCACGCAACCCTTGTGGGTCAACCGGATCCTCGGCTACCAGACCCGCGAGCCGGTCGCGAAAGGACAGTTGCTCGACATCGTCGGCGCGCGTGAGGACACCCGCCGCATCGTCGCGCAATACGACGTCCGCACGCCGGGCATCGACGTCCCCGCAGCCGCGCTTTCCGGTGGCAACCAGCAGAAGCTGATCGTCGGGCGCGAGCTTTCCGGCGATCCGGTGTTGCTGATCGCGTCGCATCCGACGCGTGGCGTCGACGTCGGCGCGCAGGCGCTGATCTGGGAGCAGATCCGCCAGGCCCGTGCGGCCGGGCTGGCCGTGCTGCTGGTTTCGGCCGACCTCGACGAACTGATCGGGCTTTCCGACACCATTCAGGTCATGCTGCGCGGACGACTGGTCGGCGAGGCCGACCCCGCGACCGTGACCCCGCAGGAACTGGGCTCCGCGATGACGGGTGCCTCCGAAGACTCCGAAGAAGGTGCATCGTGAGTTCCTGGCGTACGAGGCTGCTTCCGCCTCTGCTCGCGATCGTTTTCGCGGTCATCCTGACGGCCATCGCGCTGATCATCTCGGGCGCGGACCCGCTCCAGGCCTACGGCACGATGGTCGGCCAGCTCTTCAAGGGCTCGACGGCCGTCGACACGGTGAACCTCGCGACGGTCTACTACCTGTCCGGGCTCGCGGTGGCCATCGGCTTCCAGATGAACCTCTTCAACATCGGTGTCGAGGGCCAGTACCGGTTCGCCGCCATCGTCACCGCCATCATCGGCGGGGCGCTGCAGCTGCCGCCGGTGATCCACGTGCTGGCGATCCTGGTCGTCGCGGTGGCCAGCGGCATGCTGTACGCGGCCATCCCGGCCGTGCTGAAGGTGACCCGAGGCGTTTCCGAGGTCATCTCGACGATCATGCTGAACGCGATCGTCGGCGGCATCGTGGCGTTCCTGGTCAACGCGGACCAGTTCGGCGTGCAGACCGGCAACAACATCGCCACCCGCGAGATCGCCGAGACGGGCCGGATCCCGGGTATCCCGATCCTTTCGGGTGAGCTGTTCGGTTTCGTGTTCATCGCGGCGCTGATCGGCGGGGCCTACTGGTTCATGCTCAACCGGACCCGGTTCGGCTTCGAGCTCAAGGCCTCCGGCGAATCGACGACGGCGGCTGCCGCCGGCGGGGTGAACGCCAAGAAGATGACGCTGATCGCGATGCTGCTTTCCGGTGGCGTCGCCGGCCTGGTCGCGATGCCCGAACTGCTCGGCCGCGACTTCAGCTACGGCATCACTTCGACCCAGATGTACGGCTTCACCGGTATCGCGGTCGCTCTGCTCGGCCGCAACCACCCGGCGGGCATCGCGCTGGGCGCCCTGCTGTGGGCGTTCCTCGACCGGTCCGCGGTGTCGCTCGAACAGATCAACGTGTCCAAAGAGATCGCCACGATCATGCAGGGCGTGATCGTGCTGTCGGTCGTCATCGCGTACGAGATCGTGCGCCGCGCGGACCTGGCCGCCGAACAGCGTCGCGTCGGTCGCGCGCTGGCAGGCAACGGCCGCAAGGGATCGAGCGTTTCCGAGGGAGGTGCGGTGTGACCACCGCGGACGTTCTGTCGCCCAACACGGGCGGGACCACCATGCCGGTGAAGCCGCCGAAGCGCCGCATTCCCGGCTGGCTCAAGGGTGCGATCTGGGGGTTGCTGGCCGTCGGTGTGCTCGCGATCGCGTCGTACGCCACCGGCGTCAACACGCTGACCTCGACCAACACCGCGCACACCGCGCTGAGGCTGGCGCTGCCGATCCTGCTCTGCGCACTCGGCGGCCTCTGGGCCGAACGCGCCGGCGTGATCAACATCGGCCTCGAAGGCATGATGATCCTCGGCACCTGGGGTGCCGCCTGGGGCGCGTTCTACGGCGGCGTCTGGGCCGGATTGCTGGCGGCAGTGGTGTTCGGCGCGCTCGGCGGGTTGCTGCACGCCGTCGCGACGGTGACCTTCAACGTCAACCACATCGTCTCCGGTGTGGCGATCAACCTGCTCGGTCTCGGAGTCGCGAAGTACCTGGCGAACCTGGTGTTCACCCCGCTTTCGGGGAACCCGCGTCAGTCGCCGCCGGTCCCGAAGTTCGACACCTATTCGGCGACGTTCCTCTCGGACTGGCTTTCGGATCTGGAGAAGATGCAGCGCGTCTTCGTCTCCGACCTCGCCGGCATCCTCAACGGCCTGGTCACCGAGGTCGCGCCGCTGACGATGATCGCGATCGCGCTGGTCCCGATCAGCTACCTCGTGCTGTGGCGGACGCGGTTCGGCCTGCGGCTGCGGTCCTGTGGTGAGAACCCGGTCGCGGCCGAGTCCCTCGGCGTGAAGGTCTACCTGCACAAGTACATCGCCATGATCATCTCCGGCGGGCTCGCCGGAATGGGTGGCGCGTCGCTCGTGCTGCTCGCCGGCGGTGCGGACTACCTGGAGAACCAGACCAACAACCGCGGGTACATCGGCCTCGCGGCGATGATCTTCGGCAACTGGCGGCCGGGCGGCCTGCTCGGCGGCGCGGCGCTGTTCGGTTACGCGGACGGCCTCCAGCTCGCCGGTGGCGGCACCGCGGTGCTCGCGCTGCTGTACGGCGCGGTGATCCTGCTTGCCGTGATCGTGGCGGTGCAGTTGTTCCGCCGTCAGTGGATCGCTTCCGCGCTCGGTGTCGTCGGCGCCGTCGCGCTGTACGCGATCTACTGGACCAACGACGACCTGCCCAGCGACCTCATCCCGTACACCGCGCACTTCGTGACGCTGATCGTGCTGGCGGTGGCTTCGCAGCGGCTGCGGCCGCCCAAGGCGATCGGCGCCACCTATCGGCGAGGTGAGGACTGACATGGCGGAGTACGACTGGGAAGCCTTGCGGGCGCAAGCCGTCGAGGCTGCGAAGTCGGCGTACGCGCCGTACTCGGGCCTGCACGTCGGCGTCGCGGGAGTGGTGGACGACGGCCGGATCGTCGTCGGCTGCAACGTCGAAAACGCTTCGTACGGCTTGGGAATGTGCGCGGAATGCACGATGGCGGGGCAACTGCGGCTGACCGGCGGCGGCAAACTGGTCGCCGTCGCCTGCCGCAGTGGCGCCGGTGATCTCCTGATGCCGTGCGGGCGCTGCCGTCAGATCCTGTTCGAGCACGGTGGTGCGGAGTGCCTGGTGGACACTCCCAGCGGCATCCTGCCGATGTCCGCGGTGCTGCCGGACGCGTTCGGGCCGGACGACCTGCCATGAGCGCGTTCGCCGCTGTCGACGTCATCCGCGCGAAGCGGGACGGCGGACGGCTCACCGACGAGCAGATCGACTGGACGATCGACGCGTACACACGCGGCGACATCGCCGAGGAGCAGATGGCCGCGCTCGCGATGGCCATCTTCCTGCGGGGCATGGATTCCGGCGAGATCGCGCGCTGGACCGGCGCGATGATCTCGTCGGGGGAGCGGCTCGACCTGAAGGTCAGCCGCCCGACCATCGACAAGCATTCGACGGGCGGGGTCGGCGACAAGATCACGCTTCCGCTGGCGCCGCTCGTCGCGGCCTGCGGGGCGGCCGTGCCGCAGCTGTCCGGACGCGGGCTCGGGCACACCGGCGGGACACTCGACAAACTGGAGTCGATCCCCGGTTGGCGTGCCGCTTTGTCGACATCGGAGATCATCCGGCAGCTCGACGAGGTCGGCGCGGTGGTCTGCGCGGCCACCTCCGGGCTGGCTCCGGCCGACAAGAAGCTGTACGCGCTGCGGGACGTGACCTCGACGGTGGAGTCGATCCCGCTGATCGCGAGCTCGATCATGAGCAAGAAGATCGCGGAAGGTTCGGCCGGGCTCGTCCTCGACGTGAAGACCGGCTCGGGCGCGTTCATGAAGACGCTTCCGCAGGCTCGTGAACTCGCGCGGACCCTGGTGGAGATCGGGACCGCGCACGGCGTCGCGACGACTGTGCTGATCACGGACATGAACGTGCCGTTGGGATACGCCGTCGGCAACGCGATCGAGGTCGCGGAGTCGGTCGAGGTGCTGCGCGGCGGCGGCCCGGCCGACGTCGTCGAGCTGACCGTGGCTTTGGCCAGGGAGATGCTGGCGCTGGCGGGATTGTCCGATGTGGACCCGGCGGCGGTGCTCGCGTCGGGGAAGGCCTACGAGACGTGGTGCCGGATGATCGCCGCGCAGGGCGGGGACCCGGACGCTCCTTTGCCGCGACCTGAGCACGTCCACGTCGTCTCGGCGCCCGCCGATGGGGTTTTGTCGCGTTTGGACGCTTATTCGGTCGGAGTCGCCGCTTGGCGGCTCGGGGCCGGGCGGGCGCGCAAGGAGGATCCGGTGCAGGCCGCGGCCGGCGTGCTGTGCCTGGCGAAGCCGGGCGACGAGGTTTCGGCCGGGCAGCCGCTGCTGGAGCTGCACACCGATACGCCGGACGCTGTTCCTTCGGCTCTCGCTGCGCTCGCTGACGCCTACGCCGTCTCCTCGGAGGCCCCGGCCTCCGCTCCGCTCGTCCTGGAGACCGTGCGGCCCTGACCCACGCAATTCGTCATCTGGTTGCGGTAGTTGCACGCGCAACTAGCGCAACCAGGTGCCGAATTGCGGAGGGTCTTGCCGGGAGCGAGCGCCCCCAATGTGGCATTGGGGACGCTCGGTGTCCCCAATGCCACATTGGGGGCACCGACGTCGGCCGTCCAAGTGGGGCACCGGCGGACGCGTGGCCTCGTCGCGGTTGGCTCTGCCGCAACCAGATGACGAATTGCGGAGAGGGCCCGGCGGATCGCGATCAGGGGCTAAACGCAGGTCGGTGCCCGAGCACGAAGAGACCAGAGAAGCGTGAAGGCCCCCTTCCCTCGGCTGGTCATTCGGACCTGGGCCGAGGGAAGGGGGCCTTCACGCGCTACAAGCGGATCAGTCGGTGGTCTCGTCGGTGCCGTCGGCCTTGGCCTTGGCGTCGGCCGCCTTGGGCGCGCGGCCGTTGCGCGAGCTGCGGCGCGGCTGACGCGGGGCGGGCGGCGGCGGGGAGATCTGCTGCACGGCCGGGCCACCGCCGAGCATCAGCTCCGCGAAGGTCGCCATGGCCTCGTCCAGCTGGCCGCCGATGCGGCGTACGGACTCGTCGTTGCTCTTGCGCACCAGCGTGTCGACCGAGTCGGTGTCCGGCTGCTTCTGCAGCGTGCTCTCGACCTTCGACAGGCCGGAGCGGATCGAGCCGTCGAGGTCGCCGAGGCGGCCGGTGAAGCCGTCCTCGACCTTGTCGAGGCGCTCGGCCAGGTGGTCGAGGCGCGAGGTGACCTTTTCGAGGCGGTCGCCGAGGCCGTCGAGGCGGTCCGAAGCGTCGATCATCTCGCCGGTCTCGGTCAGCGCGGTCTTCAGCGCCTCGGTGTTCGCGGTGAGGCTTTCCTTGGTCGCCTTGTCGAGGTTCTCGACGCGGGTGCGCAGTTCGCGGTCGACGGTGTCGACGCGGTCCCGCAGGGTCGACTCGGCCTGCTCGACGCGCTCGCGCACCGGGCCGATCACCGACTGCGGCAGCGCGTCGGTCTTCACGTCCTGCTTGTCGAGGTGCGCGCCGAGTTCGTCGAGACGGCGGTGGATGTTCTGGAGCTTGTCCTCGAGCCCGTCCATCCGGCCCCCGACGCCTTCGAGGCGCGCGGCCATGCCGTCGAGGCGGCCGTCGAGCTGAGCGAACGGCTTCGCCAGCTTGTCGACGATGCTCTCGACGGCGCGGGTCAGCGCGGCGATCGCGGTGTCCTGCGCTTCGAGCCGCGACATGGTCTCGTCGAGACGTTCGGCGAGCACGCTCGTCTCGGTGCGGTCGGGCATCTCCGAGAGCCGCTTGCGCACCGCGCCGAGCGAGTCGACCGGGGCCAGACGTGCGTAGATGTCGTCGAGCGCGTCGAAGATCTGCTGCTGTTCGCTCTCACGCACTTCGGCCGCGCGCACCAGCATGTTGCGCATCCGGTCGAAGGACGGGGCTGCAATGTGGTTGTCAGTGGTCACTGCGGTGTCCTTCGTGGGCGGGGAAATGGGAGGGACGTGACGGCAAGCTTATCCATTGCGAAATTGCTCTGCGTATGGCCCCCGGGTATCGGACAATGTCGAGCTCTGACCCTGATGGCCGATTCAGCTCGTGATCGACAAAGCCTAGGGTTAACCAGAGCGTACGAGTTACCACCATGTAGGGGAATGACAGGCTGGTTACCGTTACGTATGTCCTCTGAAAGCAGCAGACCAAGCATCCCGGAGGCGGTACTGGCCCGCGCTCCGAAGGTTCTCCTCCACGACCACCTGGACGGCGGATTGCGTCCCGCCACGGTCGCCGAACTGGCCGAGCAGACCGGGTACACGGCCCTGCCGACCAGCGATCCCGCCGAACTCGGCCGATGGTTCCGCGACGCCGCCGATTCCGGCTCCCTCGTCTCGTACCTTGAGACGTTCGCGCATACCTGCGGTGTCATGCAGACCGAGGAAGCGCTGGTCAGAGTGGCCGCCGAGGCGGTGGAAGACCTCGCGGCCGACGGGGTCGTCTACTCCGAGGTGCGGTATGCCCCCGAACTCTTCGTCGAACGCGGGCTGTCACTCGATGCGGTGGTCGAGGCCATTCAGGCCGGATTCGCCGAAGGTGAACGGAGAGTGGCGGACGGCGGCGGCCGGATCCGCGTCGGGACGTTGCTCTGCGCGATGCGCCAGCACGCCAGGGCGCTCGAGATCGCCGGTCTCGCCGTCCGCTACCGCGACGCCGGCGTGGTCGGGTTCGACATCGCCGGACCGGAAGACGGATTTCCGCCTACCAGAAATCTCGACGCATTCGAGTTTCTGCGGACGAATAATGCGCATTTCACCATTCATGCCGGAGAGGCGTTCGGGCTGCCGTCCATTTGGGAGGCGATTCAGCATTGCGGTGCCGAGCGGCTCGGCCACGGGGTCCGCATCGTCGAGGACATCAAGACCGACAGTGACGGCACGGTCCATTTGGGACGGTTGGCCGCCTACGTCCGCGACCGCCGGATCCCGCTGGAGATCTGCCCCACGTCCAATGTCCAGACGGGAGCGGCGCGCTCGATCGGCGAACATCCCTTCGGCCTGCTCGCCAGGCTGCGGTTCCGGGTCACCGTCAACACCGACAACCGGCTGATGAGCGGCTGCTCGATGACCAGCGAATTCGCGGCACTGAGCGACGCGTTCGGCTACGGGGTGGCCGATCTCGAGTGGTTCACGATCAATGCGATGAAATCCGCCTTCCTCGATTTCGACCAGCGGCTCGACATCATCAACACGGTCATCAAGCCGGGCTACGCGTCCTTGCGTTCGTTAGCATAGACAACTATCGTTCACTATGTAGGAGAACCTTCTCGGATAGTGAAACGGTGGTCGTGATGACGCAGGTCGTGGACGTGGGGGTCGGCGGAAAACGACGCTGGCTCATCCTCGCGCTCGGCCTCGCCGCGCAGACCGCGAGCTGTTCGTTCCTCTACGGGCTCCCGTTCCTGGTGCCGACCATGCAACGTGCGGAGGGATTGACGCTCGCCGAAGCGGGAACCGTGGTCGCGGCGCCGAGTCTTGGCCTGCTGTTCACCTTGATCTTGTGGGGTGCGGCCGCGGACCGTTACGGAGAGCGTTTGGTAATGGCCCTCGGACTCGGCGTCTCGGGGTTACTCCTCGTGTACGCGGCCGTCGGCGACCACTCGCTCGGGATCCTCTTTGGGGTGTTCCTGCTCGCCGGTGCGAGCACCGCGTCAGTGAACGCCGCGAGCGGCCGGGCCGTCCTCGGCTGGTTCGGTCCGGCCGAACGGGGCCTCGCGATGGGCATCCGCCAGATGGCCCAGCCGCTCGGGGTGGGCGTCGCCGCCTTCGGTCTCCCGCCGCTCGCGGATCGCTGGGGATTCCAGGTCTCGCTCCTGCTGCCCGCGCTGACCGCGATCGCCGTCGCGCTCCTCGTCGCCTGGCTGCTGGTGGATCCGCCGCGTCCGAAGGTCGAAGCGGGCAAGCGGGAGAAGCCGCCGTCGCCGTACCGGAAGCCGGCGTTGTGGCGGGTTCACGGCGCGAGCGCGTTGCTCGTCGTCCCGCAGTTCACGGTTTCCGCCTTCACCCCCGTGTATCTGGTGACCATGCACGGCTGGACGGCCGCGTCCGCGGGCTGGTTCGTCGGCGCCGTCCAGATCCTCGGCGCGCTGGGCAGGATCGCGTCGGGTTACTGGTCCGACCGCGCCGGCAGCAGGCTGCGGCCGATGCGGCAGCTGGCGATCGCGAGTGCCGGGGTGATGCTGCTGGTCGCGCTCGGGGACGCGACGTGGCCGTGGCTGGTGCTGCTCGCGCTCGTGCTGGCCGCGGTGATCACCGTGTCGGACAACGGGCTCGGGTTCACCGCGTCGGCGGAGATGGCCGGGCTCGCGTGGGCAGGGCGGGCGATGGGCACGCAGAACACCGGACAGAACATCGCCGCGGCACTCACGCCGCCGCTGCTGGGTCTCGTGATCGGTGACAGCCGATACGCCCTGGCGTTCTGCGTGGCCGCGGTCTTCCCGGTACTGGCCATCGCCCTGGTGCCCGTCAAGCACGAGAGCCCCCAAGCGCTATGAAAGGCCCCTTCATTGCAAAATTTGCAATGAAGGGGCCTTTCATAGCGTCCCGTGGAAGGATCAGACGACCGTGAGGCGGTTCTCGAAGGTCTCGACGAGCTTGCGCCACTCGGACTGCTCTGCGTCGAACGGAGCGCTCGGTTCGAGCCGCGAGGGGTCCGGCCGCAGCACGAACGACACCAGCCAGCCGAGGCTTTCGTTGGACGCCAGCGCGGTCTCGACGCTGTCGTCCTCGGCCCATTCGGCGGCGTCGGTGATCAGCTCGACGGCCAGCTCCAGCTGGGTCGGGTCGATCGCCTCGGGGCCATCGGCGATGTCGTCGGCGATCCCGTTCAACACGTAGGTGTTCTCGGTGTCGACGTCGATTTCGAGCTCGCCCGCGGTGGCCTTCGTGGCCACCTCGTCCCAAGTGGACACTTGGGAGAGGTCGTTGTCCGCCAGGTCCTTGCCGTCCGCGATCGCGCGGATGAGGGCCTTCTCGGAGGTGAAGACGTCGATCTCGCCTTCGCTGCCGAGGAAGATCGGCTTGTCGTCGAGGTAGCAGCGCAGTGTGTAGTACTCGGCGCCGGAGGTGATGATCTTGATCGGGTCGATGCCGACCTCGCCCCAGAAACCGACGGGCTCGTCGTCTTCCTCGTCCTCGTCCTCGTCGTCATCGTCCACGAGGTCCTCGTCGGCGGCGGCCGCTTCGGCTTCGGCGGACTCCGCGAGGAAGGTCGCGAGCTCCTCCGCCGTCTGCTCCAGCACCTTCTCGTCGACGTCGGGAGCGGTCACCAGGCCGTCGATCGCGTCGAGGACGGTGTCCCACTTCTCGGAGACCGCCTGCGACAGGTCCGCCCAGAGACGCTCGCCGTCGCGGCCGGAGAAGGGCAGTGTGCCCTGATCCAGCAGCGAGAAGCTCTCGTGCGCGTCGAGGACTTCGTGGACCTCGTCGAGCTCGCACACGTCCGCGAGCGAACGCACGATGCCGATGATCTCGGCCAGCTCGCCGAGCGTCCACTGGTCCGGCTTCTCGGCGACCAGCTCGGGGACGCCCACCAGGTCGTAGGTGTGGTCGTCGTCCGGGATCAGCTCGGGCACGTTCAGCGCGGGCACGACCTCCCACGCCGGGTGGTCGAGCAGGTCGTGCTGCTCGGATGTCCGAACGAAGGCCGCGAGATGCGCCGCGTCCGGGAAGGCGTACAGGTCTTCCTCGTCGCCGAGGAAGGCTTCCCACTCCTCGCCGTCTTCCCGCCAGCGCGGCGCCCAGAGGGTGACGACGTCACCCTGAGGCAGGCCGAGTTCGATCGGGATGATGTCCTGTGCCATTCCTAAGCCCTCTCGGATTACCGCCTGTGTGCGCGACCGGGTGATGCTTGCCCGATAGGTGCGCGGTAACGCGAAGCCTACGGGTTTCCGGCGGAGGGCGCGATCACCCCTGGGCAAGAAGCGACCAACGGATGGCACGATAGGTCCTCTGATGACACTTACAGACCTCCTGCCTGCGCGTCCCGACCCCGACTCGCTGTTCGAAGCCTTCTCCACCTGGACGGCCGAGCGCGGGCTCGAGCTGTACCCGGCACAGGAAGAGGCCATCATCGAAGTGGTCTCCGGGGCGAACCTGATCCTGTCGACGCCGACGGGCTCGGGAAAGAGCCTGGTCGCCGTCGGGGCGCACTTCACCGCGCTCGCGCATGGCCGCCGCAGCTACTACACGGCCCCGATCAAGGCGCTCGTCTCGGAGAAGTTCTTCCAGCTCATCGAGATCTTCGGCGCCGAGAACGTCGGCATGATGACCGGCGACTCGGCGGTGAACGCCGACGCGCCGATCATCTGCTGCACGGCGGAAATCCTGGCGAACATGGCGTTGCGGTTCGGCGCCGACGCGCCGGTCGGGCAGGTCATCGCGGACGAGTTCCACTTCTATTCGGAGCCGGATCGCGGCTGGGCCTGGCAGGTGCCGCTGCTGGAGCTGCCGAACGCCCAGTTCGTGCTGATGTCGGCGACGCTGGGCGACGTCTCGTTCTTCGAGAAGGACCTCATCCGCCGGACGGGCCGTCCGACCGCGGTGGTCACCTCGGTGGAGCGGCCGGTGCCGCTGACCTTCCGCTACGCGCTGACGCCGTTGCACGAGACGATGTCCGAGCTGCTCCACGGCGGTCAGTCCCCGGTGTACGTCGTGCACTTCTCGCAGGCGGCGGCGATCGAACGCGCGCAGACGCTGATGAGCATCAACGTCACCTCGAAGGCGGAGAAGGAGGCCATCGCCGAGATGCTCGGCGGCTTCCGGTTCTCGGCGGGGTTCGGGAAGACGCTGTCGCGGCTGGTCCGGCACGGTATCGGCGTGCACCACGCCGGCATGCTGCCGAAGTACCGGCGCCTGGTCGAGCAGCTCGCGCAAGCCGGGCTGCTGAAGGTGATCTGCGGGACCGACACCCTCGGCGTCGGCATCAACGTACCTATCCGCACAGTGGTCTTCTCGGCGCTGACGAAGTACGACGGCGTGCGGCAGCGGCATCTCAAGGCGCGTGAGTTCCACCAGATCGCCGGCCGCGCCGGCCGCGCCGGGTACGACACCGACGGCTACGTCGTCGTACAGGCACCGGACCACGTCGTCGAAAACGCCAAGGCGCTGGAGAAGGCGGGCGACGATCCCAAGAAGAAAAAGAAGATCGTCCGCAAGAAGGCGCCAGAAGGGTTCGTCAACTGGACGGAGAGCACCTTCGACCGGCTGATCGCGGCCGAGCCGGAACCGCTGACATCTAGTTTCCAGGTCAGCCACTCGATGTTGCTGAACGTCGTCTCCCGGCCGGGCAACGCGTTCGACTCGATGCGGCATCTGCTGGAGGACAACCATTCCGACCGTCCCGCCCAGCGGAAACTGATCCTGCGCGCGATCGCGATCTACCGCGCGCTGCTCGCGGCGGGCGTCGTGGAACGGCTCGACGAGCCCGACGAGCAGGGCCGCATCGTGCGGCTCACCGTGGACCTGCAGTTCGACTTCGCGCTGAACCAGCCGCTTTCGCCGTTCGCGCTGGCCGCGATCGAGCTCCTCGACGTCGAGTCGCCGTCCTATCCGCTCGACGTCGTGTCCATTGTGGAATCCACTGTGGATAATCCGCGGCCGGTGTTGTCGCAGCAGCAGTTCAAGGCGCGCGGCGAGGCCGTCCAGGCGATGAAGGCCGAGGGCATCGAATACGACGAGCGGATGGAACTGCTCGAGAACGTCACGTACCCGAAGCCGCTCGAAGAACTGCTGGAGGCGGCGTATTCCCGCTACCGGCAAGGGCATCCGTGGGTCGAGGACTACGAGCTCAAGCCGAAGTCCGTCGTGCGCGACATGTACGAGCGCGCGATGAACTTCGTGGAGTACATCGGTTTCTACCAGCTCGCCCGTTCGGAAGGGCTGGTGCTGCGGTACCTCACCGACACCTACGACTCGCTGCGGCACACGGTCCCCGACGAGGCCAAGACCGAGGGGTTGCAGGACCTCATCGAATGGCTGGGCGAACTGGTGCGCCAGGTCGACTCCAGCCTCCTGGACGAGTGGGAAGCCTTGCGGCACCCCGAAGAGGAGGGTCCCGTTTCGGTGCGGCCGCCATCCGAGCCGCCCGCGGTCACGCGGAACGAGCGAGCCTTCCGTGTCCTGGTGAGGAACGAGCTCTTCCGCCGGGTGGAGCTGGCGTCGCGGCGGGCCTACGGGACGCTCGGCGATCTGGACGCCGCTTCGGGCTGGGACGCCGACGCGTGGGAAGACGCCATCGAGGACTATTTCGACGAGCACGAAACCCTTGGTATCGGGCCGGACGCGCGCGGGCCCAAGCTGCTGATCATCGAGCAGGAGACGGAGATCTGGCGGGTGCGGCAGATCTTCGACGATCCGGCGGGCGACCACGACTGGGGCATCAGCGCCGAGGTCGACCTGGCGGCTTCGGACGAGGCGGGCTCGGCGGTCATCCGGATCACGGCGGTGGACCAGCTCTGATTTTCGGCCGCTTACCCGTGCTAGGAAAGGACCGTTCCTTGCAAAATTTGCAAGGAACGGTCCTTTCCTAGCACGCGCGTGCGTGAAACGAGGCTTTCACGGACTCGGGACAGCGAGCAGTCGCCGGCGCCGCACCAGCTGGACGAACAGCACGATCAGCGACAGCGCGGGCAACGGATAGCCGAGCATCAAGCCCACCGTGATGTCGGTGAGCGGCGCGAGGACCGCGGCGACGAACACCCACGTCGGCGCGGTCGGCAGCTTCCCGCCGGAGCGGACCTTGCCCCACGGTTTCGCCACCGAAAGCCACGCCTGGAACGCGAGCGCGCTCGCCATCAGCGCGGTCCCGGCCACGAGCGCCACCGGTGCCGGCCCACCGGCCCGCGCCGCCACCACGGAATCCTGCAAAGCGCCGGACAGCAGGAAGATCCCGGCATAGAGCTGGACGAGCGTGATCGCGAACTTCGCCAGCACCCACCAATGCCGGGTGAAACCCCAGGCCGTCGCCGCGGCGAGCATGAAGCCGGTGAAGGCCGACGCGTTGGCGAGCGGCGCCAGCAGGAACGAGTCGATCTCGTGCGCCATGGACGTCGCGGCGACGCGGATCGCGCCGTCCTCGCTCGTGCGGCTGATCGTCAGGAGGGTGAACAGCGCCAAGGCCTGCCCCATCCAGCCCACCGACGTGATGACGTGCAGCCACACGGTCAGCTGCCGCCACGTCTTCGTCCCCATGTCGCACAGGCTCGCCCGCCTGCCCGGCCGGCACATCGGGGACGACCCTGAAATCACACCGGAAGGGGCGGGAAGCAGGCCTGGGCGTCGTGGCCGTCGAACCAGAGCCCGACCATGAACGCCATCGTCGCCTCCATGAGCGCCGCCCGGTCGAGGCCGCCCGCGACCAGGGGAGTGCACCCGAGGTCGCGGACCAGTTCGCTCACTTCGCCGACCTTGTCGCCGCAGATCGGCACCGCCAGCGGACGGCCGCCGAACACCGGCGGAGTCATCCGCCAGACGTCCACGTGGCACAGGTTGAACGCCTTGACCACGTGCGCGTCCGGTGCGGCTGCGGCGATCCGGGCGGCCTGGTCGGGGACCGTGAGCGAGGCGCCCGGGCCGACGGCGTTGGTGCAGTCGATCAAGACCTTCCCGGCGAGATCTCCGGCGACGGCAAGGATTTCCGTCACCGACGCGGCGGGAACGGCGAGCAGGATCACGTCACTGGCGCGGGCTGTCTCCTCCCAGGTTCCCACTCGCGGGGAGATCCTGGCGGCCTTGGCCCGGTCGCGGGCGGCGACCATCACCTCGTGCCCGGCCCTGGCCCACTGGCCGCCGAGCGCCTCCGCCATCCCGCCCGCGCCGAAGATACCGATACGCATGTGCCGCTCCCTAAGATCGAGTTACCCCATGACCGTAGTAAGCCGTGCAGGTACCGATTGGTTACCGGAGGTCCGATGAACGACGTCTTCCTCGCCGATTGCCGTGCCAGGCTGGCCTTCGACCTGATGGCGAACACGTGGAACCCGGTCGTGTTGTGGGCCCTGCGCGACGGGCCGCTGCGGCCGGCCGAACTGCGGCGACGGCTCGGCGGGATCAGTACGAAGGTGCTCACGGAGACCGTCCGGCGGCTGGAGTTCAACGGCCTGGTCGGCAGGCGCGACTGCGGCCGGACGGCGAAGGTCGAGTACTCGCTGACGGACCTCGGAGCCACGCTGCTCGCACCCATCGAAGCCTTCGGGGAGTGGGCGTTCAGGCACGGCGACGACGTGATGGCGGCTCAGGATCGGGCGACCCGGTCACGCGATCTCGCGTGATTGCAGACGGATCTCGCGTGATTGAAGGCGTAACTCGCGTGTTTGGAGGCGTAACTCGCGTGGGTGCGGCTAGGTGGGCGGGCGGGCATCGGCCAGCTTGAGGAGGGGGATGGCCGCGGCGGCGTCGGTGATCAGCGTCGAGACCATGCCGGAGCGCAGGACGGCGTCGATCGCTTCGGCTTTCGGTTCCGTGTAACCCAACGCGATCACTTCGGGGACGGCGAGCAGTTCCTCGGCGCTGATGGCGAGCACGTGGTGGGCCAGTCCGGTGGACATCGGGGTGCCGTCGGCGTCGAACAGCCGCGCCGAGACTTCTGCTTTGGCACCGCGTTTCGCTATGGCGCTGCGCTCGGCTTCGTCGAGAGCGTCGTAGACGGTCGATTCCTCGGGCTTCCACGCGCCGATGCTGACGACGGCCTTGGTCAGGTTTTTGAACTGCCCGAACGTCTCCGCGATCCCGGGCTGCCTGCGCAGCGTCTCGGTGGTGCGGCGGTCGGGGAGGACGAGCGGGCCGAAGATCGGGTACGCCTGCCCGCCGGAGACGGAGGCGACGCGGCTGACCGTCTCCACCGATCGGTCCCGCATGTCCATGCCCGCCTGCACCCCGCACAGTTGCACGACCGGGCACTTCGGCAGCGACTGGATCGCGTCGGTCATCGCGTTCACGGAACGTGCCCAGGAGAGGCCGAGAACGTCGCCGGGAGTGACGATTTCGGCCAGGAGCTGAGCCGTGAGAGTGCCGATCTTCCGTCGGGCCACTTCGCGGGACTCCGGCTCCGGCGCTCGTTCGAGCACTAGGACGCGGTCCAGCCGGTACGCGGAACGGATCTCTTCGGACAGCACGAGGTCGACCGGCGCGGGCAGGTGGAATTCGACCTTGACGATGCCGCTTTCCCTGGCTGTGTCGAGCATTCGCGCGACCTTGAACCGGCTGATGCCGAACTCGTCGGCGATCTCGAGCTTCGAGGCTCCCTGGTCGTAGAACCGCCGGGCCACCGCGGCCAGGCGCAGAGACTCCACTAGGCCCAGAGTCTGCTTCTTCGCGCTCATATGAGCATGATAACGCGAAATCTGCACGAAAGGTTGACGTAACACCAGGGAAAAGTTCACCATGCGGGGACATCAACAGCCCTGACATGCAGTTCGAAGCATAAGCCCGTCCCGCTCATTTGAGCGGAGAGAAGAGGAGCTGGCATGCGTGCCGCGATCGTGGACAAGCCCGGGGAGATCAGGGTCGGTGAGGTACCCGATCCCAAACCGGGGGATCGCCAGGTCGTCGTCAAGGTGGGTGCCTGCGGGATCTGCGGGACCGACCTCCACATCGCCGACGGGCACTTCCCGCCGACGCCGTATCCGATCGTCCCCGGCCACGAGTTCGCAGGCGAGATCGTCGAACTCGGCGCCGACGTGCCGGGTGGCTGGAAGATCGGCGACCGGGTGGCCGTCGACCCGTCGCTGTTCTGCGGTTACTGCAAGCCTTGCCGGTCCGGCCGCGGCAACCTCTGCGAGAACTGGAACGCGACCGGCGACACCGTGAACGGCGCCTTCGCCGAGTACGTCGCCGTTCCTTCCGCGAACTGCTACCGCATGCCGGACACGATGACCTGGGAACAGGGCGCCCTCGTCGAGCCGGTCTCCTGTGCCGTGCACGGTGTGCGCCGGATCGGCGTCGAGGCGGGGGAGCGGTTCCTCGTCGTCGGCGCGGGCACGATGGGGCTGATCATGCAGCAGTTGCTGCAGCGCGCGGGCGCCCACGTCACGGTGGTCGACCGCAACACCTCACGGCTCGGCCGTGCCATGGACCTCGGCGCGGCCGCGGTCGCCGGTGACGTGAAGGATCTCGACGACGAGAAGTTCGACGCCGCCGCGGATTGCACCGGCGCCGCGCCCGCCATCGAAGCCGCTTTCGACTCGCTTCAACGCGGAGGTCGGTTGCTGGTCTTCGGGGTCGCGCCCGCCGAAGCGCGCGTCGCGCTTTCGCCGTTCCGGATCTACAACGACGAGATCACTGTCGTCGGCTCGATGGCCGTCATGAACAGCTTCGGTGCCGCGCTCGACCTGGTCGCCGACGGCGCCGTCGACACCGCCGCGCTGCTCACCGACACCTTGCCGCTGGAGCAGTACCCCGACGCGCTCGCCCTCATGCGCAGCGGCGCCGGCCTGAAGGTGCAGGTCATACCGGGAGGCGAAAGTGCGTAAAGCAGCCGCTCTGCTCGCGGTTCTCCTGCTCACCCTCACCGGTTGCGCCGGTGCGGGCGCGCTCGGGACCGGCGACCGGACGCTCGTCGTCGCGATCGTCGCGAACCCGCAGATGAAGGACGCCATCGAGCTTTCCGGCGAGTTCGAGAAGGCGAACCCCGGCGTCACCCTCAAATTCGTGTCCCTGCCGGAAAACCAGGCACGCGCGAAGATCACCGCGTCGACGGCCACCGAGGGCGGCGAATTCGACGTCGTCATGATCAGCAACTACGAGGCGCCGCAGTGGGCCGCGAACGGCTGGCTGGAGAACCTCGAACCGCATATCGCGGCGAACCCCTCCTACGACGCGGACGACTTCATCCCGAGCATCAAAGAGTCCTTGTCTCACAACGGATCGCTCTACGCGGTGCCGTTCTACGGCGAGTCGTCCTTCCTGGCCTACCGGAAGGATCTGTTCGAGCAGGCCGGGCTCACCATGCCCCCCAAGCCGACATGGACGCAGATCGCCGAGTTCGCCGCGAAGCTCGACGACAAGGCCAAGGGCGTCGCCGGGATCTGCCTGCGCGGCAAGCCCGGCTGGGGCGAGAGCCTCGCGCCGTTCACCACGGTCGCCAACACCTTCGGCGCGCAGTGGTTCGACAAGGACTGGAACGCCAAGCTGACCAGCCCCGAATTCAAGGCCGCCGCCGACTTCTACGTGAACCTCGTGCGGAACCACGGCGAGGTCGGCGCGTCGAGCGCGGGCTTCTCCGAATGCGGCACGCGGTACACCCAAGGCCAGGCCGCCATGTGGTACGACGCCACGGTCATGGCGGGCACGAACGAGGACCCGTCGGCGAGCAAGGTCGTCGGGAAATCCGGCTACGCCCCGGCTCCGGTGGAAAAGACGCAAGCGAGCGGCTGGCTCTACACCTGGGCGCTGGCGATCCCGAAGGTGGCGAAAGACAAGGATGCCGCCTTCAAGTTCATGTCCTGGATGACCGACAAGGCCTACGTGCAGCGGGTCGCCCAGGAATACGGCGACTGGAACCGCGTCCCGCCGGGCGTGCGCAAGTCGACCTACGACATCCCCCAGTATCGCGAGGCAGCCAAGGCCTACGCGCAGCCGACACTGGACGGCATCGCGGATGCCGACCAGCGGAAGGCGATGGCGAATCCGGTGCCCTACCCCGGGATCCAGTTCGTCGGTATCCCCGAGTTCCAGGACCTCGGTACCCGCGTGAGCCAGCAGCTTTCGGCGGCGATCGCGGGCCAGATCACCGTGGACGAAGCACTCAAGCAGTCGCAGGAGTACGCGCAGACCGTCGGCAAGTCGTATCAGGAGGCGCAGTGATGTCCACGATCTCCGCTCCTGCCCGCCCCGAGCCCGCCCACGCCAAGAAGGCGACGGCTCCGAAGCGTGGCACCGATACGCCGTTCAAACGACGGCTGCCGTTGTTGCCCGCCTTGCTGTTCGTCGTCGCGGTGACGCAGTTGCCGTTCGTGCTGACGGTGTTCTACTCGTTCCAGTCGTGGAACCTGGTGCGGCCGGGCTCGCGGCATTTCGTCGGGCTGCAGAACTACATCGACGTCTTCGCCGATTCGACGTTCCTCGGGGCACTGCTGAACACCGTGGTGCTGACGGTCGTGTGCGTGTTCTTCTCGCTGCTGCTCGGCCTGGGGCTGGCGATCCTGCTGGACCGCAAGTTCCTCGGCCGCGGCGTGGTCCGGACCCTGCTGATCACGCCGTTCCTGATCCTGCCCGCGGCGGGTGCGCTGCTGTGGAAGACGACGATGTTCGACCCGACCTACGGGTTGCTGCACTTCGTCTTCGGCACCGACGTCGACTGGCTTTCGGAGTTCCCGCTGGCCGCGGTGATGGCCCAGGTCGTCTGGCAGTGGACGCCGTTCATGATGCTGCTGATCCTGGCCGGGTTGCAGAGCCAGCCGAAGGACGTGCTGGAGGCCGCGTCGGTCGACGGTGCCGGCCGCTGGCGGACGTTCACCGCCATCACGCTGCCGCATCTGAGCCGGTTCCTGCAGCTGGCGACGCTGCTGGGCGCGATCTACATCGTGAACAGCTTCGACGCGATCTTCCTGATGACACAAGGAGGACCGGGGACGGCCAGCACGAACCTGCCGTTCTACATCTATCAGCGGGCGTTCCAAGGCTTCGACATCGGGCAGTCGTCCGCGATGGGCGTCATCGTCGTGATCCTGACGATGATCGTCGCGACCTTCGCGCTGCGGCTGATGTTCCGCACGTTCTCGGTACAGGGAGGCGCGAAATGAAAAGCCGCTTCGGTCCGGGCGCGCTGACGGTCGCGACCTGGGTGATCGCGATCCTGTTCGTGTTCCCGTTGTTGTGGATGATCCTCACGGCCTTCAAACAGGAGGCCGACGCCTACACCGATCCGCCGCGACTGTTCTTCACCCCGACGCTCGACCAGTTCGCCGGCGTACTCGAACGCGGTTTCCTGCCGTACCTGTCGAATTCGGCGTTCGTGACCGTCGTTTCGACGCTTTTCGTGCTGCTGCTGGGGATCCCGGCGGCGTACGCGCTGTCGCTGGCGCCGGTGAAGGGGACGAGCAACGCGCTCGGCTTCTTCCTGTCGACGAAGATGCTGCCGATCGTGGCGGCGATCATCCCGCTGTACGTGATCTCGCAGAACACCCAGCTGCTGGACAACGTGTGGGCGCTGATCATCCTGTACACCTCGATGAACCTGCCGCTGGCCATCTGGATGATGCGGTCGTTCTTCCTGGAGGTGCCGCACGAGATGATCGAGGCGGCCCGGATCGACGGCGCGACGCTGCCGATCCTGCTCCGGAAGGTGATCATGCCGGTGGTCGCGCCCGGGGTGGCCGCGACCGCCCTGATCTGCGTGATCTTCTCGTGGACCGAGTTCTTCTACTCGGTCAACCTCACCGCCGCGCGGGCCGGGACGGTGCCGGTGTTCCTCGTCGGGTTCATCACCAGCGAGGGCCTGTACTGGGCGCAGCTGTCCGCGGCCGCGCTGCTCGCGTCACTGCCGGTGATGATCGTCGGCTGGATCGCACAGAATCACCTGGTGCGGGGGCTGTCGATGGGCGCGGTCAAGTAGGGCTTCGGTCCAGGTGGTCGTGAGTGGCGTTTCGGGTTAGAACCCGAAACGCCACTCACGACCCCCACCCCCTACGCGAGTGACAATGCCTGCCCAGGACAGATGTGCACGGCCGTCCGCGCGTTCTCCTCTGCCTCATCGCCTTCGGGCTCGGCGTTCAGCACGATGACCGTCCCGTCGTCTTCGCTCTGGTCGAACAGATCGGGGTCGGTGAGCACGCACTGGCCCGCGCCCACACACTTCCCGGTGTCCGCGATGATCTTCATGGCTCCTCCTACCAGGTGACCGGAAGGGCGTGGAGGCCGTAGATCGTCGAATCGTGCTTGAACTGCAGTTCGTCGACCGGAACGGCGATCCGGATGCCCGGCACTCGCCGGAACAACGTATCGAACACGATCTGGAGTTCCAACCTCGCCAAGTTCTGGCCAAGACACTGGTGCACACCGAATCCGAAGGCGACGTGATGCCGCGCGCCGCGTTCGATGTCGAAGGTGTCCGGATTCTCGAAGCCGTCCGGATCGTGGTTGCCCGCGTTGCTCAGGCCGACGACGCCCTCACCCGCGCGGATGAGCGTTCCGCCGATCTCGACGTCCGCCGTGGCGAAGCGTGACGTCGCCGTCTCCGCGATCGTGAAGACCCGCAAGAGTTCCTCGATCGCGGCGAGGGTCTTGCCAGGGTCCGCCTTGATCTTCGCCAGCTGATCGGGATTCTCCAGCAGGGTCACCGTGCCCAGCGAGATCATGTTCGCCGTCGTCTCGTGACCGGCGATGAGCAGCAGGAACGCCAGCCCGACGAGTTCGCCGTGATCGGCGTCGCCCGATTCCCGCTGCTTCAGGATCTGGCGGCCGAGGAGGTCTTCCTCGGTGGCGTTCGCTTCCTTTTTGGTGACGAGTTCGTCGAGATAGTTCTCGAGCTGCTCGAACGCGGTCATCCGTTCTTCGGCGGTGACTTCCCGGCTGAGCATCTTGGAACTGCACGACTGGAAGAACTCGTGGTCCGAATAGGGGACGCCGAGCAGTTCGCAGATCACCAGTGACGGGACCGGCAGGGAAAACGCCTGGACGAGATCGGCGGGTTTGGGGCCCGCGAGCAGGGCGTCGATGTGCTGGTCGACGATCTGCTGGATTCGAGGCTGGAGTGCCTTCATGCGCTTGACGGTGAATTCCCCGACCACGTCACGCCGGGCTTGGCTGTGCTCCGGCGGGTCCATCGCGATGAGGGACGGGCGGAACGGCTTGTCCTCGCGGCGGATCTGCCGCTCGACCATCAGTGGGAACGACTCGCTCTGCCGGTCGGAGCTGAAATGCGGGCTGCTCAGCATTTCGCGGATGTCTTCGAGCCGGGTGAGTGCCCAAGCCGTTTGGCCGGACGGCAGGCCGACCCGGGAAATCGGACTTTCCGCGCGAAGCGTCTCGTATTCGGGCGGCGGCGAAAACGGGCATTTCCGGGCCAGTGGCAGGGTCGCGGTGGTTTCCTCGACGTCAGTCATTCGGGTTGTCCTTCCCCAGGTGTCGGGTGGGCTCGGGCGATTTCGGACAGGGGACCCCAAAACGTATGCGGATGGTTTTATTCCGCTTATGACACCAAGGTACTCAAGTGGAGACAGGTCGTCCACTCGCGAAGGAGTGGTTTCCCGGGAGGCGTGAAGGGAACGCCCTTACGTGCGAGAATCACGGCCCTGAAGGACCCTTCGAGAGGCGAGGATCATGACTGCCGACCCCGAGACCCGCTTGCGCGCCGACGCGCGCCGGAACCGGGATCAGATCCTGGCCGCCGCGAGAGCCATCTTCGCCGCACAGGGCGCCGAGGTCCCGATGGAGGAGATCGCGCGCTCGGCGGGCGTCGGCGTCGGCACCCTCTACCGGCGATTCCCGGACCGGGACGCGTTGATCCGGGCGGTCGCCGTCGACAACTTCGACCGGGTCCTGAGGGACGCGAAAGCCGCGAGGGACCAGGAAGCCTCCGACTGGGACGCCCTGATCCGGCTCCTGCACCAGTCGATGGAGCTTCAGCTGAGCATCCAGCTCGCGATGGTGTCGCCACGGGCGCTGGTGATCCTGAAGAGTGACCCCGCGATCAAGGCCCTGCGTGACGAACTGGTCCTGGTGATGGACGCTTTCGTCCGGGGCGCGCAGGCGGAGGGGAGGCTCCGGGCGGACGTCGCCACCGGTGACGTCGCGATCCTGTTCGCGACGTTGCTGCGGCAGATGCCGGGCAAGGGCGAAGAGGTCGCGCGGTTGGCGACCCGGCGCTGCATCGGGATCATGATCGACGGCTTGCGGGCCGTCGGCGAGAACGAGCCGCTGCCGGGACGGCCGCTGACCGGCGCCGACCTGGACACGTGAGCCCCCCTGCGCATCTAGATGACTAATTGCGGAGGAACGTGAAGGCCCCCTTCCCTCGGCTCAGCCGAGGGAAGGGGGCCTTCACGCGCTTCAAGCTAGACGCCCAGCGGGTGCCAGACGGTCTTCGCTTCCAGGTACCGCCGCAGCCGCGCGATGTCGGCGTCGGCGGTCCAGTCCGGCTCGACGTCCGGGACGGTCAGGACACGCTTCACGGTGCCCGCGGCCTCGCGTGCCAGGTCCGCCCGCGCGGACGGCTCCGCGCCCGTCGGGTCGAGGGCGTTGACGTCCCCGTGCGAGGCCAGCCACGAACCCAGCTCCGACGCGCGGCCGGTCAGGATGTTCGCGACCCCGCCGGGCAGGTCGGACGTCGCCAGCACCTCCGAAAGCGTGATCGCGGGCAGCGGCCGGTCCGCACTGGAGACCACCACGGCCGTCGAACCCGTCGCCAGCACCGGCGCGAGCACGCTCACCAGGCCGAGCAACGACGACCGCTGCGGTGCCAGCACACCGACCACCCCGGTCGGTTCCGGGACGGTGAAGGAGAAGTACGGACCGGCGACCGGGTTCGCCCCGCCGAGCACGGTCGCGATCTTGTCCGTCCAGCCCGCGTACCAGACCCAGCGGTCGATCGAAGCGTCCACAAGGGACTGTGCCTTCTTGGCCGCGACGCCTTCGGACGCGGCGACCTCCGCGACGAACTGCTCGCGGCGGCCTTCCATCATCTCCGCGACCCGGTACAGCACCTGGCCGCGGTTGTACGCGGTCGCCGCCGACCAGCCGCCGAAAGCCTTGCGGGCGGCGGAAACCGCGTCGCGGACGTCCTTGCGGGAAGCGTGCGAGGCGTTCGCCAGGAACTTGCCCTTGGTGTCGGTGACCGGATACACCCGGCCCGACTCCGAACGCGGGAACTTGCCGCCGATGTAGAGCTTGTAGGTCTTCGCCACCGAAATACGGTCAGACATCGAGGTAGGCCTCCAGTCCGGTGCGTCCGCCTTCGCGGCCGAAACCCGACTCCTGGTAGCCGCCGAACGGCGCGGCGGGATCGAAGCGGTTGAACGTGTTGGCCCAGACGACGCCGGCTCGGAGCTGGTTCGCCATCCAGAGAATGCGCGAACCCTTCTCGGTCCAGATTCCGGCGGAGAGCCCGTACGGCGTGTTGTTCGCCTTGGTGACGGCCTCATCCGGCGTGCGGAAGGTCAGCACCGAAAGCACCGGCCCGAAGATCTCCTCGCGGGCGATGCGCATCGACTGCTGCACGTCGGAGAACACGGTGGGAGCGAAGAAGAAACCGCGTTCCGGCACCGGGCACGGGCTGGTCCAGCGCTGCGCGCCCTCGGTGTCGCCGGACTCCACGAGGCCCTTGATCTTCGCGAGCTGCTCGGCGGAGTTGATCGCCCCGATGTCGGTGTTCTTGTCCAGCGGGTCGCCCAGCCGCAGCGTCGAGACGCGGTAGCGGAGCTTTTCGAGCACCTCTTCCGCGATGGACTCTTGCACCAGCAGGCGCGAGCCCGCGCAGCAGACGTGGCCCTGGTTGAAGAAGATCCCGTTGACGATCCCCTCGACGGCCTGGTCCAGCGGAGCGTCATCGAAGACGACGTTCGCCGCCTTGCCGCCCAACTCCAGCGTCAGCTTCTTCGCGGTGCCCGCGATCTGGCGCTGGATGGCCTTGCCGACCTCGGTCGATCCGGTGAAGGCGACCTTGTTCACGTCGCCGTGGCCCACCAGCGCGGCGCCGATGTCCCCGGCGCCGGGCAGGATGTTCACCACACCGGGCGGGAGTTCGGCCTGCTGGCAGATCTCCGCGAACACCAGCGCGGTCAGCGGCGTGGTCTCCGCCGGTTTGAGCACCACGGTGTTGCCGGTGGCCAGCGCGGGCGCGATCTTCCACGCCAGCATCAGCAGGGGGAAGTTCCAGGGGATGACCTGGCCCGCGACGCCGAGCGGCTTCGGGTTCGGGCCGTAGCCCGCGTAGTCGAGCTTGTCGGCCCAGCCCGCGTGGTAGAAGAAGTGCGCGGCGGCCGTCGGCACGTCTGAATCCCGCGATTCCTTGATCGGCTTGCCGTTGTCGAGGCTTTCCAGCACGGCCAGCTCCCGCGACCGTTCCTGGATCAGGCGCGCGATGCGGAACAGGTACTTGGCGCGTTCGGAGCCCGGCATCTTGGACCAGACATTGTCGTACGCCTTGCGCGCGGCCTTCACCGCGGTGTCCACATCGGACACCGACGCGGTGCCGACCTCGGCGAGCACCTCTTCGGTGGCCGGGTTGATCGTCTTGAGCGGCTCACCCGAGCCGTCGACGAATTCGCCGTTCACGAACGGCCGGTAATGCGGTTTGAGGTTCGCGAGGTCGCGCGATTCGGGCGCGGGCGCGTACTCGAAGATGCCCATGGATCAGTCCACCGTCACGTAGTCGGGACCGCTGTAGTGGCCGTCGGCCTGGGTGCGGCGCTGCAGCAGGAGGTCGTTGAGCAGGCTGGACGCCCCGAACCGGAACAGATCCGGGGTCAGCCACTGCTCGCCGGCGACCTCGTGCACCGCGACCAGGTACTTGATCGCGTCCTTGGTCGTCCGGATGCCACCGGCGGGTTTGACGCCGCGCAGTTCACCGGTCTGGACGAACCAGTCGCGGACGGCCTGCAGCATCACGTGGGTGACCGGCAGGGTCGCGGCGGGCGACACCTTGCCGGTGGAGGTCTTGATGAAGTCGCCGCCCGCCAGCAGCGCGAGCCAGGACGCGCGGCGGACGTTGTCGTAGGTGGCCAGCTCACCGGTTTCGAGGATGACCTTCAGGTGAGCGCCGCCACAGGCGGCCTTGATGGCCTGGATCTCCTCGAAGACCTCCAGATAGCGGCCTTCCAGGAAGGCACCGCGATCGATCACCATGTCGATCTCGGCGGCTCCGGCGTCGACGGCGATCTTGGTGTCGGCCAGCTTGATCTCACGGCTCGTGCGGCCGGCCGGGAAGCCGGTGGCGACACTCGCGACGTGGATGCCGGTGCCGCGAAGCGCCTCGACAGCCGTCTCGACCATGTCCGGGTACACGCACACGGCCGCGACCCGCGGGGTGTCCGGGCGTTCCGGATCCGGCCGCATGGCCTTCGCGGCGAGCGCGCGGACCTTGCCCCGGGTGTCGGCGCCTTCGAGGGTCGTCAGGTCGACCATCGAAATGGCGGTGTCGATCGCCCAGAGCTTGGCGGCCTTCTTGATGCTGCGCGTGCCGAGGCCCGCCGCCCGCTGCTCGACGCCGACCTGGTCGACACCAGGCAGCCCGTGCAGGAACCGGCGCAGGCTCGCCTCGTCGCGAGTCGCGTCCGCCAGCGGCGACGGGGTGGCCGTCGCCGCTGACGAGCTGGTCGTAGCTGTCATACGGGTGAGTGTAGGCGGCCTACAAGCTGGGCACCGGGGCCTGGGCGGCGGCCTTGGCCGGGATCACCGGCGCGCAGAACTCGCTGACCATCGGCAGCTGACGCTTGAGCGCGGCCTCAGGCGACGCGGTGAGGTCGACGGTGGCCAGCGTGGAGATGTTCTTGCCGGACTCGTCACGGAAGCTGAGGGTGGCGAAGCCGGGCAGGTCGCCGCCGTGACCCCAGACGGTGACGTCTTCGGCGCAGATACCCGCGCTCTTGAGGTTGACCTTCATCAGGCCGAGGCCGTACTCCATGCCGCCGGCGGGAACCGTCTTCTTCATCTGCGCGAGCAGGTCCGCGGGCAGCAGACGGCCGCCGAGCAGGGCCTCGAAGAAGCGGTTGAGGTCCTTGCCCGAAGACACCATGCCGCCCGCGCCGTAGTAGCGCGAGTAGTTGTAGGTGGTGACGTCGGTGAGGCCGCGCGGCGCGTCGTACAGCTGCTCGTAGCCGCGGGCGGCCGCGCCGATCAGGAACGGGAAGTCGCGGGGCAGCGACGTGTCGCGCAGGTGCAGCGGCCCGGTGACGCGCTCGGCGAGCGCGCGTTCCAGCGGCTTCCGCGTGGTCTTCTCGACCAGCAGGGCGAGGACGTTGTAGCCGGTGTTGGAGTACGCCCAGCTCGTCCCGGGCTTGAACTGCAATGGCTGCTTCGTCACGCTCAGGCGGATCTGGTCGTCGCTGTCGAAGTGCTCGAAGCGTTCGGTGTCGATCTCCGGCCCCGTCGCCCAGGAATCCTCGGGAGCCAGATCGCGCGGGAGGCCGCTGGTGTGCTGCAGCAACTGGCGGACGGTGATCGGCTCCGGATACGGCAGCAGCCCTGGCAGGTAGCGCTCCACGGGCTCGTCCAGCCCGACGCGCTTTTCGGCCACTAGTTGCAGGACCAGTGTCGCGACGAACACCTTCGACACACTCGCGATCCGCCAACGGCCCGACGCGTCGGGCTTGCCCGGCCGGTCGATGTTCGCGACACCGCTGACACCGCGGAATCCGTCGGACACGGCGACCATGCCGGGGATGCCCGCGGCGACCGCCGCGTCCATCGCGGCTTGACGCGGATCGGTCTTCTCAGCGGCCACCGCCGGGAAGGCGGTGACGGAAAGCAGTGCGGCACAAGCGATCGCGACGAAACTTCGGCGCATGTGACGAACCCCCCAGTTCAGGTCAGGCGTCCAGTTCGGGTACGTCCTTTTTACGCGGTTTCCGCTTCACGACGACGCCACCCCAGAACGCCAGGCCGGTGATCTTCACCGTCGGCGCGGTCGGCGGCGCCGGGGGAGTCCCGGCGCGGTCCTCCAGTTCGAAGGCACCCATGAAGCCGATTCCGGTGACGTCCACGTTGATGTCGTCGGGCACGATGATGTCGATCCCGCCCATGATCGCGACCGCGGTGATCGTCGAATGCTTCTCGGCGAACCGCGCGTACCGCAGATCGAGTTCGGCGCCGCCCCAGAACGCGAAACTGTTGTGCTGCGGCGGGACGACCCAGCTGCCCTTGCGTGACGCGCCGGACATGACGGCGATCGACGCGCCGGAGCCCGGATGCCCGCCGATGCGATCGTCGGGCAGGCCGAGCGCGCGCGACGCCGACGGCTGGATCGCCGAACGGGACTGCGGCAGATCCGCGGTGACCGGCTTGAGGTCGCCGACGGTCTTGGCCGCGTACACGATGGTGAGCCGTTCTTCCAGCTCGTTGATGGTGATGCGCCCTTCGGACATCGCCGCGTGCAGCACCTGCGCGACCTGCTCACGGTCGGCGTCGGAGATGCGCATTTGTTCGGGGCCCGGCAGGGCCGGCTCTTCACTCACCTGGAGGAGCCTAGCGCCGACGGAAGGGGCAAGCGTCCATCTTATGGTCGACAGTGGCATCCTCCGTTGATGGGGAACTCGCTACCCGGCGCCGTGGAGCTGCCGGACGGGGTCGAAGTACGCGGACGGGGCCTGGGCCGCCCCTGGCCAGAGGGGCCTTCGCCGGATTTCGGCCTGTATTTGGGCGGCGCGAAGCTGCGCCGGAAGCACGATCACAAAATGGACTGGGAGCGGGCGTGGATCCGCTGGCCCGACTTCCTGCTGCCGACGGACTGGGCGGACGCGCGGCGCCGGATCGTCGATCTGCACACCCGGGCGGCGGCGGGCGAAGCCGTAGAGGTCGCCTGTTACGGCGGAGTGGGGCGGACCGGCACGGTGTTGTCCTGTCTCGCCACCCTTTCCGGGCTGAGCGCCGAAGAGGCGGTGGCGTGGGCGCGGGCCAACCACGACAAGCGTTCGGTGGAGACGCCGTGGCAGCGCCGCTGGGTCGGCTGGTTCGCGCGGCAGGCCTGACGGGCTAAATTGACCGGCATGGATGTGCACGTCGTTGATCACCCGCTGGCCAAGGCCAGGCTCTCCACCATGCGCGACGCGCGCACCGACAGCGCCGCCTTCCGCGCGGCGCTGCACGAACTGACCGTCATGCTGGTCTACGAAGCCACGCGCGACATGCCCGTGCGGATCGAGCGGATCCACACGCCGGTGGCGCGCACCGACGGCTACGCGCTGGCGAGCCCGCCGCTGCTGGTGCCGGTCTTGCGTGCCGGGCTCGGGATGGCGGATCAGGCGCACAAGCTGATCCCGGACGCCCAAATGGGTTTCGTCGGCCTCGCCCGCGACGAAGAGACGCTCAAGCCGACGCCGTACCTCGAGTCGCTGCCCGAATCGCTCGCCGACCGGCCGGTGATGGTGCTCGACCCGATGCTCGCGACCGGCGGCTCGATGGAATACACGATCCGGCTGCTCACCGACCGGGGCGCCACCGACGTCACCGCGATCTGCGCGCTCGCCGCGCCCGAGGGCATCGAGCACCTGGAGAAGACGGGGCTGCCGCTGCGGGTGGTGACCGCGAGCATCGACGAGCGGTTGAACGATTCCGGCTTCATCGTGCCGGGCCTCGGGGACGCGGGAGACCGGCAGTACGGGGCCGTCTGACGCCGCCGGATCGCGTTCAGCCCGCTAAACGCGATCCGGTGCTTCACGCGCTATGGGGAAGTACATGAAGGGGTCCTTCACGGAGCTAGGCGCAAGGAAGGGGTCCTTCATGTACTTGAGCGGGGTTCAGCGCGCCTGCGGATCGCATTTAGCCCGCTAAACGCGATCCGGTCACCGGCGCAGCCAGCCGGAGGCGTTCGCCCGCAGCGCGGTCTCGTAAGCGGTGCTCACGGTGAACTTCTCCGGCAGGTTCCCGTTCAGCTCCAGCGACACCAGTCCGTGCACGAAGCCCCAGCACGCCACGGTGACGACCTCGGGCGGCAGGTCGAGGAAGACGCCGTCGGCGATGGCTTTGCGGATCGTCTCCTCCAGCGGCGCCATCGTGGCGCGAGCCTGCTCGGAGGTCTCTTCCACCGGCTCGAAACCCGGCACCGACTTCGTGAACATGATCGCGTAAAGATGCGGGTCGGCCAGCGCGCTTTCCCGGTACGCGACGCCGAGCCGCACCAGGTCCTCGACCGGATCGCCGCTCAGCGTGACCCCGGACATCCGGCGGCCGAAACGCCGGAAGCCCTCGGCGAAGAGGGCGCCGACGAGGTCCGTTTTCCCGCCGAAGAGTGAATAGACCGCGGTGGTGGACGTGCCGACGTCGGCGGCCAGTTTGCGGAGGCTCAGTGCCTTCGGGCCGTCGGCCGAGATGAGTTCGCCGGCGCGGTCCAGTAGTTTCAGCCGGAGATTCTCGTCGTGTGTCCTGGGGCGGGGCATGCGCCCAGGGTAACGCAACGCTGTTATCAATCGCTCGGATTCGGAGTTGACCTGGAGCGCACTCCAGGTCGTAGTGTCGTTCGCATGAGCTACTCGATAGCGGAAGCCGCGCGACGTAGCGGACTGTCCATCGACACTCTCCGGTACTACGAGCGCATCAAACTCGTCGAGCCCCCGGCGCGGGACGCCGCGGGGCGCCGCGCCTACACCGACGACGACCTCGGGTGGCTGGGGTTCCTGACCAAGCTGCGCCTGACCGGCATGCCCATCAAGCGGATGCGGGAGTACGCCTCCCTGCGCCACCACGGGGCGGCCAGCGCGGGGCGGCGCAAGGCGATCCTGGTCGACCAGCGCAAATCGGTCGCCGACCGGATCGCCGAGTTGCAGACGTGCCTCGACATCCTCGACTACAAGATCGACCACTACGACCAGGTGGAGCGCAAGGTGCTCGGCACCGGAGCCACCGTGGAGGGAATTTCAGCGTGATCAGCACGAGGAGGCTCGGCGGCCTGGAGGTCGGGGCGCAGGGGCTCGGCTGCATGGGGATGAGCCAGGCCTACGGCGTCCGCGACGACGACACGGAGTCGATCGCCACCGTCCACCGCGCCCTCGAACTGGGGGTGACGTTGCTCGACACCGCGAACGTCTACGGCGCCGGAGCGAACGAGGAGCTGGTCGGCCGCGCGATCGCGGGCAAGCGGGACCAGGTCGTGCTGGCGACCAAGTTCGGCATCGTCTGGGACAAGGACGGCGGGATGTCCGCTCGTGGCGACGCGGCGTACGTCAGGCAGAGCTGCGAAGAGTCGCTTCGACGGCTGAACGTCGACCACATCGATCTCTTCTACCAGCACCGCGTCGACCCGAACACGCCGATCGAAGAGACCTGGGGCGCGCTCGCGGAGTTGGTCCAGGAGGGGAAGATCCGCTATGCCGGGATCTCCGAGGCCGGTGCCGAGACGATCCGCCGCGCACACGCCGTCCACCCGGTGACGGCGCTGCAGAGCGAGTGGTCCCTGTGGACCCGCGGTATCGAAGGCGAGATCCTCTCGACCGTTCGCGAGCTGGGCATCGGCGTCGTGCCGTTCTCGCCGCTGGGCCGCGGTTTCCTCACCGGCAGCGTGACGTCGGTGAAGGACCTTCCGGCGGACGACATGCGCCGCGGGCTGCCCCGGTTCGCCGAGGGCAACTTCGAGCGCAACATGGCGATCGTCGAGGCGTTGCGCGCGCTGGCCGAGCAGAAGGGCGTCACCGCCGGACAGCTCGCGCTGGCCTGGGTGCAGGCCCAGGGTGACGACGTCGTGCCGATCCCGGGCACCAAGCGGCGCAAGTATCTCGAAGAGAACGCCGCCGCGGCGGAGCTGGAACTGTCCGAAGTGGACATCGAAGCCATCGAAAAGGCCGCGCCCGCCGAGGCGATCGCCGGTGAGCGTTATCCCGAGCGGCTCGCCCGCGCCGCCGGCAAGTAACACCGAAAGAATTGCGAGAGAGATCATGACGGGTTCAATGCTGCCCACCCGCAGGCTCGGCACGCTGGAAGTCGGCGCGCAGGGGCTCGGCTGCATGGGCATGAGCGAGTTCTACGGCCAAGGTGACGACGCCGAATCGATCGCGACGATCCACCGCGCGATCGAACTGGGCGTCACCCTGATCGACACCGCCGACATGTACGGCTTCGGCCGCAACGAGGAACTGGTCGGCCGCGCGCTGGCGGGCAAGCGGGACCAGGTCGTGCTGGCGACCAAGTTCGGCATCGTGCGCGACGAGGAGGATCCCTCGAAGCGCGGGATCCGGGGTGACGAATTCTATGTGCGCCAACAGGTCGAGGCGTCGCTGCGGCGGCTGAACGTCGATCACATCGACCTCTACTACCAGCACCGCGTCGACCCGGAGGTGCCGATCGAGGAGACCGCGGGCGCGCTGTCGTCGCTGGTCGAACAGGGCAAGATCCGGCACATCGGGTTGTCAGAAGCCGGTCCGGAGACGATCCGGCGGGCGCACGCCGTGCATCCGGTGACGGCCGTGCAGACCGAGTGGTCGCTGTGGTCGCGCGACATCGAGAACGAGGTCGTCCCGGTCTGCCGAGAGCTCGGCATCGGGCTGGTGCCGTATTCCCCGCTGGGCCGCGGTTTCCTCACCGGCCGCTTCAAGTCCAAAGAGGACTTCGCGGACGGTGACTTCCGTCAGACGACGCAGCCGCGCTTCGCCGAAGGCAACCTGGAGCGGAATCTGGCGATGGTCGAGGCGTTGCGCGCGCTGGCCGAGCAGAAGGGCGTCACCGCCGGACAGCTCGCGCTGGCCTGGGTGCAGGCCCAAGGCGAGGACGTCGTGCCGATCCCGGGCACCAAGCGGCGCAAGTACCTCGAGGAGAACGTCGCGTCCGTCGGTCTGAAGCTGACCGCCGAAGACGTGGCGGCGATCGAGAAGGCGGTCCCGGCCGACGCGGTCGCGGGGGAGCGCTACCCCGAAGCGGCCATGCGCCTGTTGTCCCGCTGAACACGACAAAGCCGGCGCCCGATCGAAGGGCGCCGGCTTTGTCGTTGTCAGAGCAGGGCTCTGTCAGACTAAAGACGTGACCGCCGAGACCACGCCGTCGACGGCCACGGTCTGCTGTTCGCGGGTCGCGAGACCGCGGACGGTCACGTTCCCGGCGTCCCAGTCCTCCTGGCCGACGATCACCACGGCCCGCGCCCCGGCCTTGTCGGCCCGGGTGAGCTCCTTGCCCAGCTTGCGGAGTTCGACGGGCGTGGACGTGCGCAGACCGGCCTTCCGCAGCCGTCCCGCGACCTCGCGCGAGGCGTCCGTGAGCTCTTCGACCACCGGGATCACCACGACATCGACCTCACTGCGCGGCTTCGGGGTGAGGCCGTGGGTGTCCAGGAAGTCGATCAGCGTCACGTCACCCATGCCGAAGCCGATCCCGGGGATCTGCTGCGACGTGAACAGCGAAGCCAGGTCGCTGTACCGGCCGCCACCGAAAAGGGCCCGGCGGTTCTCCGGCGAGGTGTCGAAGACCTCGAACACGGTCGACGTGTAGTACGCGAGTCCGCGCACGATCATCGGGTCGAACTTGACCAGGTCCGCGGCACCGCTGTTGAGCACCTTGACCAGGTTCGAGTTCTCCTTGACCTGTTCCGGCAGCTCGTCGAGCAAAGCCGCGCCGGACGACAGGATCTCGGTCAGCTTCTCGAACTGCTTCTCGGTCAGGCCCGCCTCGGCCGCGGTGTCGCTCAGCTTCGTGCGGTCCGACTTCTCCCAGCGGTCCACCAGGGTGAACACCTGCGGGAGCTGCTCCGCGGTCACGCCGACGATGTCGGTGAGCGCGGACGAGAGCAGGTTCCGGTCGTTGGCCCGCACCTGGAACATGTCCGGGGTCGCCCCGAGCGCGCTCATCATGTCGTGGACGAGCTCGAAGATCTCGATCTCGCAGTTCGCGCTGTCCGAACCGAAGATGTCCGCGTTGATCTGCCAGTGCTCGCGGACCCGGCCACGCTGCGGCCGCTCGTAGCGGTGGCAGTTCGGGTGGCTGTACCAGCGCACCGGGAACTGCAGCGACTTCGCGTTGCCCGCGATCATCCTGGCGACCGACGGCGTCATCTCCGGGCGCAGCGCCAGCCGCTCGCCGCCCTTGGTGGTCAGCGTGTACAGCTGCTGGTCCGCGATCTCCTGCCCGGACTTCCGCTCGTAGATCTCGGCGGGTTCGAGGATCGGCCCGTCGTAGCGGAGGAAGCCCCGCAGTTCGAGCACGTCGTAGAGATGACCGAACACCTGCGTCCGGACGGACATCTCGGCGGGCAGGAAGTCGCGGGTCCCCTTGGCGGGGGCTGTCGGCAGGTATTCAGGCACGTCAGCAAGCTTAACGAGCCGTTTCCACCGCTTTTGTCAGGGGAAGGCCACGCCGTACGCGGTGGTCAGGATCGCCGCCCCGAGCAGGACCGCTCCGACGCTGGTGACCCTGCCGCCGAGCTTGCCTTTACCCGGCGCCAAGTGCAGGAAGAAGCCGCCTGACTGGGCGAGCACGCCGAACAGCAGCAGGAAGCACACGATCCACAGCGCGGTGTCCGGGAGTCCGGTCCGCGCGAGGATCTGCAGCGCGACGAGTGCCAGTACCAGCAGGACGCCGGCGTGCGCGTGCCCGGCGCGGAACATCCCGCGCTGGTGTTCGGTCAGTTTCTTGTCGCGCAGGACGCCCATCAGCGCGTAACCGCCGTACATCACGGTCGGCAGTGAAACGAGCGCGATGACCGTGAACAGTCTGATCGGTCCTTCCATGGCTTTCCTTTCGCTGGAGGTGAAGGCAACGATAACACTGTTTTAAAACACTGTCACCAAAGTTGTCGTCCCACTTTCGGGAGTCAGGCCCGCGCGCCGCGCGCAAGGACAAGGCGGACGTTCCGGAGCGCGGAAAGATCGGCGAGCGGATCGCCGTCGACCACCAGGACGTCGGCGCTCAGGCCCGGAGCGAGCCGCCCGGTCACGTCGCCGAGGCCGACGCCGGCGGCGCTGTCCTCGGTCGCGATCTCGAGGATCCGGCGCCGTCCGAAACCGAGCCATTCATAGAGTTCGAGAGCGCCGACGGGGTCGTCGAAGACCGAACCGGGCAGCCCGGCGTCCGTCCCCGCCAGGAGCGGGACGCCCAGCTCCTCCAGCCAGGACAGCCGGCCGTAGACGGTCTTCGCGAGCTCCTCGCCCATGCGCTCGGCCAGCATCCGCCAGTTGCGGCTGCTCGTCGAACACGCCGCGATGCCCTCGGCCGCCATCCGCTTGGCGACGTCTTCGCGCCTGTCCTGCCGCTGCGGCCCGGTCATCCAGGTGCAGTGCTCGATCGTGCGGACGCCCGCCTCCACCGACGCCTCGATCGCGTCGGCGCCGTGGGCGTGCGCCGCGACCGGAAGCCCGTGGCGTGCCGCGTGCTCGACGATCACGCGCAGCGCCCGGACGTCGAACTGCGACTCCCACATGTCCGCGCCGCCCTCGGTGATCTGGCCGCCGCTGGCCATCACCTTGATCACGTCCGCGCCGGCGGCCGCGTTGGCGTCGATCATGGCCCGGATCGCGTCGTCGTCCGCGACCTCGCCGCCGAAGAAATGGCAGTGTCCTTTGAGGACGGTCAACGGCGATCCCGCGGTCAACAGCCGCGGGGCGGCGGTGCCTTCGGCTTCGAGCTCCGCGCGGACCCGCGCGCCCAGCGCGTCGCGATCCCCGAGGTCCCGCACCGTCGTGACGCCGCTGCGCAGCAGCTGCCCCAAGCGGTCCTTGGCGCCTGCGCGCAGCGCTTCGTCTTCGCTCGCCAGGAAGTTCGGCAGCATCTCGCGGGTGGCGTCGAACGCCAGGTGCACGTGGGCGTTGAACAGTCCGGGCAGCAAGGTCGCGCCGGGGAAGTCGAGCCGTTCGGCGCCCGGTGCCGCCCGCGGGGCGACTTCGGTGCGAAGACCCGCCGCGAGGATCCGGTCGCCCTCGACGAGCACGGCGCCGTCTTCTAGCGGCGTGCTCGGGCGAGGCAGGATCCGGCTCGCCGTCACCAGCAACTGCGCTGTCATGCTTCGCTCCCGGAGACGGCGGCGGACAGGGCGAGCAGCGGCCGCACGTCGGATTCGATGTCCGCGGCGCCGCCGGGCAGCACGAGTTTCGCCCGCCCGTCGGTCTCCTCGCCCGCGGACTGCCTGGCGATCGCCGTCTTCAGCGCGGCCGCGGCCGCGCGGGGATCGTCGGCGGCGAGCGCGGTCAGATCGGTTTCCAGATAGGGACTCAGCTGGACAAGCCCGTCCCGGATCTCGATCACGCGGCGGTAGTACCGGCGATGGACGGTGCGCGGACGCCACCGCTCCCACCGTCCCTGAGGCGTGGTCCGCAGCACGATGTTCGGGTAGATCCCGGCCAGCGCGGTCCACAACGGGGTGAGCTCGTCGTGGTGTCGCCGGTGCTGGCGGCGGCGTCGCAGCGCGGCGAACCGCGCGCGGACGCCCGGATAGGTGATCCCGGCGAGGAAGAGCACGATCCCGAGGAGCACCAGCGGGACGGCGACGGTGAGCAGAAGTGGGATCGACGGCCCGAACGCCCACGCGATCACGATGTACAGCGCGCGGAAGACACTGCCGACCGAAAGGCAGATCAGCCCGGCCGCACTGAGTTTCAGCCCGGTCTTCAGATGGCGGTCCGCGGTGCGGATGTACCGGAAGATCCACCAGGCGCAGGCGGCGAGGCCGTAGATCAGGTAGATCCCGGCGCCAAGGTAGAACAGCGCCACCCCGGGCACGTGCACGAGCTTCGGGCTCAGCGCGAGTCCTCGCACCTCCGGCGGGGTGAAGGCCATCGCGACCAGCATCAGCGCGATCGCGCCGGACAGCGGGATCAGCTCGAACAGCACCCGCCCCGGCCTCCGCGGCCCCAGCGCGGAACCGAGGAACACGATCAACAGCGCGCAGACCCCGATGGCGAGCAGGATGTTGTTGACCAGGCGTCCGGTGCCTTTGCCGGTCAGCTCGTCCAGCCAGCCGGAGATCACCTTCTGCTGGGCGAGGAAGGAACCGGCGACACAGACGATCGTGATTGTGATCGCCCAGTTCGGCAGCAGCCGGGGCGCCCGGTACGTCTGGTAGATCCGCCAGGCGAGCGCGGTCGCGAACAGCACCATCGCCACGACGTTGAGAGGGGAGAACAGCGAGTTCACAGCCACCCTTGATGGTCGCCCAGCGCGCCTTGGACACGGCGGACGTCATCGTCGTCGGCGCGACGGGGAATCGTGTAGTTCAAGACCGACGCCCATTCCAGGATGATGGTCGCCACGGTCTCGGCTTCCCATTCGTGCGCCTCATCGTAGGAGGTGCGGCGTAAAGCCCGGTGTACCGCGTCGCTGTCCAAGCCGGTGGCCGGGCCGCGCAGGAAATCGGCGGGTTCGGCGTCGCCGCCGGGATGGTGATCGGCGAGCATATGCCCGAGTTCGTGCAGGATGATGTGGTCCTGATGGGACTTCGTGGTCTCCTGCTGGAAGAAGATGTAATCCGCCGAACCGGTGGCGATCCAGCAGCCGAAGGGGCCCGGCACCTCCAGCGGATACGGCATCAGCCGGATCGGCCTGCCCCGCTGCTCGCCGAGCCGCTCGCAGAGCACGCCGACGTCGAGCGGTGGTTCGATGTCGAGCTTGTTCAGCATCTTGCGGCAGCGTTTGCGGAGTTCCCGTTCCTTCATCGGCTTTCGCCCGGCTGGTCGCGTTCGGCGCGTTCGTACCGTTCGACGAGTTCCAGCAGGTCCATGACCTGACGACGGCCTTGCGGGGAGAGCTCCTGCGCGCGCATGGCCATGAGCTTCGCCTCTCCGACGGGTTGCGGTTCCTGATCTTCGAAGAAGTAGGTGATCGGGACCCCGAACAGTCTCGCCAGCGCTTCGACGTAGTGGATCTTCGGATTGACGCGTTTGCCCGTGGCGAGCTGCTGAAGGTACGCGGGCGACATGGTGGGCCCGCCGGCGCGATCGATCGCCGCGGACAGCTCGCGATAGCTGTGCGGGGCGCCTTCGTTCGCGCGCGCCGAATCGATCAGCGCGCTCAGTTTCTGGGCGAAGGTCTGGTACGGCGACATGACCCCCCATCCGTTCCAAGGTCCCGTTCCGTAGTGGGAGTGTAACGCGATTCGACCTGTCCGCAGCTGTTGACAGCCTACGTATGCAGTGGTTTACAGTTGTCAAGCGGTTTCGTACCGCGTCCCGGCCTCTTGCTCCGGAATCCGTGCCCTGGGGGTGCACGGACGCCGGAGTGAGAGGCGTTTTTCCGGGCGGGTGCACAAGATCGTGCCGGATGTAGTACGCTGAGGCAGCCAAGGTTGATCGCCATCACGGCGAACCCTTGGCCTAGGCCTGTTGCCGGAGGTCGACCCCCAGGGCTTCCGGTGACAGGCCCCTTACTTTTCCAGGGCAATTCGTCACCTACTTGCGCCGATCGCTGTCGCAAGTAGGTGACGAATTGCGTGGAGGGATCAGGGCATCAGGGTGGCGGCCAGGGTGCCGCCCAGTTCGAAACAGGCTTCCAAATCCGCTTTGCCCGGTTCTCCGGTGACGAGCACCGGAGACGCCGCGCTCTCCCAGCCGAGTCCGGTGGTGATGCTCTCGATTCCGCGCACGGTGCCCGAGGTGTCGTTGTTGCCGTGCACGAAGAAGCCGAACGGCCGTCCCCGCGTGGAATCCAGGCACGGGTAATAGACGGTGTCGAAGAAATGCTTCAGCGCGCCGGACATGTAACCGAGATTCGCCGGGGTGCCGAGCAGGTAACCATCGGCATCGAGGACGTCAGGCACGGTCGCGCCCAACGCCGCGCGGCGGACCACGTCGACGCCCTCGATGTCCGGATGGTTCGCGCCGGAGAGCACGGCTTCGAACATCGCCTGCGTCGAGGGCGACGGCGTGTGGTGGACGATCAGCAATCTCGGCATGGTCAGGCCAGCCGGGACTCGATGTCGGCCCGGAGCGTGGCCAGCCGCGCGTCCGCCGCGGTGTGTGCCTCGGCGAGATCGCCGGACACCGGTTCCTTCACCTGGAGATACGCCTTCAGTTTCGGCTCGGTTCCGGACGGCCTGATGACGACGCGCAGGCCTTCGCCGGTCAGGCGGAGGACGTCGGCGTCGGGCAGCAGATCCTCCATCGTGACATCGGTGCCGCCCAGCGACGCCGGGGGAGCGGCGCGCAGGCCGGCCATCAGCCGCTCCCGCACCGAGAGATCGGTGACTCGCAGCGAGACCTGATCCGTCACGTGGACCCCGTGCTTCACGGCCAGTTCGTCGAGGACGTCCAGCGGCCCGCGGCCCGCCGCGCGCAGGGAAGCGGCCAGTCCCGCGGCGAACACGGCGGCGGAGATGCCGTCCTTGTCGCGTACGAAACCGGGGTTCACGCAGAGGCCGAGCGCCTCTTCGTAGGCGAACACGAGGCCTTCGCCCGCGCGGACCAGCCACTTGAACCCGGTCAACGTCTCCGCGTAGCGCGCTCCGAATTCCTTCGCGATCTCGCCGAGCATCGACGACGACACGATCGTCGTGGCGACCAACGGGTCGGCATCCTTTGTGCTGTCTACAGTGGACAGAACGTGCCAGCCGAGCAGCGCACCGGTTTCGTCGCCGCGCAGCATCCGCCACGAACCGTCCCGCTCGCGCACGCCCAGCGCGCAGCGGTCGGCGTCGGGATCGAGCGCGACGGCCAGATCGGCGTCCACTTCGGACGCCAGCGCCAGCAAAAGGTCCGTCGCGCCCGGTTCCTCCGGATTCGGGAAGGCGACCGTCGGGAAGTCGGGATCCGGCGTGGCCTGCTCCGCCACCACGTGGAGATCGCCGAAACCGGCGCGCTCGAACGCCGCACGCAGGGTGTCCGCGCCGACGCCGTGCAACGCCGTCGCGGCGACCTTGACTTCGCGCTCCGGGCCGCGCGGCAGAAGCGCGACCTTCGCGAGGTACGCGTCGCGAAGTTCGTCGCCCAGCACCTCGGCGCCCGGCTCGCGCGGCACGCTGATCGCCGGGAGAGCGGCTTCGATGGCCCGCTCGATCTGACCGTCCGACGGCGGCACGATCTGGCCACCCGACGCGTCGTAAAGCTTGTAACCGTTGTCAGCGGGCGGATTGTGCGACGCGGTGATCTGGATCCCCGCGACCGCGCCGAGTTCCGGTACGGCGAACGCGAGCACCGGTGTCGGCAGCGGACCGGGCAGCACCTTCACCGCGAACCCGGCGGCCGTCAGCACCTCGGCCGCGGCCTTGGCGAAGGCCTCCGAACCGTGCCGCGCGTCGCGGCCGACCACCACGACCCCACCCGGATGTCCTTGCGCGGTCAGCCAGGCCGCGACCCCGGCCGTCGTCCGCGTGACGACCGCGACGTTCATCCCGTTGGGGCCCGCGCGCACCGGGCCGCGCAGCCCGGCGGTGCCGAATTCGAGCGGACCGGCCATCCGGTCCGCGAGTTCGTCCGTCGCGCCGGCTTCGCCACCCATCGCGCGGGCGAGGATGTTCTGCAGTTCGACGCGGGAATCGTCGTCCGGATCGTCGGCGATCCAGCGGAAGGCCCGATCCCGGAGATCCGAGGTCAAGGAAGTCGTCACCGAGTCAGCCTACGGGCCCGTTGGAGAGGGTGCGATTGATCTTCACTTCTCTGGTGAGTCATGGTCACCGCTATCCCCTGCTCCCGCTCGCCGTCGCTGCCGCAGGGGGCGGATCAGTTCTCCGGATGTCATGAAAGGGTCGTTCAGGACGAATAATGTCCTGAACGACCCTTTCATGACACTTCTCAGGCGCGGGCGACGAGTTCCTTGAGCAAGGTGCCCATACGGGTGGCCGACTGGCGGCCCGCTTCGAGGACCTCTTCGTGGTTCAGCGGCTCCCCGGTCATCCCGGCCGCCAGGTTGGTCACCAGCGAAAGCCCGAACACCTCGACCCCGGCGGCGCGGGCGGCGATGGCCTCCAGCACCGTCGACATGCCGACGAGGTCGGCGCCGAGCGTCCGCAGCATGTGGATCTCCGCCGGCGTCTCGAAATGCGGTCCGGTCAGCCCCGCGTAGACACCCTCTTCCAGCGAAGCGTCGATTTCGCGCGCGATGTCGCGCAGCCGCTTCGAGTAGAGATCCGTCAGGTCGACGAAGTTCGCGCCGACGATCGGCGAACGCGCGGTCAGGTTCAGGTGGTCGGAGATCAGCACCGGCTGTCCGACACGGAAGCCCTCGCGCAGACCGCCCGCGGCGTTGGTCAGCAGCACCGTCCTGGCGCCCGCCGCCGCGGCGGTGCGCACGTTGTGCACGACCGGGTCGATGCCCTTGCCCTCGTAGAAATGCGTGCGGCCCAGCAGGATCAGTGCGCGCTTCTCGCCGACGCGGACCGACCGGACGGTTCCCCCGTGCCCGACCGCGCCCGGTGCGACGAATCCGGGCAGTTCGCCCAGCGGGATCTCCGCCTCGGGCTCCCCGATGACGTCCGCCGCCGGGCGCCAGCCCGAACCGAGCACGACGGCGATGTCGTGCTTCTCGACGCCGGTGCGCTCGGCGATGGCGGCGGCCGCCGCGACCTCGTTCTCACTCATGCGACGAGCGTATCCGGACGGTTCGCACGAGCAGGAACGCCACCAGCCCGAACGGGGACAGGAAGATCGTGAGCGCCAGTATCGGGCCGGTCACCAGCGGATGGATCCGGTGCTCGCGGGATTCGAGGTACATCCAGCGGGCGATGAACAGGTCGAAGGCGATCAGATGGGCCCAGATCGCGGCCGCCCCGTACGGCGTGCCGGTGAACGCGCTGAGCACGTCGAGATCAGGTCGGCTGACCGCCGTCCAGAGTTCACCGAGATGCGTGAGGGCGAGCACGAAGTACGGGATCAGTGGCAGCAGCGGTGTCCACGGCGAGGACATGATCCGGCGGGTCCACGACCAGCCCGGCAGGAAGATCATCAGCAGCCAGAACGGTGTCGCCAGCGGGAAGGTCCAGGTGAACAGCGTCTCGACGCTCATCGCAGCGAGTCCTCCGGCTCCCGGTCCCTCGACGGCCGCCCGATCGCGATTAGCCCGCTAAAGGCGACGCCCGCCACGAGCAGGGCGAAGGCGGTCAGCGTCTGGGAGTCGGGGGAGACGATCGACTGGCCGCGCAGTGCCTGCCAGGTCAGCAGCGCGAGAAGGCCCGCGTAGCCGACGCCGGCGATCACCACGAGCCGCAGCCTGAGGACGTCGTCGCGAAGCCGCGGGTAGCGCGCGGCCAGGACGCCCAGGGCGAGCGCGAGCAGCGGGAGCGCCTGGAGGCCGTGCAGGCCGAGGAAATGCGGGATCCGCAGGTCGCCGCCGACCGTGCTCCAGCCGACGATCGGCAGGCCGGGGCCGCCGTCGGGGAGGCCGACGGTATGCGCGCCGATCATCGCGGACTGGCCGGTCGCGTCGAGCAGCGCCTGCTGGTCCGGGGTGGGACCGCTCATCAGCGTCGCCAGCGAAATCCCGATCATGCCGAGGATCGCGCCGATCCTGGCCGCCCATGCCGTCGCGCGGTCGGGGAGCCGGACGAACATGACCGCGATCGTCAGTACGAGGTTGACCATCCACAGCATGGCGATCATTCCGCCCATGACCTGGAAGATCGTGTTGTCCAGCGGGGTCGCGTTGTTGAAGTGGCTCGCGCGGACGCGGACGGCCTGGAAGATCACCAGCGCGTACTCGGCCGCGAAGATCACGACGAGCGCGTTCGCCAGCCAGTTCGCGGTGCGCCGGAACTTGGGCAGCAGTGAGACCAGCCAGCTCCAGGTGAAGAAGTACAGGACGGCGGTGACGGCGAACTTGAACGGCTTCGCCCAGAGCGGCGCGCCGTTCAGCGTCCGCTGGTCGATCAGCATGGCGAGTACGCACAGCACGGTGATCACGGCGAAGGCCTGGGCCAGGCGATAGGAACCCCGATGCCAGGTGCGGGTTCTCTCGCGGAGATCGGTCAAGATGGTCATGGATCCCTCCAGGAACGGATAGTCAAGCTCTCCGTTATGGGAAGCTAAACTATCCATCCTGAGGAATCTTCAGGGATGACCCTGGAACCGTCCCCGAGATCGGAGCAGGCACGCGTGCGGATGGCCGAACTGAGCGAAAAAGCCGGGGTCCCGGTCGCCACGATCAAGTACTACCTGCGGGAAGGGCTGGTCCCGCCGGGCGAGCGGACCAGCCCCAACCAGGCGAAGTACGACGACGGGCACGTCCAGCGGATCAAGCTGATCAGGGCGCTGATGGACGTCGGCGGCCTTTCGCTCGCGACGGTCGGCGAGGTGCTCGCCGAGGTCGACACCGGGGAAGCGAGCCCCCACCACGTCCTCGGCATCGCCCAGCAGGGCATCACCACCTCCCGGCAGGTCGTCGACGACGAAGCCAGGGAATGGGCGCTCGCCACGGTCCGTGACCTCACCGAACGCCGCGGCTGGCCCTGCAAGAAGGACGACGACCTGGTCGTCCAGGCCCTGGTCGGCGTCCTGTGCGCGATCCGCGAGGTCGGGCACGGCTGGTATCTCGACAAACTCGACGACTACGCCGAGATCGCCGACCGGATCGCCGATCTGGACCTGGAAGGGATCGCCGGGATCGAGTCGCTCGAGCAGATCATCGAGATCGCCGTCGTGGAGACCGTTCTCGGCGACAGGCTGCTTTCGGTGCTGCGCAGGCTGGCACAGCAGCGTGCCTCGAAGGCGTACTTCGCCGCGCAGGCCGACGAAGGCGAGTGATCGAAGGAGTCCGTGACCCGCCCACCGGTCCGGCTTCGGACCGGTGGGCGGTTTCAGCGGCGTGCCGATTCAGCCTTGGCCGGGCGTACGACCGAGGACCAGGGACACGAAACCCCAGGTGTCCCGGTAGACGCGCAACCACTCGGTCCGGCGAGTGCTCGCCGTCGAGAGCGCTTCCGCGCTGTCCGGGTCGGCGGGACGGTCGAGTGCCCACGCGGCCAGCGACCCCCAGCACGCCCATTCGTAGGCGTCCAGCTCGTGGCGGGCGCTGACATGGCCGTGGACCGGCGTCCACCCGTCGGCGACCACACGGTCCACTGTGGTGGCGAGGTCGGTGAACTCACCCAGCATTTCGACGGCCTCGGTGGTCGGGGTCCGATCCCAGAATCCTTCCCCGATCAGGACACGGCCGCCGGGGGCGAGATGCCGCCGGGCCGCGGCCAGGGTAGGGAGCAGACCGCCGAAAGCGTGGGTGGCCCCGACGCTGATCACCAGGTCGAATCGCCGGGCCGAGACGAAGCCGGCGGCATCCTGGTGGTGGAGGACGAGGCGGTCCGCGACGCCGCGACCGTTCGCCGCGTGGCGCGCCTGTGCCAAGGCGTCCTCGGAGACGTCCACGCCTTCGGCGAGCAGGTGCGGCCGCGTGGCCAGGGCGCGCAAAAGCCATTCCGCGCTGCCGCAACCGAGGTCGAGGACGTGCTCGTCGCCCCTGGGAAGCCCTCGGTCGAGGAGTCGATCGACCGAAGCGTCGTCGAGCGGCGACTTGATCGGGTGATCGGTGTGGGCGATACGGGAGATCTGTTCACGGTTCAAGGGTGAAGCCTTTCGATGGCAAAGGCTCACGCGGTGGCCGTCGCTCCGGCCCGACGATCCCGTGGGTCAGTATCGATCGGCGAGGTGATGGCGCGGGGCGATCCGGCTCCGTCGTGAGAGGACGAACGTCGGGTTCGACGGCTTCACACTTGTGCGCATGTGCTGCACACCTCCTCATCGACGATGGGCCTGCCCTGTCGCAGCCGGCCGAACCCTAGCCAGCTGGGAAGCAGACACGCAATCTCTTATCCGGACGGCGTGTCCACAATGGACGATGGTGGGGTTCAGCCGTCGACGATGAGGGACAGCGCCACGGGCTCGAAGATCCCGGTCTTCGCGGAGTTCTCCTGCTCGATCGTCGAGGTCACCGAGAGGATCCAGAGGTCCGTGCCGCCGCCGAACAGGTCCATGTACGTCGTGCGGGTCACGGAGTCCCTGTTGCCGGGGGCGCGCTCGGTCGTCCGGTAGGTGTACCGCTGGCTGCCGTCACCCCGGCCGGGGACGGTGGCCGGCCCGCCGATGGGGGCGATCTCCGGATGCTGGCTCTTCAGCCAGCTGAAGTAGGCGGGCGGCGGGCTGTCGGCCAGGAAACCGCTCAGCCGCTCGATCCGGATGACCTGGCGGCCGTCGGGCGAGACGTACTGCACCACGGTGCTCGGCACACCCTTGGTGACGTGCGGGGCGACGAACTTCTGCCAGCCCTCCGGCACACCGATGCTGAACCGGCCGCCCTTGAGGCCGTTCACCGTGCTGGCGTCACCCTGCTGCGTGATCAGTTTCGGCGGCGGCTGAGTGACGATGGTGTCGCCCTGCTGCACCTTCTCGGGCGGCCGCAGGTCCTGTCCGCCTGCGGTCCTGGCCAGCACGAACCCGCCGCCCGCGGCCAGCAGGAAGAGCACGATCGACGCGAGCGCCAGCACCACGGTGGCGGCAGGGGACCGGCCCGGCGTGCGAGGCCGCGGCGGGGTGACGGTCGGCATCGGCGGGAGTTCGGCCGGGGATGCCGGTGCCGCGGCGGGCTGGTTCAGGAACGGCAGCGGACCGGGGTCGGCGGCGAGTTCCGAACTCGTGCCCTCGCCCGGCTTTTCCGACTTGACCGGCTTGAGCACCTGGGTGTCGGTCGCGTCCAGATGCGCGGTGGTCTTCCTGCCGTCGGGCGTGTGGAACAGCTCCGCGGGGAAGAGGTCGATGAGTGTCTTGGCCTGCAACGGGTACAGGCGGCGCCGCACCTCGCGCAGCGTGATCCGCTTCGACGGCTCCTTCTTCATGAGCGCGCCGATCACGTCGGCCAGCGGACCGGGTCCGGGCTTCGGCACCTTCCCGTTGACGACCTTCCCGACCGTTTCGAGGGGGTCGCCGTCGGCGTCGTAGGGCGGCGAGCCCTCGATGGCGGCGAACAGCGTCGCGCCGAGCCCCCACAGGTCGGCGGCGGGAACGACGGCGCCGCCGGAGGCCACCTCGGGCGCGATGTAGGCGGGGGAGCCCAGCATCATCCCCGTGCGGGTCATGGTGGCTTCGGAGACGTTGCGCGCGATGCCGAAGTCGGTGAGCTTGATGCGGCCGTCCCCCGCGACCAGGACGTTCCCCGGTTTGACGTCACGGTGGGTGATCCCGGCGGCGTGCGCGGCTTCGAGCGCGGACGCCACCGCGATACCGACCGCCGCCGCCTGCTCGACCGTCAGCGCCCCGTGGTCGCGCAGGATGTGCGCGAGGCTGCGCGACGGCAGCAGCTCCATGACCACGAACGGTTCGTCGTTCTCGCGTGCGACGTCGTGCAGGATGATCACGTTCGGGTGACTCAGGACGGCGATCGCGCGGGCTTCGCGCAGGGTCCGTTCGCGCAGTTCGTCGGCCTGCGAAGCCGGGACGCCGGGCGGGAGGCGGACCTCTTTGACCGCGACCGGACGGTGCAGGAATTCGTCGTAGGCCGACCAGACCGTACCCATCGACCCTGATCCGATGACCGAGCGCAACCGATATCGCCCGGCGACCACACGCTTGTCGTCGCCGGGACTCTCGCTGGGCTCGGTGGTGTCGGACGGCACGGCCCAATTGTGGCGTATGCCCGCGTGACGGACCTATGCGCCGTGCCCTGTCGGAGTGAACAGGCGCGACTAGCGTCACAGGTAAGCGCTGTTGAGGGCCGTTAGCATCGTTGGTTATGACGGATGTGGCCGAGACGGAGTCAGTGCCGACCCCCGGCGAGCCCGACGCGCCCGAAGAGTTGAAGCTCGCCGCGGAGTTCCCGGAAGCGAGCCGGGACCAGTGGCGGGAACTCGTCGCCGGCGTGCTGCGCAAGAGCGGCGCCATCGACGAGTCCTTCGACGGCCTGCCCGAAAGCAAGCTCGTCACCCGGACGTATGACGGCCTGGAGATCCGGCCGCTCTACACCACCGAGGACGCCGTCGACGGAACGGGTTTCCCCGGCCTTCCGCCGTTCGTGAGAAGTGCGCGGCCCGAGGGCGCGGTGACGACCGGCTGGGACATCCGTGCCCGGTACGCGCGCCGTGACGCGAAGGCCACGAACGCCGCGATCCTCGCCGATCTCGAAGGCGGTGTCAGCTCGATCTGGCTGCGCGCCGGAGCGACCGGCGTCCCCGTCGCTGATCTTGGTGACGCGCTGAACGAGGTGTACGTCGACCTCGCGCCCGTCACGCTCGACGCGGGCGAAGAGTACGAAGCCGCCGCGAACGAGTTGCTCGCCCTCTTCGCCGAACGTGAGATCCCGGCGAGCGCGGTCACCGCGACCCTCGGCGCCGACCCGATCGGGTCGACCGCGCGCACCGGTTCGCCGCGGCCGCTCGCTCCCGCCGCGGACTTGGCGGCGCGGGTCGCCGTCAGTCACCCGAAGGTGCGGACGATCGTCGCCGACGGCCTGCCGTTCCACGAGGCGGGCGGCTCCGACGCGCAGGAGCTCGGCGCGACCATCGCCGCCGGCGTCGCGTACCTGCGGGCGCTGACCGAAGCGGGGCTGGACGTCGACACCGCGGCCGGGCAGCTCGAATTCCGGCTCGCCGCCACCGCCGACCAGTTCCTCACGATCGCCAAGTTCCGCGCCGCGCGGCGCCTGTGGTCCCGGGTCACCGAAGTGTCCGGTGGCAAGGGAACGGGCATGCGGCAGCACGCGGTCACCTCGCCCGCGATGCTGACCCAGCGCGACCCGTGGGTGAACATGCTGCGGACCACGCTCGCCTGTTTCGGCGCCGGGGTCGGCGGCGCGGACGCGATCACCGTGCTCCCGTTCGACGCCGCGATCGGCCAGCCGGACGCGTTCTCCGCGCGGATCGCGCGCAACACGCACGCCGTGCTGCTGGAGGAGTCCAAACTGGCCGGTGTCATCGATCCGGCGGGCGGCTCCTGGTACGTCGAGAACCTCACCGAAGACCTGGCCAAGGCCGCGTGGCGCGAGTTCACCGCCATCGAGGCGGCAGGTGGTATCGAGGCGGAACTGGCCTCCGGTGCGCTCGCCACACGGCTGGCCGAGACCTGGGAGAAGCGGTCGAAGCGGATCGCGACCCGTCGCGATCCGATCACCGGCGTCAGCGAATTCCCCAACCTGACGGAGAAAACCGTCGTCCGCGACGCCGTCGAAGACCTGCCGGACGGCGGTCTGCCCCGGCTCCGGTACGCCGAGGCGTTCGAGGCCCTGCGGGACCGGTCGGACGCGCATCCGAACCGTCCCCGCGTCTTCCTCGCCACGCTCGGCCCGGTCTCGGCGCACACCGCGCGGGCGAGTTTCGCGGCGAACCTGTTCCAAGCGGGCGGGATCGAGGCCGTGAACCCCGGTGCCCCCGAGGACATCGACGGCGTCATCGCGGAGTTCCGGGCCAGCGGAACGAAGATCGCCTGCCTCTGCGGAAGCAACACTTCCTACGCGGAGGAAGCCGACAGCGTCGCGAAGGCCTTGAAGGAAGCGGGCGCCACGTCGGTGCTTCTCGCCGGGAAACCCGGCGACCACCCGGACGTCTCGGGCTACCTCTTCACGGGCTGCGACGCCCTGGAAATCCTGACCGGCACGTTGAACGAGCTCGGAGTGCAGTGATGACCATCCCGAACTTCGCCGGAATCGACCTCGGTTCTCCCGAGCCGGGCGACCGTCCTCAGTGGACCGAAGCGCTGCACGCCGCCACCGGAAAGGGCCCCGACGCGCTCGCGTGGGAGACGCCGGAAGGCATCGGCGTCAAGCCGGTCTACACCGCCGACGATCTGTCCGGAGTGGACTTCCTCGGCACCTATCCTGGCATCGCGCCGTATCTGCGCGGCCCGTACCCGACGATGTACGTCAACCAGCCGTGGACCATCCGCCAGTACGCGGGTTTCTCCACCGCCGAGGAGTCGAACGCCTTCTACCGCCGGAACCTCGCTGCCGGGCAGAAGGGTCTCTCGGTCGCCTTCGACCTCGCGACACACCGCGGTTACGACTCCGATCACCCGCGCGTCGCCGGTGACGTCGGCATGGCGGGTGTCGCGATCGACTCGATCTACGACATGCGCCAGCTTTTCGACGGCATCCCGCTCGACAAGATGAGCGTCTCGATGACCATGAACGGCGCCGTCCTGCCGGTGCTCGCGCTGTACGTGGTCGCGGCCGAGGAACAGGGTGTCACGCCGGACAAACTGGCCGGGACCATCCAGAACGACATCCTCAAGGAGTTCATGGTCCGCAACACCTACATCTACCCGCCGCAGCCGTCGATGCGGATCATTTCGGACATCTTCTCGTTCACCTCGCGGAACATGCCGAAGTACAACTCGATCTCCATCTCCGGCTACCACATGCAGGAGGCCGGGGCGACCGCCGATCTGGAGCTGGCGTACACGCTCGCGGACGGCGTCGAATACCTGCGTTCCGGCGTCGAGGCCGGGCTGGACGTCGACAAGTTCGCCCCGCGCCTGTCCTTCTTCTGGGCGATCGGGATGAACTTCTTCATGGAGGTCGCGAAGCTCCGCGCGGCACGCCTCCTGTGGGCGAAGCTCGTGAAGGGCTTCGAACCCAAGAGTTCCAAGTCTTTGAGCCTGCGGACCCACTCGCAGACCTCCGGCTGGTCCCTGACCGCCCAGGACGTCTACAACAACGTCGTCCGCACCTGTGTCGAGGCGATGGCCGCGACCCAGGGGCACACGCAGTCGTTGCACACCAACGCCCTCGACGAGGCGCTCGCGCTGCCGACCGACTTCTCCGCCCGCATCGCGCGGAACACGCAGCTGCTGCTGCAGCAGGAATCCGGCACCACGCGCGTCATCGACCCGTGGGGCGGCAGCGCGTTCGTCGAGAAGCTGACCTACGACCTCGCGCGCAAGGCCTGGGCCCACATCACCGAGGTCGAGCAGGCGGGCGGGATGGCGAAGGCGATCGACGCCGGCATCCCCAAGCTACGCATCGAGGAGGCCGCCGCGCGGACCCAGGCGCGGATCGACTCCGGCCGCCAGCCCGTGATCGGCGTGAACAAGTACCAGGTCACCGACGACGAACAGATCGACGTGCTCAAGGTCGACAACGCCGGCGTGCGCGCGCAGCAGCTGGAGAAACTGCGTCGGCTGCGCGAAGAACGCGACGAGGACGCCACGCAGGACGCGCTTCGGCGGCTCACCGCCGGCGCCAAGGCCGACGGCAACCTGCTCGCGCTCGCCATCGACGCCGCCAGGGCGAAGGCCACGGTCGGCGAGATCTCCGACTCGCTGGAGAGGATCTGGGGGCGCCACTCCGGCCAGATTCGTACCATCTCCGGTGTGTACCGCGAGGAGGTCGGCAAGGCCGAGAACGTCGAGCAGGCGCGCGAGCTCGTCGAGAAGTTCGCCGAGGAAGAAGGCCGTCGTCCCCGGATCCTGGTCGCGAAAATGGGCCAGGACGGCCACGACCGCGGCCAGAAGGTGATCGCGACCGGCTTCGCCGACATCGGTTTCGACGTCGACGTCGGCCCGCTGTTCTCCACCCCCGGCGAGGTCGCGCGGCAGGCGATCGAAGCGGACGTGCACGTCATCGGCGTTTCGTCGCTGGCGGCGGGGCACCTTTCGCTGGTCCCCGCCTTGCGCGCGGAACTCGCCGAACAGGGCCGCGAGGACATCATCGTCGTGGTCGGCGGCGTCATCCCGCCGCAGGACTACGAAGAGCTGCGCGCGGCGGGCGCGGCGGCGATCTTCGGCCCCGGCACGGTGATCGCCGAAGCGGCGATCGACCTCATCGGACAGCTGACCGCCCAGGAGTCGTGAAACTTGCCGCGCAAGATCGACGTCGGAGCGCTGGCCAAGGGCGTCCTCGCGGGTGACCGCGGCCTGCTGTCGCGGGCGATCACGCTCGTCGAGTCGAACCGCGAGGACCACCGGGCGCAGGCGCAGGAACTGCTGGTCGAGCTGCTCCCGCACGCGGGCGGCGCGCGGCGCGTCGGCATCACCGGCGTCCCCGGTGTCGGCAAGTCGACTTTCATCGACCAGCTCGGCACGGATCTCACGGAGGCCGGGCACAAGGTCGCCGTGCTGGCCGTCGACCCGTCGTCGACGCGGACCGGCGGCTCGATCCTGGGCGACAAGACCCGGATGGCGCGGCTCGCGGTGGACCCGAAGGCGTTCATCCGCCCTTCGCCGACTTCGGGCACTCTCGGCGGTGTCGCTCGGGCGACCCGCGAAACGATCGTGCTGATGGAAGCGGCCGGATACGACATCGTGCTGGTCGAGACCGTCGGCGTCGGGCAGTCCGAGGTGACCGTGGCGAACATGGTCGACCACTTCCTGTTCCTGACCCTCGCCCGCACCGGCGACCAGCTGCAGGGCATCAAGAAGGGCGTCCTCGAACTGGCCGACGTCATCGCGGTCAACAAGGCCGACGGTGACCACGAACGCGACGCGAAACGCGCTGCCCGCGAACTCGCCGGCGCGTTGCGGATGATCTACGGGCGGGACGCCGAATGGACCCCGCCGGTGCTGACCTGCAGCGCGCTCACCGACGTCGGACTGGACGAGGTGTGGGCCGAAATCGGCCGTCACCGTGACGTATTGACCGCGTCGGGGGAACTCGACACCCGGCGACGGCGGCAGCAGGTGGAGTGGACCTGGTCGATGGTCCGCGAACAGCTGCTCGGCAGGCTCGCCGCGCATCCGGACGTGCGAGCGGTCGTCCCGGACGTCGAACGGGCTGTCCGGAACGGTGAACTGACCCCGACACTGGCCGCGCAACGGATTCTGGAGGCGTTCTCCGGTCCTCCGCGTGGCGGCTGACGCGGGAACCCGGCAGAGTGCAGAATCGGATTCGCGCCACGCCGTCGAAAGGGAGTCATGCCGAAAAGGTCTCGTCTCGGGCAGCTTGCCGGACTCGTCACCGCCGGGCTGGTCGTCTGCGCGCCTGTCGCGCAGGCCGTGGCGATCCAGGCGCCCGCGCCGGTGATCGCGCAGGCGGCGGCGGTGCACGAGGTGCCGCGGCAGGCGCCCCCCGGGCCGGTGCTCGACCCCGCCGAGACCGACAAGGCCAACAGCCAGGAGACCAAGAACAAGATCATCGCGGGCGTCGCCGCGGCCATCTTGCTCGGCCTGGTCGTCCTCGGCCGCCGCGCCCGTTCCAAGAAGAAGAAGTCCTGAACCGCGACCGGTAAGTAGAAGGACTCTCCGCTTAGCCCGGGCCGAATTCCCGTAGCCGTTCAACGCAGATCCACTACCGGCCATCTCCGGCTCGATCACTCGACGAGCGGCTTGTCATCTGCATGGTGCACGATCTATCGCAAATGCGTATCACAGATCGATCGGCACCCAGCGTGCCTTCAGCGACCACTCGTACGGTGGTAGACGAAGGCAACTGTGTTGCGGGAGGAGGTGCGGCGTGACGGTGCTCGATTCACGTCCGGACATTCCAGGCGACCCCGAGGGTCGCGTCGTTGCCCCTATAGAGGCGCCCACCGCGCTGATCTCCGAGGCCGGCGTCAGCATGGCACCTGTGCATGATCTGGGTGCCGGACGCGGCCCTTTCTGGCTTGACGACTGGCTCCGCGCGAACGCCACCGACGTCCTCGCGTGGCGTCGGCACATCCACGCGCACCCGGAACTCTCCCGCCACGAGTTCGCCACGACCGAAATGGTCATGTCCCTGCTCCGCGCGGTCGGGCTCAAGCCATGGGTGCTCCCCACGGGCACCGGCGTGGTCTGCGACATCGGCAGCGGGGACCGCTGCGTCGCACTGCGCGCCGACATGGACGCCTTGCCGCTGACCGAGGCCACCGGCCTCCCGTACGCCTCCAAGACCGAAGGCGCCGCGCATATGTGCGGGCACGACGCGCACACCGCGATCCTGCTTGGCGCGGCGCGGGCCCTGGCGGGCGCACCGGAGCTGCCAGGACGCGTGCGGCTGATCTTCCAGCCCGCCGAGGAGGTCATGCCCGGCGGCGCACTGGACATGATCGCCGCCGGCGCGATGGAAGGCGTCGAGCGGATCTACGGGCTGCACTGCGACCCGCGGCTCGAGGTCGGCAAGGTCGGTCTGCGCGAAGGCGCGCTGACCTCCGCCGCCGATCTCATCGAGCTGCGGCTCACTTCGCCGGGCGGGCACACCTCGCGGCCGCATCTGACCGCGGACCTGGTGCACGCGCTGGGCACCGTGATCACGTCGCTGCCCGCGGTCCTCTCGCGGCGCGTCGACCCGCGATCCGGGACCGTGCTGGTCTGGGGCGCGGTGCACGCCGGGCAGGCCGCCAACGCGGTCCCGCAGGACGGGGTGCTGCGCGGCACGCTCCGGACGGCGGACCACGAGGTCTGGACGATGCTGGAGCCGCTCGTCGCGTCTTCGGTGGAGTCGCTGCTCGCGCCGACCGGCGTCGGGTTCTCCCTCGACTACCGCCGCGGCGTCCCGCCGGTCGTCTCCGACCCGGAGTCGCACCTGCTGATGCGTGCCGGTGTCGAAGCCGCGCTGGGCGAAGCCGCCGTGGCCGGGACCGAGCAGTCGTCCGGTGGCGAGGACTTCGGGTGGTACCTGGAGCACGTCCAGGGCGCCTTCGCGCGCCTCGGCGTTTGGTCCGGTGAAGGCCCGATGGCCGACATCCACCGCCCGACCTTCGTCCTCGACGAGCGTTCACTCCTGTGCGGTGTCCGCACGCTGGTCCACACCGCCCTGGCCACCCTGGCCTGACGTCCATCCAGTCACGCGTGTCGGCCGTCTGATCACGCGAGTCGTCCACCTGGTCACAGGTGTTCGCCACATCGGTGTCGAACACCTGTCCACAGGTTATCCACAGGTGTGAAGTTATCCACAGGTGTGGATGAGGGGGCCTTTCCCCAGGCTGGAAAACCAACGATCCTCGAAGGCATGATCGATTGGGGAGGACGACATGGGGCGGTCTCGCGTAGTGAGGCCGACAAGGTCTTGGGGCGTCGGCTGGTCCTTGAAGGACTGGCCAGCGGTGTTCTCGCTCAGCCATGGCGAGGCGTGGTCGTTCATGCCGCGGATTCGCTCAAACTGACCACTCGGGCTCAAGCCGCGCTGCTCGTGGTGGGGGAGCCCGCGGCTCTGTCCGGAGCTACAGCCCTTGCGCTACATGGGATTTCGGCCGTTGACGACACGAGCATCCACGTGACGGTGCCCTACTCGCGACGGATCAAGTCGAAGCCGGGGCTGATCACTCACCAGGCCGATTTCGAGCCCTCGGATGTCGTCGAACTTGACGGGCTCGTCACATTTTCGTTGGATCTGGCGCTGGCGGATTTCCTCTGTGACGGGCACAAGCGAACCGCGTTCGCCGCGCTGGACGAGGCGATGCGCGGGCTTGTGCCGGACCACGTCCGAGCACTGCGTGCGAACGTTCGGGACAGGGTCGTGGATCGTCGCGACCGGCGAGGTATCCACAGGGCCCTGATGCTGCTCGACCTGGCGACCGGCAAGGCGGACTCCCCACCGGAAAGCATCATCCGGTTGGTCGTCGTCGAGGCGGGGTTCCCGGTACCGGAGGCACAGTACGAGATCACCACGATCGGAGGCCGGATGCTGTACGTCCTCGACATGGCGTGGCCGTCGCGGAGGATCGCCCTCGAGTATGACGGCTTCGCTTCTCACGAGGGGCGCCGCGACTACGACTCCGAGCGAGACGCGCGGATGGCTGGGCGGGGGTGGATCACGATCCGGGTGTCGGCGGCGGACCTGCGTGAACCTCGACGGTTCTTGGCCGAGCTGTCCAGGGCGTTCGAAAGACGCGCAGTCGCGTGATCTGATGACCGACTCGCGTGATCGGATGGCCGACTCGCGTGATCAGGCGGCCGACTCGCGTGATCAGCCGGAGATGCCCTGGCAGGGGCGGGTGCGGAGTGCGTCAACGTAGTCGGCGGGGGCGCCCGCGGCTTCGGCGGCGTCGGCCAGCACGCCGAGGTAGCGCGCCGATGGGAGGCCACCCTCGTAGCCGTCCAGGACGTACAACCAGGCCAGGACGGACCCTTCCATGGTCTGCACGCGCAGCCGGATCTTGTTGTGGATGCCCAGCTCGCCGCCTTCCCAGCGGTCGAGGCCGTCCTCGTCCAGCGACGTGACGTCGTACAACACCACGAAGACCCGGGAGCCAGGGTCTTCGACGATGGTCGCCAGCGCGCCTTCCCAGCCGATGTCCTCGCCGCCGAAGGTCAGTCTCCAGCCCTCCAGCCAGCCGGTGCCGGCCATGGGCGAGTGCGGAGCGCGCTCCAGCATCTGGGCGGGCTCCATATTGGATCCATACGCGGCATACAACGGCACGGCCACAGCCTAGCGACCCGGCGGTCACCCGGCTGGACGCGCATGCCGTGTCCGGCCACTCAATCCGCCCAGCGGTCGCCCGCGTACGGTAAACGCAGTCACAGACACCGCAGCGAGGAGGAGACCAGTGACCAAGATCGTGATCATGGGCGGAGGCCCCGCCGGTTACGAAGCGGCACTGGTCGCGGCCCAGCACGGAGCCGACGTCACCATCGTCGAACGTGACGGTCTCGGCGGCGCGTGCGTGCTCTACGACTGCGTCCCGTCGAAGACGTTCATCGCCTCCTCCGGCGCCCTCGCGAACATGCACGACCTCCGCGAGCTCGGCATCAACACCGACATGGCCGACACCAGCGTCGACCTGCCGACCGTCCACGGCCGGGTGAAGGGCCTCGCGCTCGCGCAGTCCGCCGACATCCGCGCCCGCGTCCAGCGCGAGGGCGTCCGCGTCGTCATCGGCCAGGCCCGCTTCGACGACGACGAGGCCGGGCTCGCCACGCACAAGGTCGCCGTCACCGCCCCCGACGGCTCGACGCAGGTGCTCGACGCCGACGTCGTCCTCATCTCGACCGGCGCCACCCCGCGTGTGCTGCCCGGCGCGGTGCCGGACGGCGAACGCATCCTCGACTGGCGTCAGCTTTACGACCTGCGCGAGCTGCCCGAGCACCTGGCCGTCATCGGTTCGGGTGTCACCGGCGCCGAATTCGCCTCGGCCTACACCGAGATGGGTGTCAAGGTCACCGTCGTGTCCAGCCGCGACCGCGTGCTCCCGCACGAGGACGCCGACGCCGCCGCCGTGCTCGAAGAGGTCTTCTCGCAGCGCGGCACCACGGTCGTCAAGCAGGCCCGCGCCGACAAGGTCGTGCGCACCGAAAAGGGCGTCGAGATCCACCTCTCCGACGGCCGCGTGATCGAAGCCAGCCACGCGCTGATGACCGTCGGTTCGGTGCCCAACACCACCGACATCGGCCTGGAGAAGGTCGGCATCGAGCCCGGCCCCGGCGGCTTCATCGGCGTCGACCGCGTTTCCCGCACCAGCGCGCCCGGGATCTACGCCGCCGGCGACTGCACCGGGGTGCTCATGCTCGCTTCCGTGGCCAGCATGCAGGGCCGCATCGCGATGTGGCACGCGCTCGGCGAGGGTGTCGCGCCGATCAAGCTCAAGACCGTCGCCGCGAACGTGTTCACCCATCCCGAGATCGCGACCGTCGGCATCAGCCAGCAGGCGATCGACTCGGGTGAGGTGCCCGCCCGCACCATCATGCTCCCGCTCGCGACGAACGCCCGCGCGAAGATGGAAGGCCTGCGACGCGGTTTCGTGAAGTTGTTCTGCCGCCCCGCCACCGGCGTGGTCGTCGGTGGGGTGGTCGTGGCGCCGACGGCGAGCGAACTCATCCTTCCCATCGCGCTCGCCGTCCAGAACCAGCTCACAGTGGAACACCTGGCACTGACATTTTCGGTGTACCCGTCGCTGTCGGGGTCGATCACCGAGGCGGGCCGCCAGCTCATGCGCCACGACGACTTGGACTGATCTCCGCCGTCGAAGCAACCCTCGCGGGGATGTCCGCGTCTAGCGCGTGTCGGTGTTTCGTTGACAGCTAGGGGTTTTCGTGGTTCGCAGGGTTCTCGCCGGGATGGTGGCGATCGGTGCGGCGGTGCTGGCGGGTTCGTCGGCCGGTTTCGCTCAGCAACCCGAGGCGGATCCCGGTGTCAGGGTGCAGCTCAACGACGACACCGCCTACGAACTCGGGCTCGTCAACAAGTACGTGCACGGCGACTCCAACGTGGCGCTGGCCCAATGCCCCGGCGACGGTCTGAAGGCGCCGAAGTCGACGACGTTCGCTTCGCCGGTGCTGAGCATCGGGAAGTACGACTACGGCCCGCTCATCGGGGTCCCGGCGAACATCAGTGCCGAGGTCACCCTCAAGGAGGGCACCGTCCCCGGCAGCTACCCGCTGACCGTCAACTGCAACGGAAAGTCTTATACGGCAACGTTTTCGGTTTCTTCCCGGCAGGTCGGCGCGGTGCCCGCCGGTGCCGCCCAGGCCGGCGACGGCAGCATGGCGTCCTGATCCTCCTCATCGCGATGATTTCGTGACCTTGGCGGGCAACCGTCCGGCCGCGCCCGGCGTCTGGCAGTCGTGGGGGTGAACGACGAGCCGGTCCTGTTCTGGGGGCCGGGACCGGTTCCGTCGCTCCCGCGCCGGTTCCGTGAGGGGTGAACATGAAGTCGACGTGGTGGCGAGGACGACGTGCGCCGTTGGTGCTCGCTGTCGTCCTGCTGGCCGTCCTGGCGACGCTGGCGATCGTCCTGTCCGGGCCGGGGGAGACCGGACAGGCCGCTCCGCCGCAGGTCGCAGCGCAGGCCGAGACCTCGACGCAGCCGAGTGCGGCGCCGGAGACCGGGCCGGAGCCTGCGGGCGGGGCCGTCGCCGAGGGGCTGCCCAAGGTCGATCCGCTCTCGATCGACGTGCCGAAGATCGAGGCGAAGTCCAGCCTGGTCCCGCTGGGGCTCAACGCGGACAACACCGTCGAAGTCCCGCCGATCACCCAGCCGATGCAGGCGGGCTGGTACGTGCACGGGCCGACCCCGGGGGAGGTCGGGCCTTCGGTGATCCTCGGGCACGTGGACGGGAACAAGCAGAAGGGCATCTTCTTCAGGCTGAAGGAGCTGGCGCCCGGAGACAAGGTCTCGATCGCCCGGAAGGACGGCAAGACGGCCGAGTTCGCGGTCACGAAGGTCGAGCGGGTGGCGAAGGACAAGTTCCCCACCGACGCGGTCTACGGCGACACCACCGAGCCGGAGCTGAGGCTCATCACCTGCGGCGGGGTCTTCGACAAGGCGTCGCACAACTATCTCGACAACATCATCGTTTTCGCCCGGTTGATCGCGAGGTGAGTTCCATGATCAGGTCCGCCTTGGTGGTGGCGTGCGGCGTGGCCTTGGCCGCCCCTGCCGTCGCGTACGCGCAGGACGACGTCCCGCCGACCACGACCTTCACCCCGCCGCCCACGCAGTACCCGTTCGTCGCCGTCTCACCGTCGAAGTCGACGGCGGGGGAGGACGTCCTGGTCTCGGTCGGCTGCGCGAAGGACGACTTCGGCGAGGTGAAGTCGATGGTGCTGGACCGGATCGGGACCTTCGAGGTGACCTCGGAGGATCCGGTGATCCTCGGCACCGTCGCGCATATCAGCGACAAGGCGAAGCCGGGTTTCTACGCGGTCAAGGCGACCTGCAAGACGACGACGGTGACGATCAACGTCGAAGTCGCGCCGGTCAAGACCCCGACCCCGACGCTGCCCCCGTCTCCGTCGGCCAAGCCGACGAAGGTGACGCCGCCGAAGGCGGTGCCCGCGGCCGGGCGGCGGCAGGTTTCGAGGATTCCGGTGGGGGCGCCGCAGACCGGTGGCGGGGCGTGAGTTGAGAGGTAAGGAAAACGTGTCGTGTCTCGGGCGAGACGGAGGGCTGGGTGACGCGACACCGCGTGTTGAGACTCCGGCACGAGCTACCGTCCCCAAGCACGCGAGTCACGCTTTGCCGAAGTACATGAAGGCCCCCTTCCTTGCGCTAGACGCAAGGAAGGGGGCCTTCATGTACTTCGCGACTGGCCGCCGAGGTCGCAGCCGTCTCGCTGTCACCAGGGATCACATCTGACGGTAGCGAAAGCCTCCTTCACTACCAGGAGAACGCGTACGCAGGAGCGACACTGGCCCCTCGGGATCAGCCCTCGTCGTCGACCCAGTCGAAGGTCTTCGTGACGGCCTTCTTCCAGTTGCGGTACTCGGATTCGCGGCGTGCCTCGTCCATCGACGGGTCCCACTGCTTGTCCTGCGCCCAGTTGTTGCGGATGTCGTCTTCGCTCTCCCAGAAGCCCACCGCGAGACCGGCCGCGTAGGCGGCGCCGAGCGCGGTGGTCTCGTTGACCACCGGACGGATCACCGGCACGCCGAGGATGTCGGCCTGGAACTGCATGAGCAGTTCGTTGACGACCATGCCGCCGTCGACCTTCAGCGACTTCAGCGGGACACCGGAGTCGGCGTTCATCGCGTCGATGACCTCGCGCGACTGGAACGCGGTCGCCTCCAGGACCGCCCGGGAAATGTGGCCCTTGTTGACGAACCGGGTGAGGCCGACGATCGCGCCGCGGGCGTCGGAGCGCCAGTACGGCGCGAAGAGGCCCGAGAACGCCGGCACGAAGTACGCGCCACCGTTGTCCTCGACGGTGCGGGCGTGCTGCTCGACTTCGGCCGCGGAGCCGATCAGGCCGAGGTTGTCGCGCAGCCACTGCACGAGCGAACCGGTGACCGCGATCGATCCTTCGAGCGCGTACACCGTGTCGTTCGAGCCGATCTTGTAGCAGACCGTGGTGAGCAATCCGTTGTCCGACATGACCTTCTCGGTGCCCGTGTTGAGCAGCATGAAGTTGCCGGTGCCGTAGGTGTTCTTCGCTTCACCCGGCGAAAGGCAGGCCTGCCCGAAGGTCGCCGCCTGCTGGTCGCCGAGGATGCCCGAGATCGGGACCCCGGCCAGCGCGCCCTTCTCGCGGACCTTGCCGTAGGTCTCCGAGGACGACCGGATCTCCGGCAGCATCGACAGCGGGACCGTCATCTCTTCGGCGATCCCGGCGTCCCATGCCAGCGTGTCGAGGTCCATCAGCATGGTCCGCGACGCGTTGGTCGGGTCGGTGACGTGCACGCCGCCGTCGACCCCGCCGGTCATGTTCCACAGCACCCAGGTGTCCATGTTGCCGAAGATGAGGTCACCGGCCTCGGCCTTCGCGCGGGCGCCCTCGACGTTGTCGAGGATCCACTTGATCTTCGGCCCGGAGAAGTAGGTCGCCAACGGCAGGCCCACCTTCGCGCGGTAGCGCTCCTGTCCGCCGCCCAGCGCCCCCAGGTCGCTGACGATCTTGTCCGTGCGGGTGTCCTGCCAGACGATCGCGTTGTACACCGGTTTGCCGGTGGTGCGGTCCCAGACCAGCGTGGTCTCGCGCTGGTTGGTGATACCGACCGCGACGATGTCGCCCGCGACCAGGTCACCCTTGGCCAGCGCGCCCGCGGCGACGGCCCGCGTGTTCTCCCAGATCTCTTCGGCGTTGTGCTCGACCCAGCCCGCCTTCGGGAAGATCTGCTCGTGTTCCCGCTGGTCGACGGCGACCACCCGCCCGGAGTGGTCGAAGATCATGCAGCGAGTCGACGTGGTGCCCTGGTCGATCGCGGCTACGTACGAAGTCATCGAAGCTCCAGTCTCAGGTCAGGTTGTGGACGGCGAGGAAGAGGAGGGCGGCCAGCGCACCGCCGACCAGCGGGCCGGCGACCGGGATCCAGGAGTAACCCCAGTTCGGGTTGGCCTTGTTCTTGATCGGCAGCAGGAACGCGTACGCGATACGGGGGCCGAGGTCTCGGGCCGGGTTGATGGCGTAACCGGTCGGGCCACCGAGGGACTGGCCGATGACCAGCACGACGAACGCTACACCCGCGTAGCCGAGCGCGGAGTTGCCGAAGTTCGGCGTGCCGCCTTCGCCCGTGGCGTTGGCGTAGACCGGGCTGAGCAGGATCCACGCGACCAGCACGAAGGTGCCGATGATCTCGGTGACGAGGTTCCACGCCTTGTTCGGGATCTGCGGCGCGGTCGAGAAGATGCCGAGCGTCTCGTCGCGTTGCGGATGGTCGTCGAACTGGAGTTTGTAGGCGGCCCAGCAGAGCACGGCGCCGAGGATCGCGCCGACCATCTGCCCGGCGAAGTAGATCGGGACGTCCGCCCACTTCGTCTTGTCCGCGATGGCGAGACCCAGTGTCACCGCGGGGTTGAGGTGCGCGCCGCTGGGCGCGGCGATGCTGGCACCGGCGAAGACCGCGAACGCCCACCCGAAGGTGATCATCACGACGCCACCGTTGTGGCCGTTGTTCTTGCGCAACACGTGGTTGGCGACCACGCCGTTACCCAACAGGATCAGGACCGCCGTTCCCAGCAGCTCCCAGACGAAGATGGCTCCCACACTCACCGCTTGACCTCCACTTTGGACATTCCGCGCAGGGTCGAACACGGTGTGCTACGGCGCCCTTGCCGACCCACGTCCGTGGCACGTTACCGTCGCGTATTTGTTCCTTCCAGGCATCGTGGGAACCAATCTTTCCAAGATCGACGAGGGTTACGCCACACGTGTCACCCGCATAACGGACCGGTCGCGGCCGATCGTGCGATGCTGGAGCCACAGCGGCACAAGGAGGAATGTCACGTGGCAAGCTCTCAGCGCGAAGCCGAAAACAGCCCCGCCAGGCTGGGACCGCTCAAGCGGGAAGAGTCTTGGCAGCGACTGGGTGAGGACAAGTTCGACCTCGTCGTCATCGGCGGCGGAGTGGTCGGGGCGGGCACGGCGCTCGACGCCGCCACACGCGGCCTGCGGGTCGCCCTCGTCGAAGCGCGCGACCTCGCTTCGGGGACGTCGAGCCGGTCCAGCAAGCTCTTCCACGGCGGGCTCCGGTACCTCGAACAGCTGGAATTCGGTCTGGTGCGGGAAGCCCTGCGCGAACGCGAACTGATGCTGACGACGATCGCCCCCCATCTGGTGAAGCCGGTCAGCTTCCTGTATCCGCTGACCCACCGGATCTGGGAGCGTCCGTACACCGCGGCCGGCCTGCTGATGTACGACACGATGGGCGGCGCGCGGTCGGTCCCCGGCCAGAAACACCTGAGCCGCGCGGGCGCGCTGCGGATGGTCCCGGCGCTGAAGCGGTCCGCGTTGATCGGCGGGATCCGTTACTACGACGCGCAATCCGACGACGCGCGGCACACGATGACCGTCGCCCGCACCGCCGCGCACTACGGCGCCGTGGTGCGCACCTCCACCCAGGTGGTCGGTTTCCTTCGCGAGGCCGACCGTATTTCCGGTGTCCGCGTGCGCGACGTCGAGGACGGCCGCGAGACCGAGATCCACGCCTCCGCGGTGGTCAACTGCACCGGCGTCTGGACCGACGAACTGCAGCGCCTTTCCGGCGGCCGCGGCCGGTTCCGCGTGCGGGCGAGCAAGGGTGTGCACATCGTCGTCCCGCGCGACCGGATCGTCTCGGAATCGGGCATGATCCTGCGCACCGAGAAGTCCGTGCTGTTCGTGATCCCGTGGCGCAACCACTGGATCGTCGGGACCACGGACACCGACTGGAACCTCGATCTCGCGCATCCCGCCGCGACGAAGCACGACATCGACTACCTCCTCGAACACGTCAACACCGTGCTCGCGACCCCGCTGACGCACGACGACATCGAAGGCGTCTACGCGGGACTCCGGCCTTTGCTGGCAGGGGAAAGCGAAGAGACGTCGAAGCTTTCGCGTGAACACGCGGTCGCCCGGGTCGCCCCGGGACTGGTCGCGATCGCGGGCGGGAAGTACACGACGTACCGGGTGATGGCGGCCGACGCCGTCGACGCCGCGGCCGTCGACCTTCCCGGCAGGCCGCAGTCGTCCATTACGGACAAGGTGCCGCTGCTGGGCGCCGACGGGTACCACGCGCTGGTGAACCAGGCCGACCATCTGGCGAGCGAGCACGGGCTGCACCCGTACCGCGTCCGGCATCTGCTCGACCGGTACGGCTCGATGGTGCACGAGGTCCTCGCGCTCGGCGAAGGACGGCCGGAGCTGTTGAAGCCGCTGGAGCATGCTCCGGACTACCTCGGCGTCGAGGTCGTCTACGCGGCCAGCCACGAGGGCGCGCTTCACCTGGAAGACGTGCTCGCGCGCCGGACGCGGATCTCGATCGAGTACGCGCACCGCGGTGTCGACTGCGCGGCGCAGGTCGCCACCTTGGTGGGCGAGGTCCTCGGCTGGTCGAAGGACGAGGAGAAGCGCGAGGTCGAGGTGTACAAGGCGCGGGTCGACGCGGAACGGAAGTCGCAGTCGCAGCCGAGCGACGAGGCCGCCGACGCGTTGCGTTCGGCCGCGCCGGAAGCGCGGTCCGGGATCATCGAACCGGTGAGTTGACCCCTGCTGCCGAGTCGTATGCCACGCGCGCAGAGATCGTTGCCTGATCAGGTGAATCTGGCATAGCGTCGGCCGTCCCGATACGGAAGGCGGCCTTGTGGTGTTTCTCGACTCGTCGACGTGGACGGACCGGATCTTCGCCGGGGGTTCCTGGGTGCCAGGGTCCGGTGGCGTCCGTGACGTCATGGAGCCCGCGACCGGTGCGGTGCTGGGAAGCGTGGGGATCGCCTCGGCCGAGGACGCCGCGAAAGCGGCCGAGACCGCGGCCGAGGCGCAGCGGGCCTGGGCCGCGACACCGCACGTCCAGCGTGCCGCCGTCCTGCGCAAAGCCGCTCGGCTGTGGTCCGAGTACGCCGACGAGATCCGCTGGTGGAACATCCGCGAGGTCGGCGCGGTGCCGGGAGTCGCGGGCTTTTCGCTGCACGTCGCCGAGCAGGAGTGCTACGAGGCGGCGGCCCTGCCCGGCCGTCCGTACGGCGAACTCCTGCCGAGTGAGGAGCCGCGGCTTTCGATGGCGCGCCGCGTCCCGGCCGGGGTCGTCGCGGTGATCTCGCCGTTCAACATGCCGATCATCCTGGGCATCCGTTCGGTCGCCCCGGCGCTCGCGCTGGGAAACGCGGTCATCCTCAAGCCGGATCCGCGCACCGCCGTCACCGGTGGCGTGGTCCTCGCCCGGATCTTCGAGGAAGCCGGTCTGCCGCCGGGCGTGCTGCAGATGCTGCCGGGCGGCGCGGACGTCGGCGAGACGCTGGTGACGCATCCGGCGGTGCGGGTCATCTCGTTCACCGGGTCGACCGGAGCCGGGCGCAAGGTCGGCGAACTCGCCGGAAAGCACCTGAAGCGGGCACATCTGGAACTGGGCGGGAACTCCGCGCTCATCGTGCTCGACGACGCGGACGTCGACGAAGCCGCCGGTGTCGCCGCGTTCGGCTCCTTCTTCCACCAGGGGCAGATCTGCATGACCACCGGGCGGCACCTCGTGCACGAGCGGCTCTACGACGACTTCGTCGAGCGGCTGGCGGCGAAGGCGGCCGCGTTGCGGGTGGGCGACCCGGCGCTGGACGAGGTCGCGCTCGGGCCGATCATCGACGCCGGACAGCGGGACAAGATCCACGAGCTGGTCACGTCCAGTGTCGCGGCGGGGGCGCGGGTCGCCGCCGGCGCCGAATACGACCGGCTGTTCTACTCCGCGACGGTGCTCGCCGACGTGCCGCCGACGGCGCCCGCGGTCGCCGAAGAGATCTTCGGCCCGGTCGCGCCGGTCGTGCGGTTCTCCGACGCCGAGGAGGCCATCCGCCTCGCCACGGCGAGCGAATACGGGCTCTCGCTGGGGATCGTCACTCGCGATGTCCTCAAAGGACTGGAGCTGGCCGACCGCGTCCCGACCGGGATCGTGCACATCAACGACCAGACCGTCAGCGATGAGGCGAACAGCCCCTTCGGTGGCGTCGCCGCTTCGGGCACCGGGAGCCGTTTCGGCGGCGCTGCGGCGAACATCGAGGCCTTCACCGAGACACGCTGGGTCACCGTCCGCAACCCGCCGCCCACCTACCCCTTCTGACCCCCTCGCAATTCGTCACCTACTTGCGAATCGCGGGAAAGGGTCAGGCGGTGCGGCGCCAGCGGATGAGGCGTTCCCCGGTCGGGGCCGGTTCCAGTTCGGGCCCGACCAGGGTGAACCCGCATTTGCGGGCGACCAAGGCGGAAACCTCGTTCGTCTCCTCGTAGCGGTAACTGACCTCGCGCAGGCCGAGCCCGCCGAAACCGAAGCGCAGGGCCGCGTTGAGCGCGGTGCTCGCGACGCCCTTGCCCCTGGACGCCGCACGCACCCAGACCGACGCCTCCGCGTACGCGGCGTCGAAATCGAGATCCCGCAGGCCGACCTCGCCCAGCAACTCGCCGGTCGTCGGCTCGGCCACCGCCCAGGAACAGCGTTCGTCACCGGCCCACTGGGCCGTGCGCAACGCGACGTACTCGGTCGCCTCGTCCAGATCCCGCAAACGGTAGTTCAGGACGTACTTGCGATGCGTCGGGTCGGCGAAGGCCGCGACCAGCGCCGGACGGTCGTCGAGTGCCTTGTCCGCCCGCAGCTGCCGCAGGTAGTACTCGCCCGCGTTGATCTCCACCGGTTCCACCCTTCGAGGGTAACCGGCCCTTCAGCGACGGCGGCTCATGATCAGCGCGACCGCCAGCGGCAGCAGGAAGACCAGGAACGTCCCCCGGGTGAAGAAGAACAGCGCGATCGCGACCGCCGCCGCGATCGGCACGGCGCTGGCCGTCAGCCATTTCGACGGCGGAGCGTCGTTCTTCGCGGACGCCTGCGCCACACCGGGCATCGGCGGCAGGGGGAGCAGCGCGCCGGGCCGGGGCGAGGGCAGGTCCGTGAACAGCGGTTCGAGATCACTCACCATCCGCGCGGCGCTGACCTTCGCCGACCGCGAACCGAACTCGTCGAGGTCGAGTCTGCCGGTGCGGACATGTTCTTCCAGCGCTTCGAGCGCGTCTTGGCGTTCGGCGTCGCTCAGCCGCATGTCCGGTCTCTCGGCACTCACGACCCGAGTCTACGGGCGGATCAGCCGTCCAGTTCCCGCCGACGTTGTTTCCCGAGCTTCTTGTGCGCGTTGTCCCAGCCCTTGCCCCAGATGCCTTCGCCGACGGCGCTGATCCCGATCGGGACGAGGATGAACCACCAGGTGACACCGGTGGTGATGATGAGCGCGATGGAGGCGATGAACAGGATCGGCAGGAGCGCGCCCATGATCCGTTGCATCGGCGGGATGTCCGCCCACGCCGGTTTCTCCGGTTCGCTCACGGCGACCTTGGGCGCGTCGAGAAGCGGATGTGGTTCGGGCAGGTCCGCGAAGATCCCGGACAGTTCGCCGCGGGTCTTGGCTGCGGTGACCTGTGCGGACCGCTCGCCGAACTCGTCGATGTCGATCCGGCCCACGCTCATGTGCTCGCCGAGCGCGGTCAGCGCGGACTCACGATCCTGATCACTGATCCGCAGCCGCGGAGACGGAACCTCGCTCACCTTTTCGATGGTAGGCCGAGCGAGGCCCCGTCAACCACGACAATCGTCAGTCTTTCAGCTCGAACAGCTGGGTTCCCTGGGTGACCGCCGCGCCGACCTCGACCGAAAGACCGGTCACGGTGCCCGCTTTGTGCGCGGTGACCGGGTTCTCCATCTTCATCGCTTCGAGCACGACGACCAGCTCGCCCGCTTCGACCTGCTGGCCCTCTTCGACGGCGACCTTGACGATGGTGCCCTGCATCGGCGCGGTGACCGCGTCGCCGCTCACCGCGGCCTTGGTGCCGCCCGCGCGCTTGCGCGGCTTGGCCTTCACGGCCGTCCCGCCGCCACCGGCGTCGAGCGAGAAACCGCCGGGAAGCGACACTTCGAGTCGGCGGCCGCCGACCTCGACGACGACGTTCTGGCGAGGCTGTTCTTCCTCGGCCTCGGCCGCTTCCGGTGCCACGAAGGGCTCGATCCGGTTGTCGAACTCGGTCTCGATCCAGCGGGTGTGCACGCTGAAACCGTTCTCGTCGCCGACGAAGGCCGGGTCGTTCACGATCACCCGGTGGAACGGCAGGACCGTCGCCATCCCGTCGGCGACCATCTCGGCCAGCGCGCGGCGGCTGCGCTCGAGCGCGTTCTGCCGGTCCGAGCCGGTGACGATCAGCTTCGCGAGCATCGAGTCGAACTGGCCGCCGATGACGCTGCCGGATTCGACACCCGAGTCGACCCGGACTCCGGGACCGCTGGGCGCGACGAACTTCGTCACGGTGCCGGGCGCGGGCAGGAACCCGCGGCCGGCGTCCTCGCCGTTGATGCGGAATTCGATCGAGTGGCCGCGCGGTTCCGGATCCTCGGTGATGCGCAGCTTCTCGCCGCGCGCGATGCGGAACATCTCGCGCACGAGGTCGAGGCCCGTGGTCTCCTCGGACACCGGGTGTTCGACCTGGAGCCGCGTGTTGACCTCGAGGAACGAGATCGTGCCGTCGACCGCGACGAGGTACTCGACGGTCCCGGCGCCGTAGTAACCGGCTTCCTTGCAGATCGCCTTCGCGGACTCGTGGATGCGCTTGCGCTGGTCGTCGGTCAGATACGGCGCGGGTGCCTCTTCGACCAGCTTCTGGTGGCGGCGCTGCAACGAGCAGTCCCGGGTGCCGACGACGATGGCGTTGCCGTGCTGGTCGGCGAGGACCTGGGCTTCGACGTGGCGCGGCTTGTCCAGGTAGCGCTCGACGAAGCATTCGCCGCGGCCGAAGGCGGAGATCGCCTCACGCGTCGCGGATTCGAAGAGCTCCGGGATCTCCTCGCGGGTGCGGGCGACCTTCAGCCCGCGGCCGCCGCCACCGAACGCCGCCTTGATCGCGACGGGCAGGCCGTGCTCGTCGGCGAAGGCGATGATCTCGTCGGCGTTCGCGACAGGGTCCTTCGTGCCGGGCACGAGCGGGGCTCCGGCGCGCAGCGCGATGTGGCGCGCGGTGACCTTGTCGCCGAGGTCGCGGATGGACTGCGGGCTCGGGCCGATCCAAGTCAGCCCCGCGTCGATCACGGCCTGCGCGAAGTCCGCGTTCTCGGAGAGGAACCCGTAGCCGGGGTGGACGGAGTCCGCGCCCGACCGCTTGGCGGCGTCGAGCAGCTTGTCGAAGACGAGGTAGCTCTCGGCGGCGGTGGTGCCGCCGAGGGCGAAGGCCTCGTCGGCGAGGCGGACATGGGGTGCGTCACGATCCGGATCGGCGTAGACGGCCACGCTGGTCAGCCCGGCGTCCTTCGCCGCCCTGATCACCCGTACCGCGATTTCCCCGCGGTTCGCGATCAGGATCTTGGTCACCGGACCACCTGTGCCGGCCTGCTCGGTCACGCCGTACCTCCTGCGTTCGCACGTCGGGCCGCCCCGATGCGGCTCCGCAGCAGTTTACGGAAATTCCCACCCCGATTAGTGAGAGCAAGGCCACCTAGTTGCCCCTGTTTATATCAGCGCGACAGGTCGGTCCGGTTCTTCTATCAGGCTTTACATCAGCGCGACGGGTCGGTCCGGTTCTTCTATCAGGCTTTACACCAGCGCTTCGCGGTGCCGCAGTTCTTCCGGAAGGTCGGAGTCGAGCACGATCAGGTCGTACGGCTGGGCCTGGTGGACCCGCCCGAGGTGCTCGGACTTGACCAGCGCCCACGGCTGATGCGGGCCGCAGCACTCGACAAGGCGCTGCACGGTGCTGAAGGCGATCAACGCCGTCCGGCCGTCCTTGGTCGTGCGAAGTTCGATCTCGGCGCTCGTGAAGTCCTTCGGCTTTTTCGCCGTGGGAAGGAACAGGGCGTTGGGCAGTCCGGGGTTCGTCACGGGAACAACATAGCCGTGCACTCTGCGCTAGATCACTTACGCTCTCGGATATGCGGACTCAGGAAGCGCGGGCGCCGCGATCCGTGCTGTTCACCGCGCTGCTGGCGGTGGTGGTGACGGCGGGCGTGATCGTGGCCGTGATCCTGCTCCGCCCGGCCGCACCGATGCCCGCCGGAGGCCCCGGCGTGCCTCCTGTTTCCGACGGCGCCTCGACCGCGCCCAGGGTCAACTGCGGCGACTCGGCCTGCCGGGAGATCGGCGCGATGACCGTCGGCGGGCTTCCCGTCGTGCTGCTGGCCGACGACGCGGGGAAGCAGGGCGTGGTCCGGATCGGCGCGGACACGGTGTACCCGCTGATCGTCAACGACATGGGGGTCACCCTCAAGGGTGATTCTTTGCGCTGCGTCGACGGCGCGACGCCGGTCTGTCTGGTGCGCGGCGAAGTGGGCGGCGGCTCGGCGGGCGAATTGTTCGTCGCGCGCGGCGGGATCTGGCGGGACACCGGGAAGCCGTACTTCTCCGACGCCGGGACGGTCGCCCTGAACGACGTGACCGCCGACGGGATCGCGGACGTCATCGTCGTGCGGCACGAGTGCCCCGGCGCGCAATCCGGTTCGGCCCGCTGTCAGGCGGCGCCGGTGCTCGCCGAGGTCTACGACGTCGCCCGCGGTTCGGTGGGCTGCACGCGGCGGTACACCGCGCCTTCGGAGCTGCGGGGGTGGCCGGACGTCCGGCTCACCAAGGCGGACCTGCGGGCTTGCCCCTGAAAGGGAGCAAGGGACCTTTGCTATCACTTCTCTCAATGTCGAGAGAAGTGATAGCAAAGGTCCCTTGCTGGCGTTGCTGAGCTTGCCTGAGTAACTGGCTTGTGGAGCCCAGAAGTCCGTGAAGGGCCTCCTGGTCCCTCAAGGAGGCCTTTACGGACCGTCGGATCGCCTCGGTGACCCCGGCACCCCCACACGTCACAGCGGTCCCTCCGCAAAACACCCGAATCGGGCACTGTCATCCCGGAACTGTCCCCTGTGGACAGTCGAGGAGGCGCCAGGTCGCCGTGACAAGCTCGCCCCGGCGGCTCCAGCACTCACTTGACCAGCGGTTTTGCGACTTGCCGGAACCCTGCGTCTAAGTACATGAAGGCCCCCTTCCTTGCGTCAGACGCAAGGAAGGGGGCCTTCATGTACTTAAAGAACCTCAAGCACCCGCAGCAGCAGGCGCCTTCGCAGAGGTAGTAGCCGCTTCGCCGTCGGAGGTGGGCGAAGGGTCCGTCGGCGAGTTGAGCACGTCGTCGTCCAGCAGGCCTTCGCTGCGGGCGACGACCACCGGCACGACGATCTGGCCCGCGACGTTGGTCGCGGTCCGCATCATGTCCATGATCGGGTTCACCGAGTAGATCAGCGCGATCCCGAGCGCCACCTGCTGCGCGTCGAGCCCGATGAACGCGGTGGTCAGGGTCAGCGCGGTCAGCCAGCCGGTGGTGCCCGCGGTGGCCAGCGCGCCGAGCACGGCGACCACGACGATGCCGGCGTACTGCCAGATGTTCAGCGAAACGCCGGACAGGTTCGCGATGAAGATGGCGCCGATCGCGGGGAACACCGCGGCGCAGCCGTCCATCTTCGTGGCGCTGCCCAGCGGAGTCGCGAAGGCGGCGTACGCGGGCTGGACGCCCAGGTTCACGGCGGACTGCCGGGTCAGGGGCAGCGTCGCGCCTGAAGACTGCGAAGCGAACGCGAACTGGATCGCCGTGCCGGCCTTCGAGAAGAACGTCAGCGGGCTGACCTTCGCCACGAACTGCAGCAGGATCGGGTAGACCACGAACAGCACCAGCAAGCAGCCGACGTACACCGCGAGAGTGGTGGACAACAGCGGCCGGAACAGGGCGTCACCGTAGTTCGAGACCGCGGCGCCGATCAGGCCGATGATGCCGATCGGGGCGAGCCGCACGACCCAGCCGAGGTAGCGCTGGATGATCTCGAAAACGCTCGTGGTGAAGTCGACGAACGGTTTGGCCTTGTCGCCGAGGCTGTAGGCCGCCGCACCGATCAGCACCGCGAGGAACAGCACCTGAAGTGTTTCACCCTCGGTGAAGGCGGTGAAGAAGTTCTTCGGCAGGAAGCCTTCGACGAAGGCGCTCCAGGAGCCCCAGTTGTCGACGCTCTTGGTGGCCTTGTCGGCGTTCTTCGCGGTCGCGGCGACACCTTCGCCGAGGCCGCCGCTGCCCGGGTTGAACAGCTTCGCGACGGCGATGCCGATCAGCGACGCGATGAACGAGGTGATCGCGAACCACAGCACGGTCTTGCCGCCCAGCCGCGCGGCCTTCTTGCCGCCGCCGAGGTTGCGCAGGCTGTTGATGCCGACCACGATCGCCGTGAAGACCAGCGGGATCACCGCGATCTGCAGCAGCGTCGTGAAGATCGTGCCGATCTGGTCGAGCAGGTCGGTCAGCCAGCTCGCCTCGGTCGTCCTGGCGAGCACGCCGAGCAGGGCGCCCACGACTAGCGAGCCGAGGACCGCCGCCGCGAAGACCTTTGGCCTTGTGTAGGTCCGAATGAAAGACACGGGGCGACTCCGGTGCGTGAAAGTTTCCTGATTTCCCGAACGTGAAGAACGTTCGGCGAGGCAGGACTCTTCCGGATCACCCGATCGTGTGGGAGTCGTCTCAGGATGCGGGACGGGTCCACAGGTCGATGACGCTGACGCCGACTTCGGTCAGCAAGCGTCGCGTCAGCGGCAGGCTGATGCCGATGACGCTCGAGAAATCGCCGTCGATGCCCTCGATGAACCAGCCGCCGAGCCCGTCCAAGGTGAAACCGCCCGCCACCTGAAGCGGTTCGCCGGACGCGATGTAGGCCTCGATCTCTTCTTGTGACGGCGTGCCGAAGCGAACAGTGGTGCCTTCGGTCCCGGAGGCTTCCTTCGTCCTCACGCCGTCCTCGACGCGGATGATCGCGTGGCCGGTGAGAAGTTCACCGGTCTTGCCCGCCATCGACGCCCATCGCTCGCGCGCGGCCTCCGGCGTGATCGGCTTCCCGACCATCTCGCCGTTGATCGACAGCATCGAATCGCAGCCCACGATGACCATGTCGGTGTGGCCGCCGAGTGCCTCGAAAACCGCTTCGGCCTTCGCGGCGGCGAGCGCGCGGACCAGCTCCTCCGGCGCCGGATCGGTCAGGGACGCGGCGACGGCGTCCTCGTCGACGCCGGAGACGACGACGCTCGGGTCGAAGCCGGCGGAACGCAGGACGCCGAGGCGGGCGGGGGACTGGGAAGCGAGGACGAAACGCACCTGGAGGAAGGTACTCGACGGCTTGCCGTTGCCTAATTGTGACCTGGAACACCCGAACGTGGAGCTAGTTTGTTGTGGCGCGCAACATATGGATTGTTCGAGCTACGGAGGAACCAATGCCGTCCCGCCTCCGCGTCAGAAGATCGCTTCGCACGACGCAAACCACAGTGCTCGCAGGACTGCTCCTGGCCGGTTCGGCCCTGGCGCCGATGGCGTCCGCCGCCCCCGGGCCGGTCTACAAGAATCCCCACGCTTCGACCTCCGCACGGGTGAACGACCTGCTCAAGCGGATGAGCCTCGACGACAAGATCGGCCAGATGACCCAGGCCGAACGCGGCGCGGTCACGCCCGATCAGGCCGCCGCGCTCAAACTGGGGTCCTTGCTCTCCGGCGGCGGCTCGGTGCCCGCCAGCAACACGCCGAACGGGTGGGCCGACATGGTCGACTCGTACCAGAAGGCGGCGATTTCGACGCCGCTCGGCATCCCCACGCTCTACGGCGTCGACGCCGTGCACGGCCACAACAACGTCTACGGCGCGACGATCTTCCCGCACAACATCGGCCTCGGCGCGGCCAACAATCCGCGCCTGGTCGAGAAGATCGGCCGTGCGACAGCGCTGGAAGTCGCCGGAACCGGTCCGCAGTGGGACTTTTCGCCGTGCCTGTGCGTCGCCCGTGACGATCGCTGGGGCCGGACCTACGAATCCTTCGGCGAATCCCCGCGCGACGCCATCGCCAACGCGTCGGCCATCACCGGCCTTCAAGGGCGCAGGCTCGGCGAGAAACCGGGATCGGTGCTCGCGACGGCGAAGCACTACGTCGGCGACGGCGGCACGGCGAACGGCATCGACCAGGGCGACACCGTGATCAGCGAACGCGAACTGCGCCAGATCCACCTGCCGCCGTTCCGCGAGGCGATCGACCGCGGCGTCGGTTCGGTGATGATCTCGTTCTCCAGTTTCCAAGGTGTGCGCATGCACGCCGAGAAGTACCTCATCACCGACGTCCTCAAGAAGGAACTCCGGTTCTCCGGCCTGGTGATCTCGGACTACAACGCGATCAACCAGATCGACGGCAAGGAAGGCTTCACTCCCGAAGAGGTGCGGCTCTCGGTCAACGCGGGCATCGACATGTTCATGGTCCCGTGGGACGCGCCGCAGTTCATCGCCTATCTCAAGGCCGAAGTCGAGGCGGGCCGTGTCTCACGCGACCGGATCGACGACGCGAACCGCCGCATCCTGGCGGAGAAGTTCAAGCTCGGCCTGTTCGAGCGCCCGTACACCGACCGTTCGCTCCAGAAAACGTTCGGCAGCAAGGAACATCGCGAACTGGCCAGGCAGGCCGTCCGCGAATCCCAGGTACTGCTGAAGAACAACGGTGTGCTGCCACTGGCGAAGAAGAACAACAAGATCTTCGTCGCGGGCAAGAACGCGAACGACATCGGTAACCAGGCGGGCGGCTGGACGCTCACCTGGCAAGGCCAGAGCGGCCCGGTGATCCCGGGCACGACCATCCTCGACGGCATCAAGTCGGGGGCGGGGAAGGGAACCACGGTGACCTATGACCGTGCGGGTAACGGAATCGACGGCAGCTACCGGGTCGCCGTCGCCGTGGTGGGCGAAACGCCGTACGCCGAAGGACAGGGAGACCGTCCGAACGGCTTCGGACTCGACGCGGAAGACCTCGCCACGATCGCCAAACTGAAGAGCACCGGGGTCCCGGTCGTCGTGGTGACCGTGTCCGGGCGCCCGCTCGACATCGCTCCGCAACTGCCGCGGTTCGACGGGCTTCTCGCCGCTTGGCTCCCTGGCAGCGAAGGCGCCGGCGTCGCCGATGTCCTTTACGGCGACTACAACCCGACCGGGAAGCTGACGTTCAGCTGGCCGACCAGTGCGGCGCAGGAACCGGTGAACGTCGGCGACGGCAAGAAGGCGCTGTACCCGTACGGCTACGGCCTGCGGTACCGCCGGTAGGTAGCTTCCGCCCTCCCGCGGATGAGGAACGGTCCTTTCCTTGCAAATTTCGCAAGGAAAGGACCGTTCATTGCGTCGGCGGTGGGTCCCGGTCACGCAAGTAGGTGACGAATTGCGGGCGGGGGCAAGGGGTCAGGCGGCGCTGGCGGCGGGTTCCAGGACGGGGGAGCGAGGCGCCCGCGAAGCGGGGCGGCGCATGGTGAGCGCCGCGAGCACGCCCAGCACCAGCACCGCGGCCGGGAGCAGCAGCGTCACCCGCGCCGCGTCGGTAAGTCCACTGTGGACGGCGTCGAGCGCGAGCCGTTGCGCCTGCTCGGCGACATCGGAAGACAGGCCGGGGAACGCCGTCGGCCCGGAAGAACCGAACTCCCCGGTCGACTCCGCGGCCTTCGCGACGCCTTCCGCGAACGGCGCCCGATACTGCTCCGGCAACGCGCTCGCGGCCGACGCCGCCTCGTCGGCGATCGAAGCGCTGATCCGCGCCTGCAGCAGCACGCCGACGGCGGCGCTGCCGAGTACGCCGCCGACCTGGCGGGCGGTGTTGAAGATGCCCGACGCGGTCCCGACGAGCCGCGGTTCGACCGAACTCATCGCCAGGTTGCCCATCGGCGCGAAGATGAACCCGATTCCGAGGCCGGCCACCAGCAGCGCCGGGGTGAGTGTCCACGCGTTCGTTCCCGCCCGCGCGATCAGCGCCACCAGGCCCAGCCCCACGGCCAGCGCCGCCAGTCCGATGATCAGCAGGAACTTGCCGTTGACCTTGTCCGAAGCGCGGCCGACGAACGGGCCGATCATGCCAGCCAGCAAGGACATCGGCGCGAACAGCAACCCGGACATCGTCGGTGATTCGCCGAGTACGGCCTGGATGTAGATCACCAGCGGCAGGAACATGCCGGTCATCGCGAAGCCGACGGTGACCGCGGTCAGCGCCCCGGCCGAGAAGTTGCGGTTCGCGAAGACACCCAGTGGCAGCAACGGTTCCTTGCGGTTGAACCGTTGCCACAGCACAAAAGCGACCAGCAGCGCGACGCCGGCGCCGATGATCTCGAATACGGTGATCGGCCCGAACACGCGGCCCCACTCGTAGTGCTGCCCATTTTGGACGCCGTAGACGACCAAGAACAAGCCTGCGCCGGACAGCAGGATCCCGGGAACGTCGAAGGAATGCGAGTGTTTCGGCTGCCAGTCCGGCACCTTGAGCAGCGCCAGCGCGAACGCGACCACGCCGACCGGCAGATTGACGAAGAAGATCCATTCCCAGCCGAGGTGGTCGACGAGCACGCCACCGAGCAGCGGTCCGGTGATGGCAGCGATGCCGGCGACACCGCTCCAGAGTCCCATCGCGGGGCCGCGTTTCGACGGTGGGAACAGGTGGCTGATGAACGCCAGCGTCTGCGGCGTCATCAAAGCGGCCCCGAGTCCCTGCACCGCGCGGGCCGCGATCAGCATCTCCACCGAACCGGACAGGCCGCACCACAGCGAGGCCAGGGTGAACACCACGAGCCCGGTCAGGTAGACGCGTTTCGGGCCGAAGCGGTCGCCGAGGCGGCTGGCGAACAGCATCGGCACCGCGTAGGTGAGCAGGTAGACGCTGATCACCCAGACGATCGCGTTCAGCCCGGCGCCGAGTTCGCGCAGCATCGCGGGAATCGCGGTCGAAACGATCGTGGTGTCCAGCAGGATCATGAAGAAACCCAGGCACAGCGCGGAAAGCGCCGCCCACGGGTTAGCTTGTCTTGCGTTCATCGGTGTCGTCCTCGGTGACCAGGTTGAGGTGCGGCGTGCAGTGGCCCTGGAACCCGATGCGACCGGATTCGAGGTCCTCGATCAGCTTCTGGGTCCACTCGAGCTCGAAGGCGCGCCGCGCGGTGGCATAGGACCAGTCGAGCCAGTAGACCTCGGGGAGCTTGTGCTCCTTGACCAGGTTTTCGAGCACGACCTGATCGGAAGCGATGGCGGCCTGTAGCCGCAGCACGCGGTGTTTGAGCTGGGTGAGCGTCATTTCCGGGCCGAGTTCGTCGATGACGGCGAGCGCGCTGAGGTACTCGGGGTACTCCTCGGCGGGCGTGGCCAGCATGTCCTGCGCCCGGTCGACGAACTCGTCGCGACCGGCCTCCGTCATCGCGTACAGGGTGCGCTCGGGGCGTTTCCCGTCCCGCTGTGTCTCGACGATCTCGACGAAACCGTTCTCCGCCAGGCGGTCGACCGTGTGGTAGAGCGAGCCGGCCTTCACTTTGACGCGCGTGCTGACGTAGCGCTCCTTCATCAGCTGCGCCATCTCGTACGGATGCATGGGCCGCTCGTGAAGGAGTTCCAGCACCGCCATGGCGAGCGGGGTGAGCTTCGCGGCCATGATGATCCTCTCGGAAGATTCCGTACTGATTATTCCGAGTGGACTATATGGCAGGGCGCGGCCGGGCTCAAGTACGGGGTTCGCGTGCTTGGAGGCGTGACTCGCGTGTCTGGAGGCGTAACTCGTGTGTCTGGAGGCGTAACTCGCGGGTCAGTTCAGCGGTCTCGGGCCGATTTCGCGTTCGAGGAAGCGGTGGTACTCGATGGCCGCGATCGAATTCTCCAGCTGTTCGAACGTCGGCGCGGGCAGCGCGCCGTTGAAGACGATGGTCAGGCTCTTCCGCGGGATGTTGATGACGTACGGATCGACGTCCAGCTCCGCGCAGTACTCGCGGAGGACGGCCGTCCAGCGGTCCAGGTCCTCGTCCTCACCGAGGTGTTCCCAGCGCGCGACGATCCAGTTGCCGTTGATCAGCTGGCCCGCCATCTCCCGTGGATGGTGGACCATGTACGGCTCGGCGACGTCGTTCATCGGCCAAGGTGCTCGAGGAGCGCGGCGAAGGACTCGGACGGCAGCACCAGGATGGGCCGGGTCTCGTCCGGCATCGCCCACTGTTTGGTGTCCCGGATGCCGACCAGGCCGGGCGCGGCGCCGACCTCGACGCAGGCGTTCTCTTCCCAGTGCGTGTAGGTCGACTTGTGCCAGCCGGTCATGTTCTCGTGCCAGGTGGTCATCGGAGGCCCTTTCCCCAGTGACTGTTTCGGCAAGTAGACGGGTTGCGCGGCAGCAAAGTTGGCGAGATCGGGTGATCTGTGCCCGCTGGTCGGTGAACGGCTTCGGTGATCGCGTTCGGCGCACGAAAGTGGGCCTTCACCGACAGCTGCTTTACTCACGATGCACTCTCGGAGTGCATAGCGCAAAGGGTCTTAGGTCACCGAAGTGGTTCGACCGCGAGCTGTCGGTAATCGGCCGCGATCCGCGTCAGATGCGAGCAGGCGACATCGCCATAAGTGGCGTAGCGCTCGACTTCGGCGAAGTTCTTCTCGTAGTCGGCGACTTCGCGTTCGTCCGTGACGAGCGCCGTGGCCGTCTGCGTCCCGAGGAGCACCGCGCGCGAGTCGTAGATGTCGAAACCGTGGAGCACGGCGACCGACACCGGCGTGGTCCACGGGATGACGCCGAGCCGCACCCGGCCGCGGCGGGACACCTCGATGAGGTGGCCGAGCTGAGCGAGCATGGTCGCCGCGCCGCCCATGTTCCAGCGCAGGGCGCCTTCGGTGAGCACGAAGTGGAAGTCACGGTTCGAGTCGAGGATCCGCTGGCGTTCCAGCCGGGCCTCGACGGTCTGGTCGCGTTCGTCCGACGGCAGGGAATCGTCGAACAGCGCGGTGATGTAGTCGCGGGTCTGGAGCAGGCCGAACACGATGGTCGGCTGGAAACTGCGGATGCGCGCGGACGCGGTCTCGATCTTGCCGATGCGCTGCTGCATCCGCCAGGCACCGCGCTGGAGGACGACGCGGGCCGACGACGCCTCTTCGCGAAGGTCCCGCGTGATCGCGACCAGCGCCCGCCGGACCTTCGCGGGTGCGCGGTACGCCCGGCACAGCGCGACGACCTGGTCCTCCGTCGGCATGAACGCGCCGGTTTCGACGCGCGAGACCTTCGACTGACTGAGACCGGTGAGCCTGGCCGCTTCGGTACCGGACAACCCGGCGGCTTTGCGCAGACGGCGCAACTCGGTGGACAGCTGATCCTGGTTCGTCACGCACGGCTTTCTGAGGGCGGATCCGGTCGGCAGGACTGTCACCATAGTCCGCGGAAACCGGATCCGCGCCGTCAGACGGGCCGTGTCAGCGAGGAAGCGCCGAAGCCCGCCAAGCGCCTTCACCGGGGGCGAGCGGGGCCCGCACGAGCGAAGCCTTGTCCGCCCACCACGAATCCCGTTTCGGCGCCGGTTCCGGCGCCCGCGCGCCGGCCGCCGCCGCGACCACGGCGGTCAGCGCGGCGAGTTCGGCGTCGTCCGGATTGCCGCGGACGACCTTCAGCAGCGGGGTTTCGGGCGTGCTCACAGCGGGATGTTCCCGTGCTTCTTGGGCGGCAGGCTTTCCCGCTTGCCTTGGAGCAGCGACAGCGCCTTCGCGATGTGGCCGCGGGTGTGCGCGGGCACGATCACCGAGTCGACGTAACCGCGCTCGGCCGCCGCGTACGGGTTCAGGAGCGTGTCCTCGTACTCCTGGATCAGCTCGGCGCGCAGCGCGTCGACGTCCTTGCCGTCGGCGGCGGCCGCGGCGAGTGTCTTGCGGTGCACGATGTTCGCCGCGCCCTGCGCGCCCATGACCGCGACCTGCGCCGTCGGCCACGCCAGGTTGATGTCCGCGCCGAGGTGCTTCGACCCCATGACGTCGTACGCGCCGCCGTACGCCTTGCGGGTGATGACGGTGACGAGCGGGACGGTCGCTTCGGCGTAGGCGTAGATCAGCTTCGCGCCGCGCCGGATGATGCCGTTCCACTCCTGGTCGGTGCCGGGCAGGAAGCCGGGGACGTCGACGAAGGTCAGCACCGGGATGTTGAACGCGTCGCAGGTGCGCACGAACCGCGCGGCCTTCTCGGACGCGTCGATGTCGAGGCAGCCCGCGAACTGGGTCGGCTGGTTCGCCACGATGCCGACGCTGCGCCCGTTCACCCGGCCGAAGCCGACCAGGATGTTGGGCGCGAACAGTTCGTGCACCTCGAGGAAGTCGCCGTCGTCCACGACGCGGTTGATGACCTCGTGCATGTCGTACGGCTGGTTCGGCGAATCCGGGATCAGCGTGTCGAGCTCGCGGTCGGTGTCGGTGACGTCGTCGAAGAACCCGCCGGGCGCCGAGTCGGTCTCGAACAGCGGCGCTTCGGACAGGTTGTTCGCCGGGAGGAACGCGAGCAGTTCCTTCACGTACGCGATGGCGTCCTCGTCGTCGGAACCGAGGTAGTGCGCGACGCCCGAACGGGTGTTGTGCGTGCGCCCGCCGCCGAGCTCCTCGAAGGAGACCTCTTCGCCGGTCACGGTCTTCACGACGTCGGGGCCGGTGATGAACATGTGGGAGGTCTTGTCGACCATCACCACGAAGTCGGTCAGCGCGGGGGAGTAGACGTGCCCGCCCGCGTTGGCGCCCATGATCAGCGAGATCTGCGGGATGACGCCGGACGCCTTGACGTTGCGGTTGAAGATCTCGCCGTACAGCCCGAGCGAGACGACGCCTTCCTGGATCCGCGCGCCGCCGCCTTCGTTGATGCCGACGATCGGACGGCCGGTCTTGATCGCCAGGTCCATCACCTTGACGATCTTCTCGCCGTACACCTCGCCGAGTGAACCGCCGAAGACGGTGACGTCCTGGCTGAACACGCACACCGGGCGGCCGTCGACGGTGCCGTAGCCGGTGACGACGCCGTCGCCGTAGGGCCGGTTCTTCTCCTGGCCGAAGTTCACCGAGCGGTGCTTCGCCAGCTCGTCGAGTTCGACGAACGAGCCTTCGTCCAGCAGCAGGTCGATCCGCTCGCGAGCGGTCTTCTTGCCCTTGGCGTGCTGTTTCTCCACCGCCCTCGCGGAACCCGCGTGCACCGCCTCGTCATACCGGCGGTACAGGTCGGCCAGCTTGCCGGCCGTCGTGTGGATGTCCGGTTCGTCCTCGGGCGGCGTCCCGAGCGGCTCCGTCGCACTGCTCATGAAACCGCAGCCTAGCTACTCGACGGTCACTTCGCGTGTGGCGTAGGCAACGTCTTTTGGGGCCGGGCGGTGGTCGTGAGTGGCGATTCGGGTTCTAACCCGAATCGCCACTCACGACCACGGGGACCCACCTGCTCACTGGACGGAGGCGCGCACCAGGCCGGACTCGTAGGCCGCGATCACGAGCTGCGCCCGGTCGCGTGCCGCGAGTTTGTGCAGGAGATGGCCGATATGCGTCTTCACCGTCGCCAGCCCGAGGTGCAGGGTTCCGGCGATCTCGTCGTTCGACAGGCCGCGCGCGATCAGGCCGAGGACCTCGCGTTCGCGGGTGGTGATGTTGTCCAGCGACGCCGCGACGCGCTGGCCCGGTTCGGGCAGCCGGGCGAATTCGGCGATGAGCCTTCGCGTGATCGAAGGGGCGAGCAGCCCTTCGCCCGCCGCGACGACTCGGATCGCGGTCAGCAGTTCGGCGGGCGGGGTGTCCTTCAGCAGGAATCCGCTGGCACCCGCGCGCAGGGCCGAATAGACGTAGGCGTCGAGGTCGAAGGTCGTCAGCATCAGCACGTGGACGCCTTCGGTGGCGGCCGACGCGCAGATCCGCCGGGTCGCTTCGATCCCGTCCAGCTCCGGCATGCGGACGTCCATCAGCACGACGTCGGGGCGTTCCTTCTCGGCCAGTTCCGCCGCCTCCACGCCGTCGCTCGCCTCCCCGACGACTTCGAGGTCCGGCGCGCTGTCGACGAGCACGCGGAAACTGCCGCGCAGCAACGCCTGGTCGTCGGCGATCAGTACGCGGATCATCGTGTCCCCACTTCCTTGGCGGCGTACGGCAGCCGCGCGAACACCCGGAAGCCCCCGGCGGGCAGCGGGCCCGCTTCGAAGTCACCACCGTAGACGGCGACGCGTTCGCGCATGCCGATCAAACCGTGCCCGCCGCCGGTCGACGGCGAGCCTTCACCGCGCCCGTCGTCGACGATTTCGACGCTGACCTCGCCGGCGCCTTCGGTGATCGTGACCCGGCAGGCCGACGGCCCCGCGTGCTTCACGACGTTGGTCACCGCCTCCTGGGTGATGCGGTAGACCGAAAGCGCGACGCCTTCGGGGAGGTCGTCCACCGCCTCGCCGGACAACTCGACGCGCACCCCGGCCTGTCCGGCCCGTTCGGCGAGGGTCCGCAGATCGGCGAGTTTCGGCGCGGGCCCGAGCGCCGCTTCGGGCGTCCCGTCACCCGAGCGGAGGACGCCGAGCATCCGCCGGAGTTCGACGAGGGTTTCTCGGCTGGTGAGTTCAATGACCCGCAACGCTTCGCGGGCTTCTTCGGGCTGTTCCTTCGCGACGTGGTTGCCGACGGCCGCCTTGACCGCGATCAGGCTCATGCTGTGCGCGACGACGTCGTGCATTTCGCGCGCGATGCGCAGCCGTTCGTCGGAAACCGCCTGATCGGCCTGGGTATCGGCGAGCTGGGCCAGATTCGCGCGCCGTTGCCGCGTCATCCAGCCCAGCGCCCACGAGCCCGCCACCCCGCCGCCCGCGAAGGCCGTCGACGCGATCGTGTTCGGCCCGAGCCGCAGGAACTCGAAGATCATGACGACGACCAGGCCGAGCCCCATCGCGATCAGCGAGCGGGGCCGCGGATGTTCCAGCGCCACGGTGTACAGGGCGCACGCGGTGGCCAGGAGCGCGGCCGGGCCAAGCCCGTTGCCGGCGAGCAGGGCCGGGATCAGGCTGCCGAGGCCGAGGCCGTAGGCGACCAAGGGCCGGTGGCGCCGCAACGCGATCGCGATGCCGCTGGCGGCGACCGTCGCCCAGGCGAGCCACATCGGGATGGCGATGAGGAACGTCCAGGTCCGCGCGGCGAGGTTCCCGCCGACGGCCACGACGAGGACCACCGCGAGAAGCGCGTCGATCAGGTACGCCACCCGCTGCGGGAGCGCCGACGGCTGTTTCATACGGCGAACTTAGCCGGACGGGTGGCGGGTGCGCGTCCGTCCGGCGGAGGTCATCCCCAGGGTGGAGATCAGCCTCCGTGAGCCGCCGCGAAGAACTCCTTCAGCTTCTCGCGCCAGCTTCGCAGCGCCTCGGGCACGACATCGTCCTGTCCGTCCGGGACGGTCTGCGTCAGCTCCACCATGGTGCCGTCGAGTTCGGAATGGCTGAACTCCCAGCGCACGACGCCGCCGCGCGGCAGGGAGAGCTCCAGCAGCCGCGGCGGTTCTTCGCGGATGACCGTGCCCGACGCCTTTTCGGGCGTGAGAAGCGGCCAGACGTCGTCGAGCGGTTTCCAGATCAGGTCGCGGCGGAAGCGGATCACCTTGCCCTCGCCGGTTTCCAGTACTTCGCCGTCGGCGAGCCCGAACTCCTCGATGTAGGCCTCGATGGGGCCGACCCAGTCCTGCGGCGGCTCGTGGTCCTCGCCGTCGAGCAGGGCGGTGAGCGCGACGAGGCAGCTGTCCCAGCCGGCGGCCGTGCGGCCCGCCGCGATCCTGGCGATCGCGGGTTCACCCCGGCCGAACGTATGGGTGAACAGCAGACGGCTGCCGTCGCCCTCCGGAGTGATCTCCCAGCGCAGCACGTCCTCGTTCCAGCTGAACGCGAACACGCGAGGCTCGTCGGCTTCGAGCACCTCGCCCGCTGTCGGAGTCTCTTCGCCTTCGAAAGTGAACTCGATGGTCCCGCCCGGTCGCAGGTCGACGGCGACCGCCGCGGGGAACCACTTCGCGAGCTCCGACGGTTCGGTGATCGCCCGCCAGACGCGCTCCGGCCGATGCGCGAGACGGCGTTCGATCCGCAGCGCGGGGCGCTCTCCGACGGTTTCCAACCGGGCGCGAGGGTTCACGGTTACCTCCTAATGTGCCTCAAGGGGAATATAACCGCGAAGTAATACAGGGTCAACCGGGCCGGAACTCGCGTGATTGGAGCCGTAACTCGCGTGATTGGAGCCGTAACACGGAGTTCCGCCTTCAATCACGCGAGTTCCGGCCTGGAGACGTGGACGCCGATGCCGCCCCGGCCGGGAGCGAGGTCGTCGCGCAGGACGAGGTTCTCGTCGTAGTCGCCGCCGTTCTGGGAGCGGAACGGGATCGGGTCGCGAGTGGACAGTGTTCGAAGCCGTTCGCGCAGTGTCTCGGCGGCGGCCTCGTACTGCTCGGGAGAAACGCGGTCGGCGCCGCAGACCGTGAGCGGAGGGAGGACGGACATCCCGGCGTACCAAAGGGTTCCGTGCTGTAGCGGGAACAACACGTCGTTGATCTCGCCGTTCACGCCGCGCGGTCCGATGGTGGCTTCCGGCGCGCCCGCGGTCAGCAGGACCATGGCGCGCTTTCCGGCCAGCACCCCTTCGCCATAGCGCGACGTCCGGCCGTCGGGGCGTTGCACGCCGTAAGCGAAACCCTTGACGAAAACGCGGTCGAACCAGCCCTTGAGGATCGCGGGCATCCCGTACCACCACAGCGGGAACTGGACGATCACCGTGTCCGCCCACGCCAGTTTCTCGTGCTCGGCGCGGATGTCTTCGCCGAGTTCGCCGGTCTCGAAGGCGTTCTTCGACGTCGAGCCGACGACGAGCCGGTCTGTGGAAGCGGCCCGGCCGAAGTCGTCGGCGTCGACGACGGCCTTCCACTTCATCGCGTACAGGTCGGATTCCCGGACGTCGGCGCCCTGCGCGCGAAGGGTGCGCACGCCTTCGTCACGCAGTGAGCCGCCGAGGGAGCGGGGTTCCGGATGGGCGAAGATCCACAACACGTTCATGTGTCCACCGTCGCGCGGCCCGGCGGTCGACGCGAGTGGCCCGATGGCCAACATGTGCAAGAATCAGGCCATGGGCTTTTTCGGGTATCCCGGCCGTCATCGGGTCGCCGTGCTAGTCCGGCACGGAATGCTGGTGATGGAGCTGGGCATCGTCATCCGGCTCTTCGGCACGGCCAAATCGGCCGACGGCGAGCCGCTCTACGAAGTCGTCACCTGCACGCCGGAACCCGGCCAGATCCGGACCGACGCCGATGTCGCCATCTCGGTCCCGCTCGGCCCGGAGGTGCTGGCCGAGGCCGACACCGTCGTCATCCCGGCCTCGTCCACCGAATACGAACCGTCGGGGCACGACCTCACCGAGCCGCTCGCGCGGGCGCTGGAGCTGATCCGGCCGGAGGCGAGAATCGCGTCGATCTGCACGGGTGCCTTCGTGCTCGCCGCCGCCGGACTGCTCGACGGCCGGAAGGCGACCACGCACTGGCGTTCGGCGCTGGATTTCCAGGCGAAGTTCCCGAAGGTCGACCTCGATCCCAACGTGCTCTACACCGACGACGGGAACGTCCTGACCGCGGCGGGTGTCGCGTCCGGGATCGACCTCTGCCTGCACATGATCCGATGTGATCACGGCGCCGCGGTCGCGAACGAGGTCGCGCGCGGCACGGTCGTCTCGCCGCATCGCGAGGGCGGGCAGGCGCAGTTCATCCGGCGTCCGGTGCCGGAACCGCAGTCCTCGTCGACGGCGGCGGCGCGGGCCTGGGCGCTGGAGAACCTCGACCGGCCGCTGACGCTGCGCGAGCTGGCGGCGAAAGAGGCGATGAGCACGAGGACGTTCACACGGCGGTTCCGCGACGAAGTCGGGATTTCGGCGCTGCAGTGGCTGACCCAGCAACGGATCGAACGGGCCCGTCAGCTGCTCGAAGAAACCGACCTGCCGGTGGACAAGGTCGCGGCCGAGGCGGGGTTCGGCACGGCCGCGTCGCTGCGGCAGCATCTCCAGGCCGCGTTGGGTGTCTCGCCGAGCGCGTACCGGAGTACCTTCCGTGAAGCCGTCTAGAAACGGCTGACTGCCTGGTAACTTACCCAGAAATAAGTTCCGGAGGTGGTCAGTGTCAACAGCGAAGGCCCTCAAGCTCGCCGAACGGATCCTGTTCGGCGCCGCCGCGATCGGCACGGTGTACTCCGCCAGGACAGGCAACCGGCGGTTGCAACTGGTGACGAAACCGGCCGCGGTCCCCGTGCTCGCGGCTCGCGTCGCCCGGGCACAAACGCTTGCACCAGGGGAGAAGGGGCTGCTCGTCGCCGCCTTGGTCGCGGCAGGCGCGGGCGACCACTTCATGGGCCGGTCGCATGAGGACCGTGAGCTGATCAAGGGCGCGACGTCGTTCGGCGTGATGCAGGTGCTGTACTCCGCGTTCCTGTGGCGCCGCGGCGCACGTCCGCGTGCCGCGACCGCGACGCCCCGGCTCGGGGCGTGGGCTGCGGCCGCCGTCGCGATGACGCTCCCGAAGCCGTCTCCGGTGTCTTCGGTGCTTTCGGTCTACGGAGGCCTGCTGAGCACGACGTCGACCCTCGCGGCCGACCCGGTCTTGGTGCCGAAGGCTCGCGTGTCGGGCGGGATGGTGGTCCCGTCGGGTGATCGCCGGACCTGGATCGCCGCCGGCGCGCTGCTGTTCTCCGCGTCGGATCTGGCGATCCTGATCCGCCGCAACTTCGTGACCAGTGAGCGGGTGCGGGCCAATCTCGAAACCTTCGTGCTGACCTCGTATCTGGCCTCCCAGTGGCTGCTCGTTGAGGGCATGACCGCGGAGAAGTAGAAAGTTAAGCAGATACTTGACTATTGCTCGGCATGGGTGCATAGTTAAGCATGTGCCTAACCAACAGATGGATCAGGTGTTCAAGGCGCTTTCCGACGGGACGCGCCGCGAAATGATCGAGCGCCTCACCCGGGGGCCCGCCTCGGTGGGGGAGCTCGCGCAGCCGTTGTCGATGTCGTTGCCCGCCGTGATGCAGCACCTCCAGGTGCTCGAAGCCTGCGGGCTGGTCCGGTCGGAAAAGGCGGGTCGCGTCCGCACCTGCCACCTCGAACCGGACGGCCTGCGGATGGCCGAGGACTGGCTCGGCGGGCAGCGCACCGGCTGGGAACACCGGCTCGATCGCCTTGGTGGCTTTCTGAACTCCGATGAAGGGAAACGGTCATGACCGTCAAACACGCCACTTTCACCCTCGAACGCGTCTATCCGGTGTCGCCGGAACGCGTTTTCGCCGCCTGGTCCGATCCCGCCGCGAAAGCGGGCTGGTTCACCGTGCCGGGCGGCGGGCATTCCTTGGATTTCCGTGTCGGCGGCCAGGAGGTCACCAGCGGTCCTCCCGATGACGGGAAGCGGATGGTCTTCGAAGCGCGCTACGAGGACATCGCCGAGAACGAGCGGATCGTCTACGCGGGCACACTCTCCGCGAACGACGTTCTGGCGACCGTGTCGGTCACGACGGTGCTGCTCGAAGCCGAGGCGGACGGAACCCGGCTGACGCTGATCGAGCAGGGCACCTTCCTTGACGGGCACGAAGAACCGAGCTGGCGGGAACAGGGAACGGGCGACTGGCTCGACAAACTGGGCAAAACACTGTCGCGATGATTTCCGGCAGGATGGGGACATGCTGACCGCTGAGCTGATCGTCGACAGCCATTTCCCGTCGGAACCCGTGCTTTCCCCCGACGGGAAATGGGTGGCCTACCAGGTCTCGACCATCACGAAAGGCGTCCCCGAGATCTGGCTCGCCGCTGTGGACGGCAGCGAAAAGCCGCGGAAGCTGGCCGAAGGATCCTCACCCCGGTGGTCCGCGGATGCTCTCTATTTCCTCCGGGACGGCCGTGTCTGTTCGCGGGACGAGGAGCTGTTCGCCTGGGGGAGTGAGATCACCGGATTCCTTCCGCTGCGCGACAGGATCGTGTTCATCGCCGAAGACGAGACGCCCGCTCCGGCCGTCTGGGTCTGGAGTGAGAGTCTTCGCCCGGCGCGGCTGCGGAGCTTCGACCCTCGAACCGGCGAGATCACGACGCTGATCGAAGACCACGTCGTCGACGTCGCCTGCCGCCAGGACGACAAAGCGCTCGCCGTCGTCACCTGGCCGACGCCGGAAGTCGACCCCGGCGGGCTCGAACCCCGGCTTTCCTTGCTGGACCTGGAAACCGGTGAGCGGCGTGATCTCGGCCGGGTCGCGTTCGAAGCCGCCGGCCCGGTTTGGTGGCGGGACGAGGGCGGCTGGCACATCGCGTACCTCGGGAACCCGGAACCGGTGGGTGGTCGGGCGGTCTTCGACGTTTCCGTGGAAACCGGGGAACATCGGAATCTGACCGAGGAATCGACCTGTCCGGTCAAGCTCGCGCAGGTGAATTCCGGTGCTCCTCTGGTGCTCGTCGCCGACGGGCTCGACTCGGCCCTCCATCGGCTCGGCGGCGGCGAAGTGTCGTTCTGGCGCGGGCAAGCCGACGCGCTCGCCTCGAACGGCGAGATCGTGGTCACCGTGCTGAGTACCGCGTACCGGCCGAAAGACGTCCATTGTGGACCGTTGGGCGGGGCGTTGACGCGAGTCAGCGACACGGCGCCGGAGTTCGCCGGGATTTCGTGGGGCTCCCAGGAACGGTTGTCCTACAAGGCGTCCGACGGCCTCGCGTTGGACGGCCTGCTCGTCCTGCCGCCGGGAAAGACCCGGGCCGACGGGCCTTTCTCGCTGGTCACGCGGGTTCACGGCGGACCGTACGATCGGCACGCGGACCGCTTCATGCTCAACTGGTACCCGTCCGCGCAGTGGCTGGCCCTGGCAGGGCACGCCGTCTTCCTGCCGAATCCCCGTGGGGGACAAGGCCATGGGCATGAATTCGCCGCTTCCGTCGCGGGACGGGTCGGCCTGGAGGAATGGAGCGATATCGAGACCGGGATCGACCTCCTCGTCGCCGAAGGGGTGGCCGATCCGGAGCGGCTCGGGATCGTGGGCGGGAGTCACGGCGGATATATGACGGCCTGGGCCGTCGGGCAGACCCGCCGGTTCGAGGCGGCGCTGATGGTCGCCGGGATCTGCGACTGGGGAATGCTCGCCGCGACCGGTGAACTCGGTCCGCTGGTGGAATCCGCGCACAGCGGGAGTATCGGCTGGGAAGGGGCAGGCCCGCACCGGCACGATCAGCTCAGCCCGATCTCCTTCGCGTCGAAGATCGAGACCCCCGTGCTGATCGTGCACGGTGCGGCAGACACGAACGTCCCCTTGTCCCAGGCGGAATTCTTCCACCGCGCGCTACGCCACTTCGGCGTCGAACACGACCTCGTCGTGTATCCCGGTGAAGGGCATTCGCTCCGCGGACGTGATCACCAGCTGGATCTGCTCCGCCGGACTCGCGAGTGGTTCGCGCGGTTGCTTTAGCTCCAATCGGTCTGCGGTTCTCCGGGGATGTGCGTGCCGAAAGTCCATTCGTAGCCTTCGAGATCGTCGACGCGGCAGCGGTAATTGCCCCATTCGGTGTTCTCCGGTTTCCAGACCGGAGTCGCGCCGGCTTCGACGGCGGAAGCGAAGACGGCGTCCACGGCCTCTTGCGTCGGAAGGCTCACGTAGAGGCCGTGGCCGACCGTCTCGCCCTTGCGGGCCGGGCGGTCGTAGTCCTCTTCCGCGCTGAACACGATGATCCCGACGCCGCCGAGCCGCAGCTCCGAGTGCTGGATCAACCCTTTGTCGTCGGCGAACTCCATGGTGGTCTCGAACCCGAAGGCGCGTTCGAGCCAGCGAAGCGCCTTCGGGGCATCGTGATAGGCGAGGTAGGAGTGGAGGGAGGCGAGGCGTTCCTTGGTTTCGGTCATGGGGGCAGCCTCGCAACCGATGCGGACAACTACGGTCCTGGATTGCCGGCCATCACGAAAGGAGACGGAGGCCGAGCACGGTGATGAGCGCACTGGACGCCAGCGCGGTCACCAGCCGTCCACGGCGTCCGGTCAACGCCTTGCCGAGGACGGCTCCGCCGCCCGCGAGGAACAGTTGCCAGCTGGCCGAAGCGGCGAACGCCGCGAGAACGAAGACCACGTGCTCCGCCCCGCTCGCCGCGGCCATGTCCTCGCTGCCGAGTACGAGCGCCGCGAAGTAGACCACCGTCGTCGGGTTCAGCAGCGTGATCCCGAGCAGGCTCACGTACGCCTTCGCCGGGCCGACCGCGACCGGCTGGCTCACCTCGGCTTTGGCGGAGGCGCGGAAGTTCCTGATCCCGGTGAGTCCGATGTGGACGGCCAGCCCGAGCAGCACCGCCACCGAAACCCAGCGCAACGGTTCGGCGATCGGCTCGATGATCGGGATCAGGCTGCCGCCACCGAGGACCGCGATCAGGGCGTACAGCCCGTCGGCCGTGGCGACTCCCAAGGCGGCGTACGCGCCGATCTTGAGCCCTGCCCGTGCTGTCAGTACCACCAGATAGGTCGCGACCGCGCCCACCGGGATGGCGATGCCATACCCGGCGAGCAGGCCCGCGACGAGCGCGGCGCTCACGGCAGGACTGGTGTCGGCCTCCGCCAGGACCCGGCCTGCTGCTGCACCCGCACCCGTCGGACGACGGAGGACGGGGACAGGAAGGTGCGGGTCGATGTCATGTGGTGAAGGATGCGAATGGACGGCCCGGCGCGCAACACAATTAACGGCCGGTTCGCGATGGGCCTCGTGAGTGGCGATTCGGGTTAGAACCCGAATCGCCACTCACGACCCCCGGCACCGGCCACGCCACCTTCGCCTTACCCCTCAACCGTCCCTGCCACTCACGAGTGGGCGGGCTGCAGAACGGCGTCCAGATCGGCCAGCAACTTGGCCTTCGGCCGGGCGCCGACGGTCGTCCACACCGGACTCCCGCCGCGGAAGAGGATCAGCGTCGGCAAGGACATGACCTGATAGTTCCTTGCCGTGAGCGGGTTCTCGTCGGAGTTGAGCTTGCGGATGAGCAGTGCGCCGGCACGCTCCTCGGCGATTTCGGCGAGCACCGGCGCGATCATGTGGCAGGGCGGGCACCATTGCGCCCAGAAGTCCACCAGGACGGGCTTGTCCTGGTCGAGGACGAGTTCTTGGAAGGTTTCGTCGGTGACGACGGAAAGGGACATTCAGGCCTCCTCGGTTCGCGGCACGACGACGCACGGTCCCGGCGGCGTTTTCAACGCGCCCGCCAGTTTGGTCAGCAGGCTGTCCCGCACGTCGTTGAGCCTGGCAAGACAGGCGTCCACCTCGGCGAGTTTGCGTTGGTAGACCTCGATCGAATCGGCGCACGAGTCGCCGGTCTCGTGCCCGGCGCGCAGGCATTCGACGAACGGCCTGGTGTCCTCGAGGCTGAGCCCGACCGCTTGCAGGGTCAGGATCTCGTGCACCAGGCGGTAGTCGTCCTCGTCGTACTCCCGGTAGCCGTTCGACGCGCGCCGTGCGTCGAGAAGCCCTTGTGACTCATAGAAACGCAGCGCGCGCGTGGTGGTCCCGGTGCGCGCGGCGAGCTCGCCGATCCGCATGGTCCGAGCGTAAACCTTGCCCTTGGCGTCAAGGCAAACGTTCAGTCGTCGAGATCGACGCGGATGGTGAGGAGGTTCGTGCCGATCGCCCGCACGGCGGCGCTGTTGACCGTGGGCAGGGTCTTCAGCCGGGCGCGGGGGTCGTCGTCGGGGAGCAGGAGCGCCGTGCCGGCGTGCCACCGGCCCTTGAGCCGGACCCGGACGCGCGGATCGGCCTGGATGTTGCGGACGTACTGCGATTTCTCCCCGAACTCGGAGACGATCCAGAACGAGCGGCCCACCCTGCGGCCCCCGAGCGGCGTCTGCCGGGGCACCCCGGACTTGCGGCCGGTGGTCTCCAGGACCGGCTGGTTCGGCAGGCGGACGAGGATCGGGTTGCCGACGTGGCGCTGGAAGGTCGTGGCCACCCGGTGCTTGATCTCGTGATAGCGGGACATGGTTCCAGGGTGCCCTACGCTCGGGCCATGGTGAACGAGTCCGACGTGGACCTGGGGGACGGGACCACCTTGCACACGTACGACACCGGCGGAGCCGGCCCGGTGGTCTTCTGGCACCACGGCACCCCGAACATCGGCGCCCCGCCTGCCCCGCTGCTCCCGGCCACAGCGCGGTTCGGACTGAGGTGGGTCTCCTACGACCGGCCCGGTTACGGCGGCTCGTCGCCGCGACCCGGCCGAGACGTCGCGTCGGCGGCGTCGGACGTCGAGAAGGTCGCCGATGCACTGGGGATCGAGCGGTTCGCGGTCTTCGGGCATTCCGGTGGCGGACCGCACGCGTTCGCCTGCGCGGCTCTGCTGCCGGAACGGGTCTCGGCGATGGTCGCCGTCGCGAGCATGGCCCCGTACGACGCCGACGGCCTGGACTACTTCGCGGGCATGAGTGCGGCAGGAGTGGGCTCGCTGACGGCCGCCTTGGCGGGGCGGGAGGCAAAGGCGGACTACGAGGCGTCGGCCGAATACGACGCCGAGATGTTCACCGCCTCGGACCACGCGGCCCTTGCCGGTGACTGGAAATGGTTCCTCGATGTCGTCGGCCCCGCGGTCGAGGGCGGCCCCGGCGGACTGATCGACGACGATCTCGCGTACGTCGCGCCATGGGGCTTCCAGCCGTCCGACGTCAAAACCCCGGTGCTGCTCCTGCACGGCGGCGCGGACCGGATCGCGCCGCTCGCGCACGGCGAGTGGCTGGCCCGGCAGTGCGCCGCGGCCGAGTCGCGCACTTTTCCCGAGGAGGGGCACATTTCGGTTCTTCGCCACGGGGAGGCCGCGCTCGAGTGGCTGGCCGAGCGGCCGTGAGCCGACCGTGACTTGGCGTCGGTGCGCGGGTGGCGATTTCGCGTGTCTGGATGGACGACACGTGTGATCCGATGGACGACTCGCGTGATCAGGCGGACGACTCGCGTGATCAGGCGGACGACTCGCGGCGGAATCCGGGCGTGCGCGTGTCGTCCGCCGGAACACGCGAAACCGCCAACGACAGCGCGTGAAGGTCCCCTTCACTCGGCTCGGCGGAGGAAACTCGACCTTCACACCGTTCGCGGTGGCGGCACCCAAGAGGGCTCGCCAGAATGCCCCAAGACACTCATGAGCCCACAGCACCGAAGGCGGCGTGCAGCGCCTCTTCGTACTGCTGCCGCGAGAACGTCAGTACACCGATGGCGTCGTAATTCCATTCCCGGTACGTATTGCGAAGCCCCGACCAAGTCACCGTCTCGTCGTCGGTCGCTATCTTCACCACCAACGCCCAGCATTCGACGATGCCGCACGAGCACCCCAGCAGCAGGTGTTCGTCGTCTTCGACGCCGTGCGGAACGTCATCCGGTGCTTCCCCGAGAAGATGCTCGGCGGAGCAACTGGTCACGGGGCCGTAATCCCCGGCGAGCAAGGGTGCGGGTTCCGGCGCGAACTCCTCGGCGCGCTCCCGCTGTTCCGCGAGCGCGCCGGGAAGTTCGGCCCGGCGCACCAGTTCCAGGAAGGAGACGCCATCGATCAGCAGCTCGAGCGCGGCTGTCGTTCTCCCCTTGGCCGATCGCCTTGTCACGTCGGAGATCCTGCGGAACTCGATCGAACGCATGGGCGCCAAGGTAACCGCCGGTGCCGGGGCCAGAGGGCGGTTTGGCCGGTTCAGGCCGCGGGCCGTCCGGCGCCGGTGTAGTCGTCGCCCTTCGAGTGGTACGTGTGGATCTGGATCGCCTGGCCCTGGGTGGGCGCGTTGATCATCAGGCCGTTCCCGAGGTACAGCCCGACGTGATGGATCCGTGTCGCCGGGTTGCCGTAGAACACGAGATCGCCGAGTTTCGGTTCGCCGGGCACCTGCGGCAGCGCCCGGAACTGGCTGTCCGCGGTCCGCGGGAGCGGGACTCCGGCTTCGTCGTAGGACGCCTTGGTCAGTCCGGAGCAGTCGAAGCCCGCCGCGCCGGCGTCCGGTCCGTTGCCGCCCCACACGTACGGGAGGCCCAGCTGGCCGAGGGCGAACCGCGTCGCCTTCACGGCGGGGCTGCCGGATCGCGCCGGGTCGAGGGACAGGGTCGCGTAGAGCTGCGCGTTGCCCAGGACCCGCTGGCGGAACAGTTCGGCCTCGTTGCCCTTGCCGCCTTGGTAGCCGGCGATCGCCTTCCACCAGCCGTTGCCGCCGCCGAGGTCGGTGCCGGAAGCGCACAGTGCGCGGCCTGCGGCGACCGACGCGGAGTCGGGGTCGGTGAGCGCGGGTTTCGCGATCCCGGGGATCGACGCGCCGTGCTTCTTCCACTGCTGTGCCGACAGGCCGAGGGGGTTGTCGCCGCCGCGTCCGTGGTTCGAGCTCGCCGCGCCGACTCCGGCCAGGGTGACCCACGACAGGTGGCAGTTCGGCTGCTCGCCGCGCAGCGCCAGTTCACCGTTCGCGTAGCCGATGAGCGACTTCGCCGGGATGTCGAGCGGCCCGGCCAGTTTCGCCGCCCACTCTTCGAGCGGCCGGACGCCCTTCGGTGTCTCTTGGGCCTTGACCGGTGCGCTGACTTCGAGGACCGAGGGACCCGCGCCGCCGCCGACGGTGGCCGGATCCTGTTTGGCGGCCGGTACCGGGACCGGCTGGTTGCCGTCGGCCGGTGCCGGATCGTTGCCGCCGGCGAGCAGCCAGCCCGCCGTCGCGAGCCCCGCGACCAGCGGGAGAGCGACCAGGCCGCGCATCGCCGCGCCGTGCGCCCACGACTTCTTCTTGCTGTTTTCGGGCGCGCTCGGGGCGGAATCGGGCTCGGTCACGCCGTCCAGGTTATTGGAGACCACCTCTGCGTAACGAGCGAACGCCTTGCACGTTAGGGGGACTCTCATATTCTGGACGAATGAGTGAGACGGGAGCGCTCGACGCCGGGCGTCTGAGTGCCGCGCTGTCCGGCCGGTACGCCGCGATCCAGGTCGTGGCGAGCACCGGGTCCACCAACGCCGACCTGCGGGAAGCCGCCGCGAAGGGGGCCGAAGACCGCACCGTGCTGATCGCCGAGGAGCAGACGGCCGGCGTCGGCCGCCGCGCCAGGCAGTGGTCCTCGCCGAAGGGATCCGGCCTCTACGTCAGTGTGCTGCTGCGGCCGGACGGGGTTCCGTTCAGCAATTTGGGTTCACTTTCCGTGGTCGCGGGTCTCGCGGTCCGGGAGGTCGCCGCGAGTGTGGGTGTCGACGCCGTCCTCAAGTGGCCGAACGACGTCTTGGCCGGTCCCGGGCGCGCGAAATGCGCGGGCATCCTGGCGGAGGCCGCCGCCGGTGACGAGACCACCGTGGTCCTCGGCATCGGCCTGAACGTGCTGCCGCTCGGCGAGAACGTTCCGGCCGGGCCCGGTGGCCTGCCCGCGACCTCGCTGGCCGAGCAGGGGGCGACGGAGACCGATCGCGCCGAGATCGCCACGCGGCTGCTCACCGGTTTCGACGAGCTCGAACGCCGTTGGCGGCTCGCCGGCGGGTCGCTGGCCGAGGCCGGTCTGCTCGGGGACTACCGGCGGCATTGCGCCACGCTCGGCCAGGATGTCGAGGTCCAGCTGCCCGACGGCTCGGCGCTGACCGGCCGTGCCGCCGACATCGATCCCGCCGGCCAGCTCCAGGTCGACGTTCCCGGTGGTGAGCGGTACACGGTGTTCGCCGGCGACGTCGTGCACGTCCGGCAGGCCGGGGCCTGATCCGTGCGTCTCGATTCCGGCGTCTCCTCTTCCACCGGGACCGTTCGCCGGTACGGTGAGCTCACCAGCGCCGAACATACTTTTGGGAGCGTCCGTCGTGGCCTATCCGGACGATTTGCTCAGCGAAAACGAGCACGTCGTGGTGCACAGTCACCCGCATTTCAAGATGCTGATCTTCCCGTTCCTCGCGCTGATCGTCACGCTCGGCGTGGGCATCTGGCTGGCTGTGATCGCGAGGGAGGCGACGGCCCCGTGGGACCTGATCTCGGAGATCGCGATCGCCGCGGTCGGGCTCGGTCTCGTCGTATGGCTCTTCCTCGCTCCGTTCGTCCGCTGGCGCACCACGCATTTCATCGTGACCACGGATCGGCTGATCGCCCGTGAAGGCGTGCTCAAGCGGACCGGGATCGACATCCCGTTGTCGCGGATCAACAGCGTCCAGTTCGAGCACGGCCTGCTGGACCGCGTGTTCGGCTGCGGCACGCTGGTGATCGAGTCCGCTTCGGACGAACCGCTGAAGTTCGACGACATCCCCAAGGTCGAGCGCGTGCACACGGTGATCTACCGCGAAGTCAACGACAACCCGTACGACGACTTCGCGCCGCCTGCCGCCGGCGCGCCGCAGCAGACCGAACCCCTGCCGCCGCAAGGGCCCCCGCCGCGCGGAAACCGGCGGCGTTGATGGGCACGCGAGAGCTGGGGCTGCCCGACCGCGTCCCGTCGGCCGCCGCGTTGCCGGAACGCGTGACGATCTGGGAGGTCGGTCCGCGTGACGGCCTCCAGAACGAGAAGTCGATCGTCCCGGTCGAGGTCAAACTCGAATTCCTGGACAAGCTCGCCGGTGCCGGGCTGACCACGCTCGAGGCGACCAGTTTCGTGAGCCCGAAATGGGTGCCGCAGCTGGCCGACGCCGAGCAGCTCTTGGCCGGGCTCGAAAAGCGCGAGGGCGTCCGGTATCCGGTGCTCGTCCCGAACGAGCGCGGGCTGGACAGGGCGCTGGAGGCCGGCGTCTCGCAGATCGCGATCTTCGCCAGCGCCACCGAGACCTTCGCCGAGAAGAACCTCAACTCGACGGTGGACGACCAGTTCGCGATGTTCGAGCCGGTCGTCACCCGGGCGCGGGCCGAAGGTCTCGACGTCCGCGGCTACGTGTCGATGTGCTTCGGCGACCCGTGGGAGGGCGCCGTCCCGGCCTCGCAGGTCGCCGGAGTGGGTAAGCGGCTCCTGGACCTGGGCTGCTCGCAGCTCTCGCTCGGGGACACCATCGGCGTCGCCACCGCGGGCCAGGTCGAGGCGCTGATCGGGCAGTTCGCCGATGTCGACGGGCTGGCCGTCCATTTCCACGACACCTACGGCCAGGCACTCGCGAACACGCTGGCGGCCCTGCGCTGCGGTGTGTCCACTGTGGACTCTTCGGCCGGTGGGCTCGGTGGCTGCCCGTACGCCGAATCGGCCACCGGGAACCTCGCCACCGAAGACCTCGTGTGGATGCTCGACGGTCTCGGCGTCGAAACCGGTGTCGACCTCGACGCGCTGGTGGCGACGAGCAAGTGGATGGCAGGGAAGCTGGGCAGGCCGAGCCCGTCCCGGGTGGTCAACGCGCTCGCCGGATGAGGTTCGCCGAACTCACGGACGAGACCTGGCCGCTTTTCGAGCGGTTGTCCGGGCCCGGCGGAGTGCAGGGCGGCTGCTGGTGCGCCTTCTCCGGCTGACCGGTCCCGAGTTCGAACAGGCGGGCAAGGACGGCCGCAAGGCACACGTGCGCGACGAGGTCACCGCCGGGAAACCGTTGGGGCTGCTGGCCTTGGCCGACGACGAGCCGGTCGGCTGGGTCGCCGTCCCGCCCCGGCTGGACAACCCCCGGCTGGCGACCAGACCGGGGTCTGGTCGGTGACGTGCTTCTACATCGGCAGGAAGAGCCGTCGTCAAGGGGTTTCCGTCGCCCTGCTGAAGGCCGCGGTCGACTTCGCGGCCGGGAGCGGATCTGTACCACGGCACGGTGAGCACGTTCACGAAGGCGGGTTTCGCCCTCGTCGAACGTCGCCCGCCCGCGCGGGCCTTGATGCGCTTTCGGGTATCCGCCGACGAGAACGCCGGTCGGCGCTAAGGTCGTAACGCGTCCTGTCCGCTGCCTCCCCCGTCACCGGTGGGGTTCGATTCCTTGGGGGAGGTGCGGTGACCGATCCGAGCGAGGCCGGAACGGGCCCGATCCGGCTGCCCGTCCAGTACGACGACGCGCCGACACCGCCGCACGGGGCGCGCGCTCCGTACGCGCCTTCGCCGTGGCCGCCCGCGATGGCGCCGCTGCGGGTGCCGTTCCCGCCCAGGCCCGTCGCCCCGCCGCCCATGGGGGCTTTGCGGACCGAACGGGAGAGCGTGATCGCGCTGTTCCTCGTGCACATGTTCCCCATCGGGCATCTGCCGGTCGCGATGGGGAAACCCGCGCGCCAGTTGCCGCTCCCCGAAGGCGGTTCCGGCCCGCAGGATCACCCCGAAGCGGACGTGCTGGACGATCTGGACGCGTTGTCGCACGTCAGCAGCGGCTTCCGGCGATCGCCGACGACTCCGGCCGTCGTGCCCCCGCCGGCGTTGACCAGGGGACACGACCCGTGGGGCGGAGCGTCCCAAGAGGACTGGACGGCGCGCTTCGCCGGAGAAGACGGTTATCTGTGGCCGCCCGCCGAGCTCTTTCCCGAGGGCGGCATCGATCCTGCGACGCCGACGATGCTCGAAGCCGGCACTCGTCTCGACCGCTTCGGGGATCAGCACGGCCGGGTGTTCGCCGAGGACGGGACCCTGTTCCCGATGCGTTCGCTGCCGCCAGACCAGGTCACCACGTACCGGCGTTACCGCGTCGTCCGGCCGCTGCCGGTCTGGCGGTCGGTGACCGCCGAATGGTTCGGCCAGCCGGGCGGCGGGGTGCGCTTTCGCACGGTGCTGGGCGCCGATGAACTCGTCACGCTGGGCTTCCTGGCGGACGTCACGGGGGAGGTTCGGTGAACACGGGGACGATCTTGCGGTGGCTGGCCGCGCTGGGTGTGCCCGCCGAGGTGGTCTCGGTCGGCGCGGAGACGGACAACGCCTGGTGCCTCATGCGCACCGAGGAAGAAGACGCCGAGCCAGCCTGGGAGGTCTTCTGGCGTGAGCAGGGCAACCGGTACGACTGGGCGCGGTTCACCAGCGAACAGGTCGCCTGCCACTACCTCTTCGGCCGCCTCGCCTGGTCTCAGGTCGCGCGCGGCGCGGTCGGCCTGCTGCCCGGGGCGCAGTGACTCCGCGCGTTCAGCGCTTCAGGATCGCCAAGACCTCGTCGTGGACCAGGCCGTTCGTCGAAAGCGCCGAGCCGTTGTCGTAGCGCGCCTCACCGTCGAGGTCGCTGAACCGGCCACCGGCTTCGGTGACCAGCACCTGGGCAGCCGCGACGTCCCACGGGTTCACGATGCATTCCGCGGTGACGTCGAGCGCGCCCTCGGCGACCAGGCAGTGGTGCCAGAAATCGCCGAAAGCGCGGCTTTCCCAGCACGCGTCGACGAGGTCGAGGTACTTCTCGCGTGAGTGGTAGTCCGACCACGAGTTCAGGTCCGTTGTGGACAGATACGCGTCTTCGAGGGACGCGACCTTCGACACCGAGATGCGGCGCTCACCGGCGGAGTCGCTCATCCAGGCACCGTCGCCGGCGGCGGCCCACCAACGGCGGCCGAGCAGGGGCGCGCTGATCATGCCCACGACGGGGTCGCCGTCTTCGACCAGCGCGATCAGCGTCGCCCAGACCGGGACGCCGCGCAGGAAGTTCTTCGTCCCGTCGATCGGGTCGAGCACCCAGGCGCGGCCGGTCGCCGCGGTGCCGCCGCGTTCCTCGCCGAGGACCGCGTCTTCCGGCCGGTCCGTGGCGAGGATCGCGCGGATGGCGTCTTCGACGGCGGTGTCGGCGTCGGTCACCGGCGTCCGGTCGGGTTTGCGCTCCACGGCCAGGTCGAGCGCGCGGAACCGGGCGGTGGTGATGGCGTCGGCGGCGTCGGCCAGCCGGGTGGCGAGTTCCAGATCATTCTCGTAGCCAGGCACGGTCACGATGCTTTCACGCCCGGCAGTCGTAGAGTTGGCCAGGTGAGCATGGTGCTACTCGCCGAGGACGACCCGGCCATCGCCGATCCGCTTTCCCGCGCACTCCAGCGGGAGGGGTATGACGTGCGTGTCGTCGGCGACGGTCCCGCCGCTCTCGACGCGACCGAGAGCGATCGGGTGGACCTGCTGGTCCTCGATCTCGGCCTGCCCGGAATGGACGGGCTCGAGGTGTGCCGCCGCCTGCGCGCCAGCGGCACCGAGGTGCCGGTGCTGATGCTCACCGCGCGCACCGACGAGGTCGATTTCGTGGTCGGGCTCGACGCCGGCGCGGACGACTACGTCGCCAAGCCGTTCCGGCTCGCCGAACTGCTGGCCCGCATCCGGGCGCTGCTCCGCCGCCGGGCCCCCGACGTGCTCGAAGCCGGGGGAGTGCGGATGGACCTCGGCGCCCGGATGGTCACCGTGGACCTGCACGAGGTGCAGCTGGCGAACAAGGAGTTCGAGCTGCTCCGGGTGCTGATGAGCCGCGCGGGCCAGGTGGTCAGCCGCGACGAGATCCTCGCCGAGGTGTGGAACGACCTCGAATCGAAGACCTCGAAGACCCTCGACATGCACATGTCGTGGCTCAGGCGGAAGCTCGCGATCGCGGCCGACGAAGCCGCCGGTCGAGCGGGTAAACCCGGCGGGAACGGCGACGGCGAACGGCGGATCGCCACGGTCCGCGGCGTCGGCTTCCGCTTCAACGCGGAATAGCATGCGCCGTCGCATCCTGCTGGCGATCCTGCTCGCCGTCGCGGTCACCGCGGCGGTGCTGGGCATCCCGCTGGGGATCACCGCCTGGCAGCTGGTCGAGAACCTCAACCGCGAGAACCTCGCTTCCTCGGCCCGCGGGATCGCGGCGACACTGGACAACGAGATCGCCGTCGGCCAGCCGATCAACCTCGACCTCGTCCGGGTCGCCGTCCCGCAGGGCGGTTTGCTGACCGTCCGCGCGCAGGGGCAGATCGAGAAGCGGTACGGCTCCGACCCCGGTTCGGACGTGGTGTCCGAGCGGGCGCCGATCGCGTTGCACGGCGAGGTCGAGCTGGCCGTGCCCGCCGGGCCGATGCGCACTCGCCAGACTCAGGTGACGCTGCTCGTGCTGTTGCTGGTCGTGCTGTCGGTGGGCACCGGAACGGTGGTCGCGACGGTGACCGCGCGAAGGCTCGCGAAACCGCTGAGACACGTCGCGGATCGCGCGGTCAAACTCGGCGGCGGCGACTTCCGGCCGGATCCCAAGCGCTACGGCGTCGGCGAGCTCGACATGGTCGCCGAAGCGCTCGACGCGTCCGGTTCGGCGCTCGCGCAGCTCGTCCAGCGGGAACGCCAGCTCGTCGGCGATGTCTCCCACCAGCTGCGGAGCCGGTTGACCGCATTGCAGCTGCGACTCGAACCACTCACCGTCTACCCCGACCAGGACGTCGTCGACGAGGCGAAGGCCGCGCAGGAACAGGCGGACCGGCTCGCCGAGGCCCTCGACGAGCTGCTGGCCGCCGCGCGGGCGGCGCGGGAGGTCGGCGCGGAGCCGGTCAGCCTGCAGGAAGTGCTTCCCGAGGTCTCCGAAGAGTGGCGACAGCTGCTTCGCGCCGAAGGCAGGCATCTGCGGATCCGGGTCACCGACGGGCTGAGGGCGAGGGCGACGCCGGGCCGGTTGCGCGAGGTCGTCGGCGTCCTGCTCGACAACGCGCTCCGCCACGGCGCGGGTACGGTCACGCTCGCCGCGCGGCGTGGCGACACCGAGGGCACCGTCGTCATCGAAGTCGCCGACACCGGCTCGGGCGTGCCCGACGAACTGGCGCCGCACATCTTCGAACGCGGCTTCTCCGGTGGCGGCTCGACCGGTGTCGGGCTCGCGCTCGCCCGCGCGCTCATCGAGGCCGACGGGGGACGGCTGGAGCTGTCGAGCAAGCAGCCGGCGGTCTTCAGTCTCTTCCTGAAGGTGCCCCGGCCGGGCGATGTGGCCGAAGTGCGCTGGCCGGCCGAGCGGGTCCCGCGCTAAGACCTCCCCAAGGATCTCCCGATCGGGCAATGCCGCGGAAGTGCGCCGACCTACCGTCGGGGGGTGCGTGCGACGGCGTTCCGGTACCGCCCACCGGTGAGTCCGGTGGCCGCGGCGACCCTGGAGATCGGCAAGGTGGCGATCTCCGTGCGGTTGTCCTTCGACGGCGCTCTGTACGCGTGCCGCAAACCGCCCGGCGTGGTGGAACGGATGGAGGCCGAAGCGCTGGACCTGCTCTCGAAGGGGCTGTTCGTCAGCGGGATCGATACCTCGGTCGCGACCGTCACCGGAGCGGCGGGCCACCGGTTCATCCAGGAGAGCGCGGTGTTCCAGCCGCCGGACAGCCGGCTCTACCGGGGCAGGTGCGGGGTCGGCGCCAGCCGGAACGGGCTGACGTTGACCGGGATGATCGGTTACCGGCTCGAAGTCCGCGCGGGGTGGGCCGGCCGGGCGGGTGACTGCGGGCCGCCCGGAACGGCCGCCGAATGGGCCGAACTCTTCGGCGGGCAGCTGGCGTCCATCGGCGGAGTGGTCCTGCGGCGGTCCTCGCTGCTCAGTCTCGGTACTCCGCCGTGACCGTGACGACGAAGGCCGCCCTGGCGGGCAGACCGAGGCTGACCCACAGCCCGGTCGGATCGGTCTCCCCGAGAGCCATCCGCAACGGCTGCTCGCCGACCATGAGGAACTCGGCCCCGAGCAGCGCCCGCAACGACCGGCCGAGCAAGGTGTGCTCGTCCCGGACCTTGTCCGCCCGCGCCGTGACCAAATAGGACAGTTCGCACCGCTTCGCCCGCACGGCGCCGGTTCCCGGGCCGGCGCCGTGCAGGGCGAAGAGGAACAGATCGACGCTCGACACCCGCGTCTCGGTCTGCCAGGTGGGTTTCGGCGGATCCAGCCGGACCACCGTCCCCTCCGGCAGATGAGGCGCGATGAGCAGGCACAACGCCTCGTCGACCTGGGTGATCACGGGGTCAGATCAATCCCTCACGCAGTGCGTACGCCACCGCGTGCGAGCGGTTCCGGAGCTGGAACCGGTTGGTCACGTCGTGCAGGATGCTCTTCACCGTGCGCTGTGAGTAGCAGAGCTGATCGGCGATCTCCTGCGTCGAGAACCCTGACGCGACCAGTTTGAGCACCTCGGTCTCCCGGCTGCTCATGCCACCGAATTGCAGGCCGCGCGGCTGCAGCACCTGGCGTTGCAGCCGTGAGACCCGGTGCAGCAACCTGCCGAGCAGGTCGGGCGGCAACGCGCCTTCCCCGGCCGCGGCCGCCTTGATCAGCCGGACCAGGACGTCGGCGCCCGCCTCGGAACGGCGGGCGACCGCGCAGACGCCGTGCTCGATGGCGCTGAGGATTTCGTTGTCGTCGACTTCACCCGCGACGAGCACGATGCGGGTGAACCCCTGGTGATGCAGTGCGGACAGCAGCTGCGTCATCGCCTCGTCGAGGCGGTCGGTGACCAGGAGGGCCACCATCGTCGGGTCGGCGGTCTCCCCGTCCACCAGCCAGACATCGTCACGGGAGCGGAGCGTCATGCAGACGCCGTTGTGCAAAATCGGATCGGTGGCGCGGACGACCACTGGCGTCCGGTTCGGTTCGAACATGTGATTCCCATTCCCCTCGAACGGTGCGAGGGTCCCACCCCTCGCACTGCTCACCCTGCCGGGTGAGGTGTCCCGGGCGCATGGGACTCCGGTCCCGACATTGCCCGAAAAGCCGCCCTTATCGGGGTTTTCAAATTCCGCTTTTCAACGACCCAGCCCGGCTTCGCGGGCGCGCACGATGGCTTCGGCGCGGTCGGCGACGTGGAGTTTGCTGAAGACGTTGGAAATATGGTTCCGCACGGTCTTCGGGCTGAGACACAAGGTGCTGGCGATGGCGGTGTTGCTGTGCCCGCCCGCGATGAGCGAAAGGACCTCTCGTTCGCGGACGGTCAGTTCCGGGAACACCGTGTCCGTACTCGGCTGAGTGTGGTTGAAGAAGCCGAGAACCCGCGTCGCGATGTCGGGCCCGAAGATCGCTTCGCGCCTCGCGACGGCGTGAACGGCACGGATGATTTCGTCGGGCTCGGCGTCTTTGAGCAGATATCCGCGGGCTCCGGCACGCATCGCGGAGAAAACCGATTCGCTTTCGTCCGCCATCGTCAGCATCAGCACCCCGACGCCGGGCCGTTCGGCGACGATGTGCCGGGTCGCTTCGGCGCCGCTGATGTCGGGCAGATGCAGATCCATGACCACGACGTCGGGCGCGAGGGCGCTCGCCGCGCTGATCGCGTGCGCGCCGTTCGCGGCCTCGCCGACCACGTCGATCCGCGGCTCGTTGGCGAGCAGCGTGCAGACCCCGAACCGGAACAACGGATGGTCGTCGACCACGAGCACGCTAAGGCGTTCGTTCATCTGGTTCCCCCTGTCTCCCCGACGCGGCACGTTAGCGAGAGGGCCGGACGTGGACAACGCGTGGTCCGGACAGCGGACCGGCGAGAATTAAACGCCTGATGAGTGTCGCGTATCGCCGGAGTACGCCCAACCCATTAACCCTTTCGGCGCAGTGTTAGGTCACAAGTACGCGAAGGGAGTCGCGGGCGGGTGGTAGCAAAGGTCCCTTGCTCTCGCGCCTGTCCCTCCCGCCCGTACCTCCCGCTCGCCGCCGATGCAATGAAAGGCTCCTTCCTTGCAAAATTTGCAAGGAAGGAGCCTTTCATTGCACGCGTGACCGTGAAGGCCTCCTTCCCTACTCTGAAGGTAGGGAAGGAGGCCTTCACGGACCCAAGAGCCAGGCGACAGCAAAGGTCCCTTGCTCCCTTTCCGCAGGTCAGGCGAAGGCGGCGGCGTGCTCGCGGGCCCAGTCGGCGAACGTCAGCGGCGCCCGGTCGAGCAGTTCGCGCACGGTGTCGAACACGATCTCCTCATTCCCGGCGGACTGCCGTTTGAGCTCGAAGATCCCGTCGACCGCGGAAGCGGGCCAGCCGTACCCGAGCATTCGAGCCCGAGAATCGGCTTCGGGCTCTTCGACGTACGTCAGCCGCCGCCCGAGCGCGTCGCCGAGGATTTCGACCTGCCGCCGCGTCGTGAGCGCTTCGCCGCCGGTGATCGGGTACGTCCTGCCCGCGTGCCCGTCGCTGGTCAGCACGGTCGCGGCGACTTCGGCGATGTCGCGGGCGTGCACCAGCGCGGACGACGGATCGCCCTCGGGGACGCGGATGACCCCGTCGCCGCGGACGGCGTGCAGCCACGCGAACCGGTTGTCCATGAAGGTGCCGGGACGCAGGATCGTCCAGGCCGGCCCGGCTTCGCGCACGGACTGTTCGGCCTCGGCGTGCACGAGGGAGATCGGGTCGGTCTGTCCGAAGTGGACTCCGGTGGTGGAGAGTTTGACGACGTGCGCGACACCGGCGGCGGCCTTGAGCACGGTGCGTTCCTGGGCGAGCGGGTCCGAACCGTGCCCGGAGGTCAGGACGAACACGCGGTCGACGCCGTCGAGCAGCGCGGGATCGAAAGCGTCGAGATCGCCGGCGGCGACCTCGGCACGCGGGTCGATCCTGGCGCGGGCGGGGTCGCGTGTCAGGGCACGCACGCGGGCGCCCTTGTCCAGCAGGGCGGGAACGAGTTCGCGGCCGATTTTGCCGGTGGAACCGAGTACGAGGATCATCGAAAGACTCCTTTAGTGGTTGCGCCGCAAGGAAACGCGCGGCAGGAAGAGGGAAGCGGCGAGTCCGATGGCCAGTGCGGGGACCATGACCCGGAACACGCCGCCGAGCGCGGACGCGTATCCGGCGGGACTGTCGTCGGTGAACGCCTGCGTGAACACCGCGCCGAAGACGGTCAACCCGGCCGTGGTGCCGAGTGAACGCAGGAAACCGACGGTCGCCGAAACGGCGCCGAGATCGGTCCGGGCGACGTCCTGCTGGGCCGCCATGGAAAGCACCTGCATGTTGAGCCCGGCCGCCGCGCCGAACAGGACGAGATAGGCGACGACGAGCGGCAGCGGCGTCGTTTCGTCCATTGTGGACATGGCGAGGGCGGCGGCGAGGCCGAGGGTCATGCTGAGGATCGGCGCCCAGCGGTAGGCGCCGGTCTTGGCGATGATCCGGCCCGCGACCATCGACGACGCGGCGACCGCGAGGGTCATGGGCAGCAGCAGGAGTCCGGCTTCCGAAGGTCCGGCGCCGCCCGCGGTCTGCAGGAAGAGCGCCAGGTAGTTGACCGAGCCCAGGAAGACGAACCCGGCCGCCGCACTGGCCAGGACGCTCAGGCCGAACATCCTGGCGCGGAAGAGCCGGAGCGGGATGACCGGTTCGGCCGCCCGGCGTTCGATGACCAGGAAGGCGACGAGCAGTACGGCGCCGATCGACGCCGAAAGCGGCGTCGCCAGGGTCAAGCCGACGATCGCGCCGGACAGCACGACGATGCCCGCGAAGTCGAACGGCGCGGTCTTGCGGCGTCGTTCGAGCCGCAGGAATCGCGCGACGATGCCGAACGCGACCACCCCGATCGGCACGTTGACCCCGAAGATCGATCGCCAGCCGGCGAGGTCGGTCAGGACGCCGCCGACGACCGGGCCCGCCAGCGAGGACCCGGCGAAACAGATCGAGAACCAGGCGAAGTAGCGGGCGCCTTCGCGACCCGGGAACAGTTCGCCGATGATCGCGGCGACCGCGACGAACAGGCCGCCGGAGCCGACGCCCTGCAGGACGCGGGCGGCGATCAGCAGCGGCATCGTCGGCGCGAGCGCGCAGGCGAGGGAGCCGAGGACGAACAACGCGATCGCGACGAGCACGACGCGCTTGCGGCCGAAGAGGTCACCGAGTTTTCCGTAGACGGGCGCGCTGACGCTGCCCGCCAGCAGGTAGGCGGTGGTGACCCAGGCGAACGACGTCGCGCCGCCGAGTTCGCCGACCATGCGCGGCAGCGCGGTCGCGACGACCTGGGCGTCGAGCATCGCCAGGAACACGGCGGCGAAGAGCCCGACGAGGGCAAGGGTGTTTCGGGCGCGCGGAGGCGCGCCGAGAGCGGTGCTCAAGAAAAGATCCGTTCACTGGAAGAAACGAGGGAACGCGAGGGACGCGGAGCGGTGCTCGAAAGCAGCCCCGGATCCCCGCCAAGACGGGAAAAGGCTCAACCGTCATCCGAACCGGATGCGGTCCTCTTCGCGCTTGGCGATCACCTCGGATTCGTCCCGCTCGACCGTACGAACCCGGCCGGCGTCATCAGTGAAGGAGCGTTGACATGGATGACCCTAGACAATCACATGTCGTTTGACAAGTACTTAGCGGAGAGGAACGACGTCGTCGTCCGGTTCGTCGCTGTCCCGGCGGCGTTTGCCCAGCTCATCCGGGAAGACCCACTTCTTGAAGCCCCAGAAGCGGAAGAACATCGCCAGGAGCATGCCGATGATCGACCCGCTCGTGAAGTCGGCGAACTCCTGGACGAACCGCGTCACATGCGGCACTTCGAGGTCGAAGATGTAGCGCGACGTGTAGAGCGGGATCAGGTTGACCACCACGGCGATCCCGCTGATCACGAAGAAGAGCGCCGCCTCGTGATGCCGCTCGCGGCCGCCGCGGGTCCGGAAGGACCACTCGCGGTTCAGGATGTACGACACGATCGTCGCGACGATGATCGCGATCGCCTTCGCCGTGGTCGGCTTCGACTCCAGCACGGTGAGTTTCAGCAGGTACCAGACGCCGTTGTCGACGAGGAACGTCGTGCCGCCCACGATCGCGAACTTCAACAGCTCACGGTGCTTGATCAGCACGGATCGGAACGGCTCGGGCGTCCTCGAAAGGACGGATTCGACCACGGTCACCGGATCAGTCTAATTCGCTTCGCCCGTCGAATGGGCCGGGAGGGGATGGACAGTGCGTTATATGACGCTTTGGGCGTTTCTGTGACGCGGGCTGATCGCCGGCCATGCCGCCGCTGATGTTGCGAAAGCCACTTTCGCAACGTTGAAGGTTGCGAAAGTGGCTTTCGCAACACGCCACCCGTGTGCCCGGCCGCCCGGGGGAGCAAGGGACCTTTGCTGCCACTCGGTCCGCTGACCTGCGGAAAGAGAGCAAGGGACCTTTGCTGTCGCGTGACGGTCAGGCGGCAGAGTCGTCGGGAATGTCGGAAATCTCCGGTCCGCCGCCCCGCAGCAGCCGCGGCCGCGCGTCGGCCTCCGGGAAGACCCACTTCTTGAACGACCACCAGCGGAACAGTGTGCCGAGCAGGGTCCCGATGAGCACACCGCTGACGAAGTCGGCGATCTCCTGGGTCAGCAGCCCGACATGCGGCTGCTCCAGGTCGAACACGTACCGCGAAACCAGCTGCGGAAGCGCGTTGAGGCCGAGCGCGATCGCGCTGATCAGGAAGAAAAGCGCCGCTTCGTGGGCTCGCTCACGGCCGCCGCGGGTGCGAAAGGACCATTCACGGTTCGCGACGTACGAAAAAACGGTCGCCACCAGCACGCCGATGATCAGCGCGGTCACCGGTTTGTCGGTCAGCACGGTGAACTTCAGGCCATAGGTGATCGTCATCGTGATGACGAAACTCGCGCCCCCGACCAAGACGAATCGCAGCAGTTCGCGATGCTTCCCCCGCATGCGCGCGACGCTACTGGAAAATACGGTCGACCACTCCGTTGGGGCGAGTGGACGGCTTCGTCTTGTCCGGCCGCGGCGGCGCGCTCGTGGTCGTGGTCGGCTCCGCGGGGGCGGGCTGCTGCTTCGCAGGCTCCGAAGGCGTCGCTGACGGCGAAGGCTTCTTCGACGGAGAAGGCCACCCTGGCCGGCCCGGCTTCGTCGTCTCAGGCGTGCCCGAGGGCTTCGAAGTGATCGAAGGCAGCGACGGCACCGTGGTCGGCGGAAGCAGCGCGTTGTCGTCACACCAGTGGTGCCAGCAGCCGAAGTAGACCGCGACCGGCTTCGCCTTGGCGACGCCGAGGGTGGCGTTCACCATCACCGGGACGTTTTCCGCCGGGCGGCCCTTCAACCGGACCAGCAGCCCCACCTCGCGGCCCGGGGCCAGCGAGCCGCGCGAAGTGCACGACGCGCCTTCGCCGGTCGGGGTGCAGCGGATGCCGTACGCGCTCCAGGAGTAGAACACGCGGTGGTCGATGGTGATCGTGACCGGCTTCGTCGTCTTGCCCGTGTTCTTCACCCGGATCTTCATCAGCGGATGGTGGTTCCACGGGAACGCCGACAGCCCGTCGCCCTCGGCACTCAGGTCGACGCCGTCCGGCGGGGCGGGCACCTTGACCTTCACCGCGACCGACACCTTGATCTGCGCGCCCGCCGTCACCGAACCGGTCACCACGCTGCCGTCCACGGCCGTTTCATCGGCGAGCAGCCGGAAGGTCAGCACCGCGGACTGCCCGGGTTCGAGGCCGGTACCGGTCCGGCAGGTCACCGTGCCGGTGCCGCCGGGGCAGCTGACCGCGATCGGAGCGGGCGCCTGCTGCCGGAAGCCGTTGACGCCCATCGCGCCGCCACCGGCGGCGGGAACGGCCCGCACACCCTTCGGCAGGTTCAGCGAGACCGCCACGGGCTCGGACTTCGATCCACCGTCGTTGCGCACGGTGATCGGCAGGCTGGCTTCTTCACCGGGCTGGAGCTGGACACCGCCGGCCGGGGTCGACGCCGTCATCACCGGAGGCGCCGGAATCACCGGCGAGGGCGCGGGCGGCTCGGCGGGCGCCGGGGTCGGCGCCGGGGGTGCGGCCGGAGGCGCCGGAGGCGGCACCTGCTGCGCGGGCGGCACGGGCTGCTGCGCCGGCGGGACGGCCGGAGGCACCACCACGGGCGGGGCCCCGG